>JAHDPQ010000098.1 GCA_018434245.1 Oscillospiraceae bacterium
CCCTTGATAAACATGGAGCGGTTGTCCATGCCAAGACCCCGGGCCAAAACCGCGTTTTCCACCGCAAGGGCCACAATAGCGGTGGAGACAAAAAGCAGGAAGGAATTTTCCATGACATTCTCCCAAAAGCAGTGCTGTTGATGTGGAATTTTTCTTTCAAGCGCCATAAGGATGTGGATTATAGAACCACATCATCCTCAATGACGGAGAACCTTGCCTCCCGCAGGGCACGCTCCCGCAGGGCCAGACCCAATAGCTTTTTGTTGAGGACCTTGGCCCCTGCCAATAAAAAGCCCACCATGATAAATCCAAAGAAGGGCACCAGAACCCCCGGCAGCCGCAGAAAGACGGCAACGGGATTGCCCCACAGAGTTCCGCTGCCCAAATACTCCCGGAAGAAGGAGAGGAAGAACATCAGGACAGAAAACCCTACCACGTTGAGGAATGCTCCCCGCAGCACAGGCAGAGGGGGGGCATCGTGGGCCAGAGAGTTGGACTGGGTCAAAGTCATGCCGTTGACAGCCATCAAATAAATATAGATTCCCAAAGAATCCACAACCCCCCGGAAGAAGGCGAGCAGCCACAGGCGGGCCACCACCATCAACAGGGTGGAAGCCGCCACGTTGACAATGGGGCGGGCACCCCGGGGACAGTGGCGGGCGGCCAGCAAAGCCACCACCATGGTTCCCATATGCACCACCAACAGCTCCAGCGAAAGGGCGGCGGCAGCCCGCAAACTCACCGAGGTGGCAATCAAAAAGGGAAGATTTAGCCCGATCATCAGAACCGGGCTTTGGGAAAACAAAGCGGCAATCAGTTTATGCCTTTTTCGGTATCTTCTCACCTTCGAGAGTTCCAAGCTTCTTCCTCCTCATCCAGCGGGCAATCCGTTCTCCCACCATATCGAATCCCCAGACAGCGGCGTTCATCAGCAGCAGGGCAAAGGTGATGCCCTCTTCCATGTTTCCAAAGTGGCGAAACAGCATCACCATCACACCGGATGTGATGCCAAAGGCTACCTTGGACAGTTCCCGCTTGGGGGTGGTGACCGGGTCCCCCAGCAAAAAGATACCGCCAAACAACAACAGGCCGGTGGCCAGCTCAAATCCTACCGAGGCAAGGCCTCCGGCGGCACTGCGGGGAAAAGCAAAGGCCAGCACCGCCACTGTGGCAAAAAAGCTCACCGGCATGGACCAACGCACCGTCCCCCGGGAAACCAGGTATATCAGACAGGCAATCAATACTAGAATATTAGTGGCGCCCATGGGCCCGGGATATTTACCCAGCAGCATAGACATAACGTCGTAGCCAGGGGTTCCCCCCAGCCGCAGAATAAAGGCGGGAGAGGTAGCCAGCGTAAATTCGGCAGCCTTCCACAGGGGTAGCTTTAAATCCGCCGAGGGATAGGTGAACAGGGCGTCTCCAAAACAGATGGCGGCAAAGGAAAACCCCGCCGCCGCCGGATTAAACACGTTGTGTCCCACTCCCCCAAAGGGAGCCTTAGCCACCACAATGGCAAAGATACCTGCCACTGCCACGATGTGATATTCCACCGAGGCAGGCATCATTAAAGGCAGAATCATCCCGGTGACAACAGCAGAAAAATCCCGTAGGTTGTACCGTTTTTTGGAAATGACGCTGCACAGAATATCACAGAGCAGGCAGACAGAGACGGAAAACAGTCCCAGTACCAGAGGCCGGGGACCGTGGTAATAAAAAGCCATGGCGTATAAAAAACTCAGGGCGGCAATGGCGTCGGCCATCACTCCCCTAGTGGTTTGGCTCATTCGAATGTGAGGAGCCGGATACTGCTTGAGTTGCATAAATCCTCCGCTGAAATCGTTCAGTCGTTGCCGTCCACAGGCCGTGGGCTATTCGGCGTTGGGCAAATCCTTGAGGAGATCGTCGTCCTGAGCATCTGCTTCCTCCTCAGGAACGGAAGGAGCCTCACCGGTGGGAGGGCTCTCCTCCAAAGGAGCATTCGGCTCCGGCCGGGTAGAACTGGGGGAGCTCGCCCCGGCTTCGGGGGTATCCTCCTCTTCCTCCCCCGGAACCTTGCCCAGAGCGTATGCCTTGGCTGTGGCCACCGAGGTCGCCACCTCCAGCTTGGAAGGACAGATATAACTGCAGGTTCCGCATCCGATACAAAGCTGAGGGTCAAAGAGCGGCAGCCCTGCGTAGTAGTTGGTCTGTACCAACCGGTGAATATACATGGGGTTGAGCCCCGAGGGGCAAACCTGCTCGCAGCGTCCGCAGCCGATGCAGGTATAGTGGGCATCCCGCTGGTTTTCCCGCACCGCCAAAATGGCCCGGGTGGTGTGGGTGATGAGGGTATTCTCGGTATCCAGAATGGAAACCCCGGTCATGGAGCCGCCGCAGACCACACGGGTGGGCTGTTGGGTCAGGCCGCAGCGTTCCAGCACCTGCATCACCGTCATCCCCAAAGAAACCTCCAGATTCATGGGGCAGGCCACACAGTTGCCCGCCACCGTCAAAAACACGGTGCTTTGCTGCTTTTGCTGGTAGACCGCCCGGGCCAGATGAATGAGAGCGCCTACCCCCACTACCAGACGGGGCATATCCCCCAGGTGGCTGAGCCGTTTCTGCTGGTAGGCGGGGTAACCTCCCCGCACCCGCATCACCTTGATTTTTTGAATGGAGTGGGGAATGCGGGTTTCCAGGTCGGTGATCATCTTGTACACCATGATCCGCTTTTCCTGACAGCCTGCGACGGTACAGCAAAGCTCCAACCCGTCGGCTACCTCTTCCCCCATTTGCAGAAGAGGCCCGATGCGGCTGGAAACATAGGGCTCGTCATCCACCGCGTCGGCGATGATGATTTTGGCCTTGCCCTGACTTTTCCTCAGCTTGCGGTAAAGGAGCTTGCCGTCCCGCTCGTCCACAATCCGGGCCAGGCGGGCCAGCTCAATGATGGCGTCCTGCTCGGTCTGCACCGCAATTTGTTTTAAATCCAGCTTGAGGGAGTCGGTCTGGGGATGGACAAAGCGAAGAACAGGTTTGGAAAAAGCGGGCTCCTTGTGCTGGCTGAGCACGATACCCTTGGAAAACATAGGCATGATGTTGGTCTTCCTTTATACTGCGAATTCCGAAAGAGCTGCGCAATTTGTTGACGCGGGAACAGGCCCTGAAAGAGGCGTCTCTGTACCCAGCAGACAGGAGGGGTGAGAGATGGAGTTTGTGTTGGTAGATGACGATAAGCTAAAGGTCTTTCTCACCCGGAAGGATTTGGAGGAACTGGGGATCAACTACGAAAGCATCGACTATTCCGACGAAAACACCCGCAAGGCTCTGGTATCCCTATTGGAACAGGGGCGCGCCCAAGCAGGATTCAATCCCCGTCGCGCCAAACTGTATATCGAGGTGTTTCCCAGTCAGGACGGAGGGTGTGTCATCTACTACACCCGCTTACAGGGGGGAGAGGTCTTTGCTGCCGGACGGTTTGTGCCGGGCCCTGCACCGGTGGTGTTTGCCTTCGAGTGTTCCGAGGCCTTGATCCGGGCCTGCGCGGGAGCCAAGCTCCGCTGCGTCCACCGGATCTTGCGCAGCAGTCTGTATCTATTGGAAAAGCAGTACCGGCTGGTGATCTGGCCTTTGGATTATTCGGATAATTTAAGCGTCCTCTTTCTTTCGGAGTACGGAAAAGCCGTGGGAGAAGGTGCGGTTCTGGCCGCCTTTATCGAGGAACACGGCAAGCTTCTGGTGCTGGAAAACGCCATCGAAACCCTGGCCGAGCTCCAAGCCTAAAGCCTCTGTGCTTCCAAAGGAAAGGCCGGGAAAGTTTCCGGCAAAACCGGAACCTTTGAGCCTTCCAAACCATATCAAGCTCTCTCCTTAACCGTGCCCGGTTTTAGAGGAAAAATCCGCGGCAAACAGGGGGTTAAACCGCTCCGGCGCAGCTTTCCCGCAGAGTGTGGACCGCGGCGGCGTAATCCGGCTGCCGGAACAGAGAAGAACCCGCCACAAAGACATTGGCTCCTGCCTTGGCGGCAATGGGGCCGGTGGTGTCGTCAATGCCACCGTCCACCTGCAGCAGAACGGAAAGCCCTCGATTGTCAATTTCCTGCCGGATGACCGCAACCTTGGACATCATGTGCTCCATAAAGCTTTGGCCGCCAAAGCCCGGCTCTACCGTCATCACCAGAACCATGTCGATCTGGTCCAGATAGGGGAACACCGCCTCGGCCGGCGTCACCGGTTTGAGGACCAGCCCCGGCTTTGCTCCCCCCTGCCGAATGAACTCAATGGTTTGATCGATGGGGGAATCCGCCTCCAAATGAAAGGTAATGTAATCGGCCCCTGCCTGCAAGAAATCCTTTGCATAGCGCAGAGGCTCGCTGATCATCAGATGTACATCAAAGGGAATGGAAAGACGGGGCCGAAGACTTTTGATCACCGGCGCGCCAAAGGAAATATTGGGGACAAAGTGGCCGTCCATCACATCCAGATGCAGCAAATCGGCACCGGCGGCCTCCATGGCCAAAGATTCCTCTCCCAACCGGGAAAAATCGCAGGCCAGTACCGAAGGGGCAATCTTCATAACCGTTTCCTCCCTGTTTTAAGCCGCTCAAAAGGCGGCGCAATTAGCATGAAAGCGCACTCCTATTGTAAACCAAGAGACAAAAAAGGTCAACTTCTATTTGGCGTCCCACCCCTTGCCCCCGGCGGCCCCAAGCCTTTTTTGCCCCGGTAGGTTCTTATGGGTTTGCCTAGTGGAAAAAGAGGACGCTTTTTTATTAAAAAAATTCATGCCGATAGAATTTTGCCCTATTTTTCAGCTTAAATAGAATGAATTTGCAATTTTTGGTCAAAATCATATTGTGCTTTGCCGGTAAAATGATTATAATAAAACGAGAAGTAGACTCATTAGATATAAAAGAAAGGGAAAAAGACTATGAAAAAGAGTACCTTCCTGTCGTGTGTAGCGCTTTTTGTGGCCGCTGTGGGCGTTGTGATCGCTCTGGCCGCTTATTTTAAAAATCGCAGCAGCTACCTGTATGATGACGACGACGATTTTATGTTTGACGACCCCGACGATCTGGAATACTATGCTGCCGACCTTTCGGAAGAGGAAGAATCCGCTCCCTCCGACGAAGGGGACATCAGCTTCTAATTGGTTGGCTGGATAAGCCCCCAGACGTTGCAGCAATGCGGCCTGCCCCGAGTAAGGGCGGGCTGTTTTGGTTTTGCGTCTTGGGGGAGGAAACGCGGTACAGCTGCTCCCTCTCCCTTGGCTCTGGAAAGCCCCGGCCAGAAAAAAGGACCGCCAACCGGCGGTCCTTTTGATTACAGAAGTTAACCCAGTTCTTTTTCCAGACGCAGAATGCCGTCCTCCAGACGGGAGAGGGAGTCGGCCTTGCCCAAAAGATAGGCAAGTTCTACGCCGCCGCCAGGAGTTACCGCTTTGCCGGAAAGAGCTACCCGCAAAGGCCAAAGCACCGCCCCGTTCTTCACCCCCAGTTTTTCGATCAGGGCAAAGAGGGCGTCGTGAATGGCCTGCTGGCTCCAATCTTCCAGGCCTTCCAGCACAGGCTTTATTTCCCGCAGCATGGCAAGGGCCCCCGGCTTGTCGGTCTTCATCTTCTTGTGGATGTGAAGCTGGGTGTCGTAGTCGGGCAGCGCATCCAAGAAGTCCACCTTTTCCGGCAGGTCGGAAAGAAGCTCGCAGCGGGCCTGGAGCAGGGCGCAGAGGGCGGCGGTATCAACATCCTGCCGGTGGAGGGTCTTGCGCAGCCAGGGCAGCGCCGCTGCGTGGAACTCCTCGGGGGAAAGGCTGCGAATCCACTCGGCGTTAATATAGTTGAGCTTGAGGGTATCAAAGATGGCGGGGGATTTGGAAAGCCCTTTGACGTCAAAGGCTTCCACCAATTCGGGCAGGGAAAAGATTTCCCGCTCGCCGCCGGGGGACCAGCCCAACAGGGCCACGTAGTTGAGGATGGCTCCGGTGAGGTAGCCCTTTTCCACCAAATCCTGATAGGAGGCGTCTCCGTGGCGCTTGCTCAGTTTTTCGGTTTGGTTTTTCATCACCGGGGCGCAGTGGATATACTCCGGAACCTGCCAGCCAAAGGCCTTATAGAGCAGGTTGTACTTGGGGGAGGAGCTGAGGTACTCGTTGCCCCGGATCACATGGGTGATTCCCATGAGGTGGTCGTCGATGACGTTGGCAAAGTTGTAGGTGGGCATCCCGTCGCTTTTCAGAAGGATTTGATCTTCCAGCTCGGCGTTGTCCACGGTAATCGCACCGTACACAATGTCTTTAAAGGTGGTTTTGCCTTCCCGGGGCATCTTCTGTCGGATGACATAGGGCATCCCCGCCTCCAGATTGGCGGCAATCTCCTCCGGGGAAAGGCGGCTGCACCGTCCGTCGTACCGGGTGGGGACATCCACCTTTTCCAGATTCCGGGTCTGGGCGGCATCGTCCTTCTGGCAGAAGCAGCGGTAGGCATGTCCCTTTTCCACCAGCTCCAGAGCGTAGTCCTTGTACATGCCCATCCGCTCGCTCTGAATATAGGGGCCGACGGGACCGCCAATGTCGGGACCTTCGTCCCACAAAAGGCCGGTTTCCCGCAGGGTGTCGTAGATCACATCCACGGCTCCCTCCACCAGACGGCCCTGATCGGTGTCCTCGATCCGCAGCAGAAACTTACCCCCCTCTTTTTTAGCCACCAAATAGGCGTAAAGGGCGGTGCGCAGGTTGCCCACGTGCATGTAGCCGGTGGGACTGGGGGCAAACCGGGTTCGAACGGTATCTAGCATAGCTGTTCTTTCCTTCCTGTACAGGATTCATGATTTACAGATGGATCCGTGATCTTAATCAGCTTAGTTATCCTGCCCAATCAGCCCTAAATTGCGCAGAAGCACCTTTTCCCCCCGGTAGGCATAGGCTTTAACGGCAAGAGCCTCCGTCAGGTTTTCCCGGGTAAGATGCGGCAGGGGGTTTTGCCGCATCTCGGGGAGGGGGGAGAGCACCGTCCCCCTGTGGGGGCAGGCGTCCAGACAGATGTCGCAGCCCCAGACCATCTTCCCCCGGCGGATTTGCTCTGCCTGCCAGGGTTCCAGCTCTCCCCGCTTTTGGGTGAGAAAGGAGCGGCACCGCTCCCGCACAAAGCCCTCCCCCGTCAAGGCGCCGGTAGGGCAGGCCCGCAGGCAGGCCCCGCAGTGGCCGCAATTTCCCGGCAGAGGCCGGTCCGGCTCCAGAGCAAGGTCGGTGACCACGCTGCCGATAAACACATGGCAGCCGTAATCCGGGGCGATGATCATGCCGTGAAGGCCCTTGTGGCCCAGCCCGGCCAGCACTGCCGCCTCCACCTCGGGAATGGGGGAAATGTCTACAAAGGGGACAAATGCGTAAGGGGGAAAGGCTTGTCTCAAACCGGAGCAGACCTGCTCCAACAGCGCCCCCGCCGCGGGATGGTAGTCGTCGCAAAGGGCGTAGCGGGCCACGTTGCGCCAGGGGAACTCCCCGGGGTAGTAGGGCAGCAGGCAGACGATAACGCTTTTGGCGCCCCAGGGCATCCGGCTTTTGGCCCGGCACTCCAACAAAGGGGGCAGGGCATCCAAAGCACAGACCCCCACCCGTTGGATGCCCCGGGCCTCAAACAGGCGGGCAATCTTCCCTTTCACAGCCCGGCCTCCGCAGAAGGCAGGCGGGGAACAGAAA
This sequence comes from Oscillospiraceae bacterium, assembly GCA_018434245.1. Lineage (GTDB taxonomy): Bacteria > Bacillota > Clostridia > Oscillospirales > Ruminococcaceae > WRAV01. The sequence continues at coordinate 7,679 of JAHDPQ010000098.1, forward strand.
GCAGGGCTTGATTTGCATAATGGGCAAACATTGTCATGATGTGCTTCCTTTAACGGACAGTATAGCACTCTTCCGAATCTTTCTATAAAAACGGCAGGTGTCTTGTTCCTGATCATACATCATTTTCATGAGATTCTCAAGTCTTAGGGCAGATTGCAGCGGCGGCAAAGCTTTGGCCTGCTCCCCCTTCCCTCCCGGCGAGGACGGCACAACCTTGCGGCAGGCTGAAACAGGGACGGCTTTCGCCGTCCCTGCCAAACTCATACGGTGCGCCTAAAAAGGCAAGTGGCGCGTTTCTGCTGTGGTTTGATGGCATCACAACCACACAGGTAAGCAAATCTTCTGCCTGTACGCCGGGAGGAACACACCTCTTCCCCTGCCAAAAGCAGTTTAGACAGCAAATTGCCGGATCCGCTCGGGAAGCTCCGCCATATCGCAGGAAACGGTGAGGGTAATGGTGATTTCGCTGTCTTTGGTAAGATCGCTAAGCCGCTGCACAAAATCGGCCATGCCTTCAAAATCCTTGCAGTCCTTGCCGCAGAGAATCTTAAAGGTGGCGTCGCCGAACACCTCGGTGATGTCGTAGTTTCCGGCCAGCAGCCCGGCGATAAAGCCGTAGTAGGCCTCCGCTCCCTTGATGCTGTACTCCTCGATGTTAATCAGGCGGATATGGTAGCTCAGGTCAAAGCGCAGGGAATGCCCCTGTTCAATACAGACCACATTGCCCTTGGAAACCTTGGCGGCTTCCTGCACCTGTTGAATGAGCTTTTTGGTTTTACCAGAACCTCTGCTGCCCACAATCAATTTTACCATGCGAATCATCCTTTTCTTCTGTTATCGTTGTGCGGATAGAAAAGTAGCGAACGGCCGGAAAGCGCCGGAGCCTCCGTTGCTCTCAGGCCGCGATTGCCTTAATTAAAGGTCGGACAAAAGCTGTTCCAGCCGTGCTTTTTCGGGTTCGAAGCCCGGCTTGCCCAGCAAGGCGAACATGTTCTTTTTATAGGCCTCTACCCCTGGCTGGTCAAAGGGGTTGACCCCCAGCAGATACCCGCTGACGGCACAGGCTTTTTCGAAGAAGTAGATCAGCCGGCCAAAGGTGTCCTCACTTCTGTCCTCAAGCTCCACCACCAGATTGGGAACTCCCCCTTGCAGGTGGGCCAGCAGGGTTCCCAAAAAGGCCTTGTGGTTGACCACGCTCAGGTTCTGTCCTGCCAGAAAGTTGAGGCCGTCGAAGTCCTCCCCATCCGGCTCCAAAAAGAAGTCCTGTCGGTTGTGTTTCAGGCTCAGCACCGTTTCAAAGAGGACGGGGCTGCCCTCCTGCACATACTGGCCCAGAGAGTGAAGGTCGGTGGAAAAACACATAGAGGTGGGATAAAGGCCCTTGCCGTCCTTGCCCTCGCTTTCGCCAAAGAGCTGCTTGAACCACTCACCCAGCATGACAAAGGCGGGCTCGTAGCTAACCAGCACTTCACTGACCCTGCCCTTCCGGGCCAGAATGTTGCGGATGGCGGCGTAGCGGTAGGCGTCGTTTTCGGCAAGGCTGGGGTTAGAATAGGCTTGCTCGGCGGCGGCGCAGCCATCCAGCAGGGCAGTCAAGTTGCAGCCTGCCACGGCAATGGGCAGAAGCCCCACCGGGGTAAAGACCGAGTAGCGGCCCCCCACATCATCGGGAATCACAAAGCTCTCATAGCCTTCCCGATCGGCCAGAGTCTTGAGAGTTCCCCGGGCCTTGTCGGTGGTGCAGTAAATCCGGCCCCGGGCACCTTCCTTGCCGTATTTTTTCTCCACCAGATCCCGAAACACCCGGAAGGCCAAAGCGGGTTCGGTGGTGGTGCCGGATTTGGAGATGACGTTGAGGGAAAGATCCTTCCCTCTGCACAGAGCCAGCATCTCGTGCAGGGCATCGGGGCTTAAAGTGTTCCCCGCAAACAGAATATCGGGAGTATCTTTGGGTAAAGCGTTGTAGTGAGGGGAGCGGAGAAAATCCAGAGCCGCCCGAGCTCCCAGATAACTGCCACCGATGCCAATGACCACCAGCACCTGACTATCTCTCTTGATTTTTTGGGCGGCGGCCTCAATGCGGGACAGCTCGCCAGAGCAGTGATTCTGCCCCAGATCCAGCCAGCCTAAAAAGTCGTTGCCAGGCCCTTTTTTATCGTGAAGAAGCCGGTGAGCGGTCTGGACATAAGGCTCCATGGCCTGAAGCTCTGCCGGGGAAACAAAATCCGCCAAATACGCGGTGTTCAGTGTAAGAGACATGTCGACATCCTTTCTGTTGGGGTATAATTCCAGAGTGCTTGCAGCCCAGAATGGGAACCGAAACAGAATCGCGTTGTCTTACCCCTATTTTACCCTAAATACAGTGGTATTTCAAGCAAAGAGGAGAACATATTGTGACCTTTCTGTGAATTAAAGCCGGAGAACCTGTGGCCTTAGCCTGCGCCCCTTGTGGATGGACAAGGGGTTTAGTATAATATGACTGCGCAAGCAATTTTTTTAATCCGTCACTGGCTGCAGGCACAGCCCTTCCATGGACCTGCCCCCCCCTTTTTGGACAGCGGCCAAAGGGGCTTTGCTTCTCTCGCCTTTTGGGAAAAGGGCCGAAGTGACAATATATTGTTTGGGATGGTTTTTGCAATGCCCTCATATCACATAACCCGGGTGGAGGATTTAGGCGGCGGTGTGTTCTGCTGTGTTTCCCAAAACCACACCTTTGGAACCGATGCCTTTTTGCTCTCCCGCTTTGCCGCTCCCCGCCGGCACGAAACCGCCTGCGATCTTGGCACCGGCTGCGGTATCATTCCCCTGCTTTGGTTCCGGGAGCGGGAGCAGGCCCCAAAATGGGCGGCGGCTTTGGATATTCAGCCGGAGGCGGTGCTTCTGGCGGAGGAATCGGCCCGACGCTCGGGGCTGGAAGACGTCTTCTTCCCTGTCTTGGGGGATTTGCGCCGTCCCAAAGAGCTGCCCAAACCCTTTGAGGCGGGGGGCTTTCATCTGGTGACCTGCAATCCTCCTTATAAAAGGATGGGAAGCGGCATCCTCAGCAGCGCTCAGAGCGATCAGATTGCCCGTCACGAGGCCGCCTGCACGTTGGAGGAGGTCTGCGCTGCCGCTGCCCGGCTATTGCGGTACGGTGGGCGGCTCTGCGTCTGCCAACTGCCCGAGCGGCTCCCCGATCTGCTACAGGCCATGCGCCGCCACAACATCGAGTCCAAGCGGCTGCGCTTTGTACAGGAGCGGGCAGACACCGCCCCGTGGCTGCTTCTCTGCGAGGGCAAGCTGGGCTCCAAGCCCTTTTTGCAGGTGGAGCCGCCTTTGCTGCTTCGAGAACAAGGGGAGGACAGCAAAGAATACCGGGAGATGATGGGCCTCTACCGCAAGGGGGAGGACCCGCCCCGCTAGCGGCCACAAAGTTTGTGGAGCGTTTTTGGAAATCGCAGAAAGGAAGGGCATCATGGCCGGAACCTTATATTTGGTGGGAACACCCATCGGCAATCTGGGGGATTTGAGTCCCCGAGGGGCAGAAGTTTTAGGGAACGTGGATTTTATTGCGGCGGAGGATACTCGAGTCACCGTCAAGCTTCTCTCCCATCTGGGTATCAAGAAGGAGCTGGTAAGCTACCACGAGCACAACCGGCAGCAGCGGGGCCCCCAGATTCTGGAGCGGCTGCTGGCGGGGGAAAGCTGCGCTTTGTGCAGCGATGCGGGGATGCCCTGTATCTCCGACCCGGGGGAAGAGCTGGTCCGCCTTTGCGGGGAGCAAGGGGTTCCGGTGCTGTCGGTCCCCGGCCCCACCGCCGCCATGACGGCTCTGGCCCTTTCGGGGCTTCCCACCGGGCGCTTTGCCTTCGAGGGTTTTTTAAGCGTAAAAAAAAGCAGCCGGGAAGAGCATCTGGCCTCCCTCAAAGGGGAGCAGCGGACTCTTATTTTTTACGAGGCTCCTCACAAGCTACCCGCTACCCTTAGGGATTTACACCGGGTGCTGGGGGACCGGAACATTGCCCTCTGCCGGGAGCTGACCAAGCTTTACGAGGAGGTTTACCGCACCACCTTGGCACAGGCGGCTGCCTATTATGAGGAGCACCCACCCCGCGGGGAGTTTGTGCTGGTGGTGGAGGGAGCCTCATCTGGCGAGGAAGCGCAGGCGGTTTCCCGGGAGGAAGCCCTTGCCTTGGTGGAGCGGCTCTGCGCCGAGGGGATGTCCCTTTCCACCGCTGCCCGGGAGGCCGCCCGGCTGACAGGGCACAAAAAGGGAGACCTGTACCGGGCCGCCGCTCTGGGAGAGAAGTAGCATCCTGCTCTGGCGGAGTACCCTGCGCAGCGGCGCAGCGGAAAGCACTTTCCCCCAGATGTATGGGCACCTTCCCGCACATCTCCTGCGCAATCTAAAGAATCGAGGAACCATTTATGAGTAAAACCCTATACCGCGGCCTGCAGTGGTTTCTGGCCTTGTTTTCCGCCTATATTTTATTCTTTTCCGGAAGCGACCGGTACTTTTTAGGGCCAGTGGCTCTGCTGTTTCTGCTGATCCCCCCGGTGGCGCAGCGGCTCTTTCAAATGAAGCTGGGCTATCCCTTAAAGATTACGGTACTCACCTTCTGTTTTTTGGGCTTTCATCTGGGCACCGCCCTGCGCTGGTTCGATCGGGGCTGGGGCTATGACAACGTGGTGCATCTTCTGTCGGGGATATTGTTCACCCTCATCGGCCTCTGCCTCTATGCCCGCATCCGAGGGGGCGTCAACCGAAAGGAAGAACCCCTGCTGCAAATTACATATGCCTTTTTCTTCTCCATGTTTGTGGCCGTCATTTGGGAAATCTGGGAGTTTAGCGGATTCCTGCTGTTTGGTCTGGATTCCCAGCACCATCTGGATACCGGAGTTTTTGACACCATGGAGGATATTATCGCCTGCTTTGTGGGAAGCCTTGTAATGGCTGTGGACTTTGTTTTGTACCTTCGCCGGGATATGGGCCTGCTGATGGGAGTGGTGGAAAGCTTTGACGCCGCCAACGGCTACGACAAAACCCAGGACTCAGCTCCCCTGCCCGAGGTGATGGAGCCGTCTTTATAACATCGGGAGCAAGGGCAAAATCGGCTGAACAGTGGGATTCGGACACGGTTCGTTCACGAAAAGTTTGTTGACTCCCTTCGTCCGGTTTGATAAACTGAAGGGTAGATTCCAAGGATTATAATTTTTGGGGGAACGGCAATGGCAAACGCCGGAAAAAAACGGAACGTCAAAGGAAAGAACCCGGCGGGCAGCGCTGTGGCAGGGGTTGCCCTTGTGGTGTTTTCCCTGCTGATGCTGACAGCCCGGCTGGATCAGCCCCTGCCTCTTTCGGTTGGAAACTGGGTGGGGCGGCTGGTGTTTGCGGTGCTGTTCTATCTGGGGACCGAGCTGCTGGTCAAGGGCCTTGGACTGCGCCGCCTTCAGGCAAAGCTGCCCAGGCTGGAAAGCCTTTTTGACAGCGGCAGCCGCATCCCTCTGGCACAGGCGGCTCAGGCCATGGGCACCGGCATTTCCCCCTTGGTGCGGGATGTGCGGGAGCTGCAAAGGCAGGGCATGATGCAGGGAATCTACGCCGACCTGCTGCGGGGAGAGCTGGTTTATGCCGGAAACGGCGGAGCTGTGGCCCCCCGGGAGGAAACTGAAGCCCTCACCACCATCCTGCGAGAGGAGCACCGCAAGCCGGTGGCTCCCATCTATCGTCTGGGCTTTGCGTGGGTAGTTTACGCCGTCTTCTTCCCCATGCTCCACATCACCGACTACCTGCTGGCGGCCATCCTCTCCCTTATCGCCTACTTTACCACCGCCTGGCGTACCCCCGAGGACATCATCATCCGGGAGGAGATAAAGCCCTCGGTCTGGGAGGAATCCACCGGCAACACCGCTCTGGATGAACTACTCAAAGGGGTGCAGGGCCACCTTACCGACCTGCGCCGGCTGGACCGGGCTATCGACGGCAAGCTGGACGCTCCGGTACAGGAGCTTCTCTCCATCACCCGACAGATTGTGGAGCAGCTGCGCAAAAACCCCCAAAGCGTGGGGCAGATGCGCCGGTTCTTCAACTACACCCTGCCCACCACCATCGGCCTGCTGGAAAATTACGAGGAGCTTTCCCGCCAGCCGGTGAAGGGCAAAAACATCACCGACGCCATGGAACAGATCGAGGGAAAAATCGGCTCCATTGTGGAAGCCTTTCGCCGGCAGCTGGACGCTTTGTTTCAGGATAAGGCCCTCAATATCGCCGTGGAGCTTGAGGTTATGGAAAGCATTCTGCGTCCCGGTGACGATATTCGTAAACCCTTTGACAATACTAAATAATGCGAGGAGCACACATGAAAAAAACTCGATTATTTCTATTACGCAGCAAAGTGGCGGAGCAGATTTCCAAACGGGATGTCAAGGCCCCATCGCCCCTGTTGTGGCGCTGGCAGGAGGCCTTTTCCGGCTCTTCGCCCGAGGAGTTTTTCCGTTGGTGCCGCCGGCTGCGGGATGCGGGCATTCGCTTTCGCACCCGGTCGGTGCGCAGCAGTGCTCCCTGTGTGTGGGGCCAAACCGTCTACTATATTTATGTGAAGAAACACGATGCGCCGATGTCGGAACAAATCATCCGAAAATGAGCATACTAAGACTGAAATAGATTCTACAACAGAAAGGTCGGGCTACTATGGCGCAAAACGAAATTGTTTCCAATCTCACCCTCAACCCCGAAATTCCCGAGGCTCCGGCGGCTCCCCAGCTGTCGTTGAGCGTGCCGGCGCAGGCGCAGGCTCCCAAGCCTTTGGAGGATACCGGCCTGACGCTGGAGGAAAAGGCGGCGGTGCGGGAATTTTCCCAAAAGATAAATCTTGCCGATTCCACTCAGATTCTACAGTACGGCAGCGGGGCGCAGATGAAGATCTCTCAGTTTTCTGAACAAGCTCTGGCCAATGTCCGCACCAAGGATCTGGACGAGGTGGGGGGACTTATCACCGGTCTGGTGGGGGAGCTCAAGGGCTTTAGCCCTCAGGATGAAAAGAAAGGCTTTTTGGGTCTGTTTAAAAAGGCAGGAGACTCCGTCAATCAGCTGAAGGTCAAGTACAACAGCGCCGAAAAGAACGTGGATAAAATCTGCGATGTGCTGGAGGACCATAAGATCACCCTACTCAAAGATGTGGCCATGCTGGACAAAATGTACGACATGAATCTTAGCTACTACAAAGAGTTGACCATGTATATTCTGGCGGGGCGGGAAAAGCTGGAACAGGTGATTGCCACCGAGCTGCCCGCCGCTCAGGAAAAGGCAAAGCAGTCGGGCCTGCCTTCCGATGCGCAGGCCGCCAACTATCTGGCGGATATGTGCAACCGCTTTGACAAAAAGCTCCACGATCTAGAGCTGACCCGGAACATCTGCATTCAGATGGGGCCCCAGATTCGCTTGGTCCAGTCCAACAACTCCATTATGGTGGAAAAGATTCAGTCCTCTCTGGTCAACACCATCCCCCTGTGGAAAAACCAGATGGTTCTGGCCTTGGGGATGGCTCATTCCAAAAGTGCCATCGATGCTCAGCGGGCGGTCACCGACATGACCAACGAGCTGCTGCGCAAAAACGCCGACGCTCTCAAGGCAGGCACCATCGAAACCGCCCGGGAAAGCGAGCGGGGGATTGTGGATATCGAAACCCTGCAGCACACCAACGAGGCTCTGATTCAAACACTGGACGAAGTGCTGCAGATTCAGCAGGAGGGCCGGGACAAGCGCCGGGCTGCCGAAACCGAGCTGACCCGCATCGAGGAACAGCTCAAAGCCAAGCTGCTGGAGGTGCGCACCGCCACCCGGGACCCTCAGGCTTAACAAAAGGCAAAGGAATCATCAAGACGATACGATAGAGGATAAACCATGGAAGCATTGCAAAACAAAGGAGTGGCTCTACTGCTCTGTCTGCTGATGATAGCGGGCTCCTGCCTGTTAGGGGCCGGCACCGGCCTGCGGCAGCTGCGCCGCCAGACTCAGGAGGTCTTTGTGCTGGGTAGCGACGGCAGCGGCCTGAGCCTCCAGCGGGATTTGCAGGAGCTGGCATCCCAAGGCTACAACCTGACGGTGATCGCTCGGCGCTATCTGCCGGAACAGGACGGAGCGGTAGCCATCGTTGCCCGGCAGCAGGAGGTTCTACTGGCCGCCACCACCCCCAAAGAAAAACACCGGGCGGCACAGGAACTGACGGCCTCTGCCAAGCTGCTGGCCTCCACTCTGGAGGCCATGGAGCTAAACGCCGAGGATCATAACCTTATGCAACAGGTTCTGGTGGACATAGAAAATACCCAGCAGATGCTTGCAGGTAACGACTACAATCCGTCGGCCGCCTATTTTAACCGGGTGCTCAGCAGTTTTCCCGCCAATATTCTGGGCCCCGTCACCGGGGTTCGCCCCTTGGAGCTGTATGAATGAAACATTATGAAACAACAGCAGTCCGCCGCCTGTCCGCCCTCTTGTTAGGGGTGCTGCTGGCGGCCTGTCTTGCTTTTCCCGCATGGGCCGGGGTCAACCTCCCCGCCCCGTCGGAACATTTTTATGTCAACGATCAGGCGGGAGTTCTTTCCGCCGATCAGCAGAGCACCATCAACGAGTACGGCGCAAAGCTGGAGGCCCAGAGCGGCGCTCAGGTGGTGGTGGCCACCCTAAACTTTGCCGGAACCGAAAACTTTCAACAGTTTGCCACCGACCTGTTCAACAGCTGGAAGATTGGGGACAAAAGCAAAAACAACGGGGTTCTAATCCTCCTTTCGGTGGGGGATCAAAACTACCAGATTATTGTGGGCAAGGGGCTGGAAGATACGCTGCCCGCCGGAGAGGTTGCCCGGCTGCTGGGAGAAAATCTGGAGCCTTACTTCCAGCTGGGGGACTACGGCGGAGGGGCTTTATCGATCTATGGTGCGGTGGTACAGCGCCTGGGAGGCCAGTGGCCTCTGGAAAGCTATGACCCCACCACCCACCTCTTTGTACTGGATGATGCCGGGGTTCTTTCCGACGGGGCTCTGGAGGAATTTAACCGTCTAAATCAGATGCAATATGCCAAGAATCAAACCGGAGTCTATCTGGTCACCACCCGGGAAAATCGGGATCTTGGGGATTTGGCGGAGGAAATCTTTGACGGATACCTTTTGGAAGAAACCGCGGCCCTGATGCTTTTTTACATCGGGCCCTCCCCCGCTCAGGACAACTACTATATCTTGCCGGGCAATCTGGCCAGAAATCACCTTCTTTCCACCCCGGTTCAGGATGCTATAGAGCCCGCTCTCTTTGATGAGATCGATTACGACAAAGCGGCGCTGGCAGGGCTTAACGCCATGCTGCCCATGCTGGCCACCTATACGCCCCCCAGAACCGGAAACGAGACAACACCCGGCTCCCCCCAGAAGGGTGGGCCACAGCCGGACTACCCCGGGGAGAGCTATCACTATAATCCCTGGGGCGGGATTCTCCTGCTGTTGATGCCGGTGATCTTGATCGCCGTCTTTATCGCCTTTTTAGTGGGAATTGCCCGCTACCGGACCCGATACTACACCACCCCCTTCTACACACCTTTGTGGTATCACCGGTTCTTCTTTTGGAGACCCCGTCACTGGCGGTATCCTCCCTATCACATGTACTACAGACCCCCACCGCCCAGACCGCCCCGTCCACCCCGCCCGCCCTTTGGCGGCGGCCCCGGCGGCGGAGGTGGCTTTGGCGGCCCCACCGCGGGAGGGGGCGGCTCCACCCGGGGCTCCGGCGCGGGGCGCTCCTCGGCAGGCGGCTTCTTTGGCGGTTCTTCCGGCCGTTCCGGCGGCAGCTTTGGAGGCCGCTCGGGAGGCAGCTTCGGCGGCGGAGGGTTTGGTGGCGGAGGCTTTGGCGGGGGCGGCCGCTCCGGCGGCTTTGGCGGAGGTGGCGGACGCTCGGGCGGCTTTGGAGGCCGCCGGTAGCAGCCTGACTGGAATAGAAAACACGAGGGAAAGGACATTCGAATATGTTTTACAACGAGGAAGAAAACTATCGGGAAGATGTGCGGGAGCAGAGCCTGCTGACCAAAAAGCTGCTGGACAGCCGCAGCATCATGATCAGCGGCGAAATCAATCAGGAGCTGGCCCAGAAAATTTGCGCCCAGTTGCTGATTTTGCAGGAGATGGGGGACGCTCCCATCAAGCTGTTCATCAACAGTCAGGGCGGTCATGTGGAAGCGGGAGACACCATCCACGACATGATTCGCTTTATAAAGCCCCCGGTCTACATCATCGGCACCGGGTGGGTGGCCAGCGCCGGAGTGAGCATCTATCTGGCGGCGGACAAGAGCCGGCGCCTTTCCCTGCCCAACACCCGGTATATGATTCACCAGCCCTTGGGCGGTGTGCGGGGCCAGAGTGTGGATATTGAAATCGAGGCCAACGAGCTGCTCAAAATCCGCTCCCGGATCAATGCCCTTATCTCCAAGGCCACGGGGCAACCTCTGGAAAAGGTGGAAAAGGACACAGACCGCAACTTCTGGATGAGCGCAGACGAAGCAGTGGATTACGGCATCGCAGGCAAGGTGATCGATTCTTACGCTCAGCTGGAGAGCATCCTCAAAGGGTAGGAGCTTTGCAGCCGGATCAAAGCATACAGCGCGTTTTTCTGCAGGGGGAAGCACCCCATGGCGGGCAGCGGGGACGGGAGCCTTCTCCCTTTCTTTCAGCTGCCTGCTTCCGGCCTGTGGGAAAATTCTGTCAAATTGATTGCCAGAGGGCGAATTCCATGTTATAGTCAATTCATTTAAATGGCAAGAGGGCGGGAATTCCCTGCCTTGGCAGTACTGCCGGGCCACCGCCCGGCCTTATGGTAAAATAGGCGGCAACTCAAGGCCACCAAATAGAGGAGGGCGACACCATGAACATCGAAACCAAGTGCATTCACTCCGGCTATACTCCCCAGAACACCGAGCCCCGAGTGATGCCCATTGTCCAGAGCACCACCTATGTATTTGATTCCACCGAGGATATTGGTGCAGTCTTTGACGACCCCACCAAGGCCCTAATCTACTCCCGGTTTGCCAACCCCACCGTCATGGCGGTGGAGGGCAAAATCGCCGAGCTGGAAGGCGGCATCGGCGCTATGTGCACTTCTTCGGGACAGGCAGCCTCTCTGCTGTCCATCCTCAACCTGTGCAGCGCAGGGGATAGCTTTGTCAGCACCGCCAACATCTACGGCGGGACCATCAACCTCTTTGCCTTCACCCTGAAAAAACTGGGGATCGAGTGCATTTTTGTAGGGGCCGACGCCACCGATGAGGAAATTCACGCCGCCTTCAAGCCCAACACCAAGGCCATGTTTGGCGAAACCCTAGCAAACCCCGCTCTGACGGTGCTGGACATCCGCCGGATGGCGGACATTGCCCACTCTCACGGGGTGCCACTCATCATCGACAACACCTTTGCCACCCCCATTCTCTGCCGCCCCTTTGAGCACGGAGCCGACATTGTGGTTCACTCCACCAGCAAGTACATGGATGGCCACGCCGTGCAGGTGGGGGGCGTTATTGTAGACAGCGGAAACTTTGACTGGACCAGCGGTAACTTTCCTGACTTTACCCAGCCGGACGAGAGCTACCACGGTATTTCCTACACCGGAACCTACGGCAAAATGGCCTATATCCTCAAGGCCAGAATGCAGCTGATGCGGGACTTTGGCTGCTACCCTGCCGCCCACTCCGCCTTTTTGCTGAACATGGGGTTGGATACTTTGGCCCTGCGGATGGACCGCTACTGCGAAAACGCTCTCAAGGTAGCCCAATACTTCTCTAACCACGAAAAGGTGGAGAGCATCACCTACCCCGGCCTTGCCACCGACCAATATCACGACCTGTGCCAGAAGTACCTGGGGGGGCGTTCCAGCGGTGTTATCTCCTTTACCATCAAGGGAGGAAAGGCGGCGGCAGTCCGCTTTATGGACAGCCTCAAGCTCTGCTCCAACGAGGTCCACGTGGCGGACATCCACACCTGTGTCCTTCATCCCGCCAGTGCCACCCACCGCCAGCTCACCGAAGAGCAGCTGGTGGCCGCCGGCATAAGCCCCGGCCTCATTCGTTTCTCGGTAGGACTGGAAAGCGTAGAGGATATTATCGCCGACATTCGGCAGGCCTTTGACAAGGTGTAAGCTGCATATCCGCTTTTTCTGCCGGGAATGCTAACAGGGATCGGTTCAACAAGCCGATAAAGGAGTGTTCCCATGGTAAAAAAGCAGGATAAAATCCTCCACGGCAACCAGGCCCGAGTTCCCAAGGACAAAAAAGTGACGCCCCTGTATCTCACCAACTCCGTCACTCTATCGGACACCAAGGAGGACGAAACCCCTTTGGTGGATGAAGAAAACGTCCGTCTGGCCCGGGAGTTCTCGGAGGAAAACAAGCAATAACCCCCCAAAACCGCTTCGGAGCTGCCGGGGCGGTTTTGCTGTAGCACCGACATCCATAGATCATTCAAGGAGAAGCCGTAAGAAGAAGTCGTGATGATTGTTTTAGCGATTCTTTCCACTCTGGTGGCGGGGTTTGTGGGATCTTTTGCAGAGCCATCGGCACTGGGGGCTTCCCTGCCGGTGGCGGTGATGGGAGCCTTTCTGCTCCGGACGGTTTCCCACAGCGGAAAAGTGACGGCCCCAAGGGATAACACAGGGAATTTTTCAGTGCGGGAGCCTTGCCTTCTTTTGCGGCGCCGGGCTCTATCTTTCTTGTAAAAGGGTATAAAATATGGTAAAATGACCTTTGCACATTCCAAGGAGGCGCTTTATGGAACTTTCCGATTTGCTGGAACTAATTGATAACGCTATTACCGGACGCTGGGTCCTGAGCATTGAGCGGACAGAGGTCATTGAACCGGAGCTGCTTTGCATCCCCATTGCCCGCTCCGACGATCTGCTGCTGGTCCACGTTTTTTACGATTTTAACCCCGACGGCTACCGCATTATCTGTCTGGACGACATCTATGATGTGATACGGGATGGCAGCGAAGAGTTTTTTGAGCGGATCATCGCCGCCGAAGGGGTCTACGCTAACCTGAAACCCCCCACCTTTGTGGATTTGACCAGCTGGAGGACGGCGCTGCTCTCCCTCAAAGGCAGGTTCGACTACTGCATCATCGAAAGTACCGAGGAAGAGGACTTCCTCATCGGCAAGCTAATGGAAATCCGGGAGGATGAGTTCACCTTCTGGTACTTTGACGCCACCGGACGATGGGACGACGAGCTGGATGTGGTGGATTACGACGATGTCACCGCTATTTCCTTTGACGACAACTACACCAACACCATCATCAAATACATTCCCCTTCCCTGACGGCAAGGGCCTGCTCCGGGAAGAATAACAACAAAGGACTGATACCATGGCACTCAAATACCGCTCCATCCGGGGAACGCGGGATATTCTTCCCGGCCAGAGTGAAAAGTGGCGCTATGTGGAGCGGGTGGCTCTGGAAACCGCCGCCACCTACGGCATCCGGCAGATTCGCATCCCCACCATCGAAAAGACAGAGCTGTTTACCCGCTCGGTGGGGGAAACCACCGACGTGGTGCAAAAGGAGATGTACACTTTTGAAAAAGGGCGGGAGTCCATCACCCTGCGCCCCGAAGGTACGGCGGGCACGGTTCGCGCGGTGCTGGAAAACAGCATGCTGGCCGACACCCTGCCCCTCAAGCTCAGCTATATTGTCAGCTGCTTCCGCCACGACAACCCGCAGGCGGGGCGCTACCGGGAATTTACCCAGTTTGGCATCGAGTGCTTTGGCAACTCCCTGCCCACCGCCGACGCCGAGGTCATCGGCGTGGCCTACGACATCCTTTCCCGGCTGGGACTCTCCGATGTCTCTTTAGAGATCAACTCCATCGGCTGCCCCAAATGCCGGCCCAGTTACAATCAGGCTCTGAAAGCCTACTATGAAAACAGAACCGACAAGCTCTGCAAAACCTGTTTGGAGCGGCTGGAGCGCAACCCCTTGCGTCTGCTGGACTGCAAGGAGGAGGGCTGTCAGGCTCTGGCAGCACAGGCTCCCAAGTCCACCGACTACCTCTGCGAGGAGTGCGACGACCACTTTGAGGGGCTCAAGAAGCGGTTGGACGCCATGGGCTTTGTCTACCGGGTCAACCCCTTTATTGTCCGGGGGCTGGACTACTACACCAAGACGGTGTTTGAGTTTATCTCCGATAAGATTGGTGCTCAGGCCACGGTCTGCGGTGGCGGCCGCTACGACGGCCTGGTGGAGGAGCTGGGCGGCCCCCACACTCCGGCGCTGGGCTTTGGCATGGGTCTGGACCGGATTCTGCTGGTGATGGAAAATTCCGGCTGCCAGTTCCCCGCTCCGCCCATCTGCGATCTCTACATCGGCAGCATGGGAGAAGAAGAAAACATAAAGGCTCTGACGCTGGCCACCCACCTGCGCCGGGAGGGCTTTACCGTCCTCTGCGATACGGTGGGCCGCTCGGTCAAGGCCCAGATGCGCTATGCCGACAAGCAAAGCTCCGCCCACTCCTGCATCATCGGCTCCAACGAGCTTGGGCAGGGCAAGGCCACCGTCAAGCGGATGGCCGACGGTAACCAGACCGAAGTCGCCCTGACAGCCGAGGCCATGAGCCAATATCTCTATGCAGAAAAAGCGGAGGAAATCGCCGAAGCATAACCATAAAGGAAGTCTTTATCTTTCCAAGGGATGATTTCCCTGGCGGAACATAGGCAAAAAAGACGGCAAGCATGGGGGCATCTCCTCTAAGGAAATGAACGCCCCGACGCTTGCCTTATCACAAGAACAAGAGGGCGGTTTCGGCCGCCCGGTTTTCTATGGAAAAAAGGAGGGGGATTGTGGCACAAGAGCAGACAGGACGCTACAAAAGTTTAGTTTCCAACACCCTCCTATTTGGCCTTTCCACCTTTGGCTCCAAGATGCTGGTGGTCATTTTGATGCCCATCTACACCCGGCATCTGACTCCGGAAGCCTACGGCATGGTGGATATTATATCCGGTACCTGCAACCTCATTGTCCCCATCATCACTCTTTGCATCCACGAGGCGGTGATCCGCTTTGGGCTGGAAAAAGGGATCCGTCGCAGAGATGTGTTTACCACCGCCCTGCTGACGATACTGGCGGGGTATTTGCTACTCTTTTGCTTTTGGCCCCTGCTACGACGGGTGGAGTTGATCTCCGGGTACCTGCCCTTGATTTACGCCTATGTGCTCACCTCGGCATTGCGCTCGGTGGTCACCCACTTTATCCGCTCCGGGGGGCTTGTGCGTATTTTCGCCCTGGACGGCATCTTTACCACGGTGCTGACCATCACCCTCAAGGTGGTGTTTATTGCGGGGGCCAAGATGGGAGTGGTGGGAGACGGCCTTGCCACCGTCATCGCCGACGGCTGTTCCGCCCTGCTGCTGATTGTAATCCTGCGGCTCTACCGCTTCTTCCAGCCGGGAAACCTGAAGCGCTCCGCCGCCCGGGAAATGCTGGCCTACAGCATCCCTCTGGTGCCCACCGCCATCTTCTGGTGGATCACCAACCTTTCCGACCGGTATTTTGTCACCTACATGGTGGGGCTGGATGTCAACGGGCTGTATAACGTAGCCTACAAAATCCCTATGATGATCACCCTGGTTTCGGCAATTTTTATTCAGGCCTGGCAGATTTCCGCCTTTGGGGAAAACAATGAGGAAGAAGGGGCCCGGTTCTTTTCCACCGTCTTTCGCAGCTATTACACCCTGGTGTTCTGCGCCGCCTCGGGAATTTTGCTCCTCATCAGGCCCATTACCCAGATTCTAGTGGCCAAGGAGTTCTTTGAATCCTGGAGATTTGCCCCCTTTCTGCTTTTGGCGGTAAGCTTTTCCTGTCTGGTTACCTTTTTGGGGACCATCTACAACACCGCCAAAAAAAATATGATGGTCACCCTGACCACCTTTGTGGGAGCGATCCTCAACATACTGCTCAACTGGCTGCTGATCCCCAAATACGGGGCCAATGGGGCCGCCTTTGCTACCTTTGTCAGCTTTTTGGTGGTGTTCCTCATCCGGGCGGTGGACTCCCGCCGCTACATCTCTATTGCCATACAGCCCCTGCGCATTGCCCTCAATTTGATTCTTCTGCTGATTCAGAGCTGGGTCGCCCTAAATGAGCCCGCCAATTGGGTCTGGTGGGAGATCGGGATTCTAATTCTGATTATTGGCTGTAATTTTGGAAACCTGATGTTCCTGCTCAGGATGACGCTTAGCTTGCTGCCGGGGCACCGTTCCCGCTGAAGCTTGTAGCCCCATAGAAAAAAGCAGAGCTTTTGGCTCTGCTTTTTTGGTGGGAAAGTTAGCTGAAACATCAGAAAATCAGGAAGAAAGAGCGGCCACGGTCTTTTTTCCGTAGCTGCACACCTCATTGCAGCAGCAGAGGTGGCACTGAGGATTGCGGGCCTTGCAGACCGCCCGTCCATGGAGCACCAGCCGATGGCAGAAGTCGTTGGATTTTTGAGGGTCCAAAATGGCCCGCAGTTGTTTTTCCACCTGCAGTGGATTCTTGGAAGAAGCCAGCCCCATCAAATTGGTGATGCGGATGCAGTGGGTATCGCAGACTACGGCGGGCTTTCCGTAGACATCGCCCACAATAAGGTTAGCGGTCTTGCGGCCCACTCCTGGCAGCTTGAGCAGCTCCTCGATGGTGTCGGGGACTATGCCGCTGTACTGGGCCAGCAGCATTTCGCACATGGCGACAATATCCCGGGCCTTGGTGTTGCCCAGACCGCAAGGCCGGACGATATCGGCCACATCGGAAACCTTTGCCTGGGCAATGGATTCCATGGTGGGGTATGCGTCAAACAAGATGGGGGTGATTTGGTTGACCCTTGCGTCGGTGCACTGGGCGGCAAGGCGCACGGCAATCAGCAACCGATAGGGGTGATCGTAATCCAACGAGCAGATTGCCTCGGGATATTCTTGTTCCAAAGCCGCCACCAAGGCGGCTGCTTTTTGTTTTTTGGTCATGTTGGCCTCCAGAAAAGATGCTCCAAGAGATGGCTTGTCCTGCTGTTTCTGTGGGTGAAAGCAGGCGCAGCCATAAAGGATAAATAGATTATAGCATAAAAGAGAGAGGTTTGGTATCGTTAGCAAACTCATCGCTAATAAATGGTACGTTGCCAACGCATGGCATAGATGTGGGTCCCACGTAGGTGCCCCATTTTTTCAGCGACGGCTGGGCCGAAGTTGTCGCTGCCGCGACGGGCGTTACTTTTCCCCACGGAAAAGTAACCAAAACGTGTATTAAGACCTATGCAGGGAGGCCTGGCCGGCCCCCCTCGTAATCCCCCGCGTCAAAGAAACTGCCACGAAAAGATTGCGTTCTCCCGAACATCCTCACCTTAGGTGAGCGGGCCGTAAACGTCGCTTCGCGACAACGGCCACCGGAAGAAAGGGAACTTCTTAGGTTTGCATATCCTTACCACTCTCGCCCTCGTTCCTCGGACTCCTCGCGGCGGTCAAGGTAAAATCACACATTGCCCTTGACCTTTGTTCGCACCTACGTACCAAGCATTGATGCTGCCAAGGTATACAACCCTCCGGAAACGTTCAATAGGAGTAGCATCTACAGCTTTGCAGCTACTTGGGCACAAGCGTTCTGGCGCGTCCAAGGGAAAAACAGCCTGCACAGCCTTTTCCAAAGGCCTTTTGATGCTACCGCAAGATATTTCCGCCAACCTGCATCTTTTTACAAAAAACTGCCCATTCTTTTATCAAACAAAAACTGTATTGAAATGTTTTGATACTTTTATTTTATCAGATTTGTGTTATAATAAATCCAGACTATTTTGATTCAGGGTTCTTTCACGGGAGAAGTGGCTTTCAGGCACGAAAGAGCCCTGTATTCTTATGCACGACACCATACAGCAAAGGAAGTTAATTGGTTGGAAAAGTTTGTCATACAAGGCGGTGCCCGCCTGACAGGAGAAGTGACCATCGGTGGAGCCAAGAACGCCGTGGTAGCCATTATTCCCGCCACCATTCTGGCCAAAGGCCGTTGTGTCATCGGCAACATCCCCAACATCAGCGATGTAAATATTCTGCTCAAGATGCTCTCAGAAATGGGTGCGTCCGTCAGTTTTTTAGATAAAACCACGGTGGAAATTGATACGACCCACATTGTCAACCCAATTGTTTCCTATGATCTGGCCCGGTATTTGCGCGCTTCCTATTACTGTCTGGGGGCCCTGATCGGCCGCTGCGGCAAAGCCAGTGTCTCCATGCCGGGCGGCTGTCACTTTGGTGTCCGCCCCATCGACCAGCATATCAAAGGGTTTGAGGCCCTTGGCACCACCGTGGGAATCGATCACGGCATGATCAACGCCAAGGTGGAGCATCACCTCATGGGTTCCCACATTTACTTTGACGTAGTCAGCGTAGGGGCCACCATCAACGTGATGCTGGCAGCAGTGCGGGCCAAAGGTCTAACCGTTCTTGAAAATGCCGCAAAAGAGCCCCACATTGTGGACCTTGCCAACTTCCTCAACACCATGGGGGCAGATGTGCGGGGAGCCGGAACCGACGTAATTAAAATTCACGGAGTGGACATCATGCGGGGAGCGGATTACACCATCATCCCCGATCAGATCGAAGCCGGAACTTATATGATTGCCGCCGCCGCCACCGGAGGCGATGTTCTGGTCAAGAATGTCATCCCTAAACATATGGAATCCATCACCAACAAGCTGGTACAGGCCGGCGTGGAGGTGGAGGAGTTTGACGAGAGCATCCGGGTTCGCCGGGATGGACCCATCTGCGCCACCACCATCAAAACCATGCCTCACCCCGGCTTCCCCACCGATATGCAGCCCCAGTTTACCGCCATGCTCACTCTGGCGGGAGGCACCAGCGTGGTTACCGAAGGGGTGTGGGACAACCGCTTCCGCTATGTGGACGAGCTGGCCCGGATGGGGGCCAACATTCAGGTGGACGGCAAGGTGGCTGTAGTACAGGGAGTGGAAACCCTGACCGGAGCGCCGGTGAAAGCCACTGATCTGCGAGCGGGAGCTGCCTTGATGATTGCCGCCCTCATGGCCAAAGGTACGACTGAAATCGAGGACATCTATCACATCGAACGTGGTTACGAAGATGTGGTGGAAAAATTCCGCTCGTTGGGAGCTCCCATCAAGCGGGTGGAGACCCCGGATCTGGAGATTCCTGCCGCTCTGTGAGGGCTGGAACTATTTCCGGCTGAGCGGCCGGTCCATGTAGATGTGTAAAAAGCGGTATTCGCAAATTGCTTGCGGCTACCGCTTTTTCCATAGCAGCGCCAGAGCAAAGGAGAAAGGTGATGAAGATACCCAAAAGAGTGTTGTGGTGCGCCGGCTGGATGGGATGCCTTGGCATTTTCTACTGGCTGAGCCGGTTTGTGTTCTTTGAGCTCCACGGCATGAAGTCCTGGCCCAACACCTTGGCGATCGCGGCCCTGCTGATCCTGTTGGCAGCGTCCGTTGCCGGAAGGCAAATCCTTTCCGCAGGGGCGGTAGCGGGCTACATAGGCGGGTTTGCCCTTGCCATGGCCTGGGGCTCTCATGGCGTGGACCCGGGAGGAGGAGCCACCAGCAATACCTGGATTATCTGGGGCGGCGGCTTCCTGATCGGCGTGGCCATTGGGCTGATTGCCGATGCTGTTGATCGGAGAAAACAAAGGGGCACGTAACAGTCGTCCAACAAGAAAGGCCGGTATCGGTTGAACCGATACCGGCCTTTTCTGCTTGTTATCCCGCCCGCAGGATTTGGTTACGCCAGAGCAGCCACAGCAAAGGGTCCAGTACCCGGTGGGGCGAAATGCGGGGGATTTCCCCCTGCTCGGAAGGGGAAGCGCCCAAGGCACTCAGCCCAAAGAAGGACCAATCCTGAAACTGGCTCTTCACATGACCTAAGAACTCCCCGGCTCCCCAAACTTCCAAAAGGCTTTCCATTTCCAAGCTGCAGGAGGCAAAGTCGGAGGCGGAAGCCATGGGGCGACGCAGATTGCGGGAAGGGTCCTTCAAAAAGCTGGCCGAGTCCAGCTGGGGGAAGATGGTGTCCATTTTGGTGATACAGATGGCAAGTGGCACAGGAATCTTTTTGTCCACGCTTTCCAATCCAAGCCCCGCCCGCAGGAGATGGACAGTGCGCAGAAGCAGAGCCTGAGGGTCCCCCGGCACAACGGGCAGCCCCTTGGCTTTCCGCAGTTCCCGCAGGGCAGGAAGCTGCCCCGGGTCCACCATCAGCAAAAGCCCCGAAGAGTGGTAGATACTGCGGTTATACAGAGCCATGTTGGCCTCGCTGCCAAAGTTTTTGCCATAGGCATCGTAAAAGGCAAGGGAGCAGGTCTTCCCCGCCGCAGAGTTGGGGGGGAACAGCAAGGTGTAGGTCAGGGGGTCTACGTCCTCCCGGTCGGTGGGGGGAACGCAGACGCCAAGGTCAAACAAGGGTCGGGCGTAGGTCCGCTGATAGCGGTCCATGGTGCGGTCTCCCCCGGTGGGGTACAGGGTGGCGCCGTAAACCCGGCAGAACTCCCCTGCCAGTTCCCGCATCAGCACCGCCAGATAGTTGCTTTTTCCGGCTCCCTGAGCACCAACCAGAGAAAAACTAAGCAGGCCCCGCTGCAAAGCGTCGGGGTCCAGTTCAAAGCCACATTCCAGACAGACCTTTACCGTCATCCGGGTCCGGCAGGCGGGACAAAGGGGAATGGTGCCCCCCTTTTGTCCGGGAGCAAAGGAGACGGGAATCCCTGCCCGACTGCAGTGAGGAGCACAGCAGGCAAAGCCCGCCTCCTCCACCGGAGCAAAGCACTTGGGACAAAGCTTCATATTCAAATCACTCTCCTGATGATGGCCCAGAGGGCCTGGAAAAAGACATTATGTAGGCTTGAGCTCGGAGGCCGCCAGCAGCCGAAAGCGCTGATAGGGTGCATCCTCTGCAAAGAACAGCCGCAGGTAAGTGTCGGCGGGCAGCGGGTCGATTTCATACTGGAAGAGAACCTCACCATCCACCCGGGCCTCCTGATCCAGATGAAACAGCACTTCCCCGTCGGAGCGGGAAAGGGGCAGCCGCCCGGATTGAGTTAGAACCGCTGCAGGAGGCAGCACAAAAGCTTCCGGGCCAGAAAGGGTCAGCACCAGCTCGGCCTTGCCCTTGAGCTTTTTGCGCCGGTAGGAAAAGCGGTAGAAGATTTCCTGCCGGGGCAGATTCTGATAGGCCAGAGTCACCCCCTCCGATACAAGGCTGGCACCGTCAGCATCGGTAAAGAGGGAGTAAATCCTAAAGTAGTAGTGTCCGGTCCCCATATCACGAAGAATCACCCCGGCATCGCAATCGTACTGTTCCCGGGTCACCCGCAGCAGATGAGTGCCCGGCTCTTCCATGGATTTGGGGTAGTCGTCGGTGCGCCACGCCACGGCAATCTGAGAAAGGCCCATGGGCCAGCGCATGTTGAGGCAGAGGTCCTCCCCCACCAGTCCGGCGGCAGGCTGCCGCACCTCCTGCAGGTTGGTGAGGTACTGGGGCACTCCCACCGCGGCAAACTTGCCAAAGGGGATGGCGGCAAAGATGTAGACCCCGCCTACAAAGCTGTAGCGGAACCGCCCGGAATCGGCGGTGCGGGCGTGGAGGGAAAGATTGCGGTAGCGGCTGAGCAGCTCCTGTACGGGGAAGATTTCCCCCGGTTTAAAGTTGGGCTTTTTGGGGCTGGCCAGCAGAATCAGGTCGGAGTAGTCACCGCTGCCCCAGTTGACTACAAACTCATTTTCTCCGTAGCTGGATTTGGCGATGCCCAGCCGCTCCACCGGAGCTAAAATCCGGTGGGGGGTGACGGTGGCGCAAACCCCCTTGGACAGAACCTCCCGGCCCTCTATCGAGTAAACCGCCACCAGATAGTACCAGTAGTCCACATCGTTTTTGATTTTGGAGTCGATAAAGCCGTCAATGCGGGTGGTCTGCATGGGGACTCCCTCCCCGGGAGCAGTGGGCTGCTCTCCCCCCAGCTTCCGCCAGATGCGCACCTCCCGCAGGTCGGGGTTGACCGCCCAGAACAGCTGGGCGCCCTGATCGGCGGGAAGCACCCGCAGGTCCTCAATTTCCGGGATGATGAGGATGGGGCCGCAGTCTGCACCATCGGGGGAAAAGACGTTGCCCCGGCGGGCAAACACCCGGTAGTAAAACTCCTTGAGGGCAGGGGCGGTCCGGTCTACAAAGGAATTGGCAGGTCCTTCGTACAGGACATCTCCGTCAAAGGCGGTATAGGGAGCGCTGCCCTGCTTGCGCACCAGCACATAGTCGGATTTGCCGGGACAGTCGCTGGTGGTCCAGCCCAGACGCACCTGCCGTCCCTGTACCGAGGCTTCCAGATGACCGGGAGCCAGAGGAGGAAAGCGGCTGAGCAGGCGGGTCAGCTCCAAGCTGTCCGCCACCGTGCCAGAAAGCTCCATCAGCTGCTCCACATCGGGGGTGGGCTGGGCGGAAAGCACCGCCAGCTGGCGTTCCAGATTTTCGATCACCTTGCCCACCTGCCGCACCATGGCGCCGGGCAGGCGAATACTCTCTCCTCTGGCCCGACCCATCAGGTCCAAAGCGGCGTAGTACTGGCCCTGTTTGATGCAGTCGCTCACCTGATCCACATACCAGACGTACCGTTCCTCCAGCGCCTTGGCCCGGGTTTTGAGAGGGGCGATTTCCGGGTGTCCCGGCCAGTATTTTTCCACATAGGCAAGACCCCGCAAAGCGGCGCTCCAGCTCCGGTCGATGATGGCGCCCTGGGCCGCATCCAGATAGGGCAGAGCCTTGACCATATCCCCCAGCAGGAAGCCGCAGGCAGCACAGACGGCCGCGCCATCCTCAAAGGGGGTGCCGCAGGTGGGACAGCTCCCCTTGAGGGGGGCAGCGCAGTACTGGCAGACCACACTGTTCCGGCTTACTTCCTGCTGGCAGGCGGGGCAGGAAATCAAAGGCTGTTCCATATCCACGGGGATTTGATAGGCGGTACAGTACCGGCGGATGTAATCCTCTGCCTCCAGTACCCGGCAGCCACAGGCCTCCACGGCAAAGTTGACCAGCCGCATCATGGCCACCGGGCTGATGTACCGGGCCCGGACAAACTCATCGTCGATCATATCCCCCAGAGGGGGGCAGGCGGAAATCCGCAGGTACCGATCGTAAATCTGCTTGGAATCAAAGCTTTCGAACAGGCGCAGGCAGATGCCCGCCAGCTCCTGCGCCGCTACCGAAGCAGCGGTTTTTCCCTCGGAAGCGGCGGCGCGGCGGCGCTGCTCAGCGGCAGCCCGCAGCTTTTTGATGGAGGAGTAGGGCGGTTCTCCCAAAAAGGCGTAAAGATCGGAAAGCCCCAGAATATTTAAATTGCGGGTGATGGCTTTGGCGCTGAGGCGATCCAGCACCTCGCCGGAGGCTTCCGGCTCCTTGGGGGTGGGCGGCTCCTCGGAAACAGGCACCTGAGCCATTTCGTGCACTGTTTTTTGGGTAATGCCGTACACTCGGTACTTGGCGGCCAGAGCCGATACTTCCCGGGGAAGGAGATGCCCCTTCCCTTCCAGAATCCGCAGTTCCGCCTCAAAGCGCAGCATCATATCCTCCCGCAGCTTTAAGGCCTTGCGGGCCTCCCGCTTGCGGGCGATGGGCTCAAACATCACCTGCTCCATGTCGGGCAGAGCCGCCAGATTGGCAAGGCCCTGTGCCCGTTTGCCGGGATGGTCCTGCCAGCGGGTCCACTCCTGCTTTTTTCGGTTGATGGCAGAGCGGATTTCCCCCGGGTCCACCGTCGGCGGATCGATGGGCAGCTCCAGCACCAGATAATAGTTTTCCCGTTCCATTCCATACCCCTCGCTGCAAATTCACCAAACTAAAGTTGACGCAATTTCCCGTTGTATCCACCATATGGGTGCGTTTTTTGGGGCAAATTGCTGCATAAACAAAAGACGCACGGGGAAACCGTGCGTCTTAGCTTGCGTTCTCTGCTTCCCACAACAGGCGTTTGGCTAATCATACCATATTCTTGGAGGGAAGACAAGTTTTTGCTGTCAGATTATTCCAGAACTATAGGTCAAATTCCAGACCAAGCAGAGGGGCGTGCTGCTGGGCACCGTACACATCAGTTTCCCCCAGATCTCCGGAGCAAAGGGGCCGGCGGATGGTGATTTTGATGGCCTTAGCCGGTTCAAACTCCACAATGCCCACAATTTGGTCGGGGGTGATGTTGTAGAGCTTGCTCACCAGCTCCTCGTTGATTACCTTGGCCCCCCGGACCTGCTCAAAGCCCTCGTAGTCGTTGAAGATGATGTCCATGGTCAGCTCGTAAGGCCCGGAGTTCTTGGAACGGATGATGCCCGCTAGGTCGGTCAGTTTGGTTTTCATGGTAACTCCTCCTTTAAAGCTGAACGTAGTCGATGGCAAAGGGCGCAGCAGGGTCTGTTACATCCATCAGATGGTAGACGGAAAAGACGTAGACCTCTCCGGCATGGAAGTCGCTGGGGCTGTAGGGGAAGGCAAGGTTCCCGGCGGTGGCCCGGCGTCCCTCGTAGCCGTAGTGGAGCATGGTGGAGCGGGCAAAGGCGCAGATGGTGTCGGCCTGAGCCTGCGTATCCGCCACCGCTTCGATGACGATGCCGAACTCGTGAGCCTGAGGCTCATTTCTCAGCGGCTCCAAGGCGGCCATGACGCCGTCTCGGCCGTAAACGGTAAAGTTTAGGTAGTACTTGAGGTTCTTGCTAGAAAAGTTGTCGGCTACCCGATCCTTCACCGCTTGAATAATGTGGTCAATCTGGCTCATCATTACAGGGTCCCGGGTACCGGCGATGGAGACGGTGCGGAATCCGATCCGCTTGGCTCCCTCCAACTTGATGGCGTACTGGTCACCGGGAACAAATTTACTGCCCCGAACCTTCACGGTGGTCTCGGTATCCTGCTCGAAGCTGGTGTTCGTCAGGTCCAGATGGCCGCCGGGGCCGGGCAGAATATAGGGGTTGGTTTTTTCGTACAGAGTGTGGGCCGCCACCGAGACGGTGGTGCACTTGCGGGCGGCGCTCAGGGGCTCTACCCGGAAGTAGTCCTCCCCAATATAGCCGAACATGCAGTCGGAGCCGCTACCGGGGGTGGCGCAGATGGCGGCGCACTCCAAAATCTTGCCCAGATGGGTGGCAAGGCCCATGTCGTAGCCCTGCTCCACCGCCAAGGCGGAAAAGACGGCGGGGTCGTAGGCTCTGCCCGCCAAAATCACCTGAGCTCCGCCCTTGTGAGCGGCGATGAAGGGGTCGATCCCCATTTGAGCCACAATGCGGCTGGTGGCGTCGATGTCCTCTTCAGTGAGGCCTGCGCCTTCCACCCCCGGCTCCAGAGCGTGGATGCGGCCTTCCTTCAGGGCCTTCTTCACATCCTCGTGGGGGATTTCCGCGTGGATGAGAGCCAGCTTAAAGTGAAGATTCTGCTCTTTGGCGATTTCTTCGATGATCTGCTTATTCCATTCCAGATGAGGCTGGCCGCCGCTGCCGCCGGCAGTGCCGATGACAACGGGAATCCCCCGCTCCACACCGGCTTTGATCATCAGCTCCAAGTCCCGCTTAACGGCGTCCCGGTCGGTGAAGGAGACACCTGCACCCAGATAGTAGGGTCCGGGGTCGGTGGAGCCTGCGTCCACAGCGATCAGGTGGGGATCCCTCTTCATCCCCTCTTCAAAGGAGGCTACCGGAAAGCCATATCCCAGAATGGCAGTGGTGGAAAGAATCCGAAACTCCTCTTTCATCCATTCATCATTCCTTTCGTTGATGGCGGTACAATCCGCCGCAGGTATTACAGTTTTCAGAAGACAAGAGGGCCGGCCGGGGAATACTGTCCCCGGCTCCCTTGTGTTAGATTAGTTTTTTGGCCTTTGCAGTGGCCAGAATTCTCTGCATCTCGTTGTAGACGATCATATAGCCTTCGTCTACGCCCATGCCGGGCTTTGCCAGAATCTGAGTGGGCTGGGTAGCCATAGCCAGATTGACACAGACCTGAGCCGAGCGGTCTGTCTCGTTGCAGGTACCGCCCTGATAAGCTCCGATGCCTTTTTCCTTGCAGTAGAGGACAGCCTCCACCGTGTTGCTGACGCTGCCAAGGTCGGGGGTTTTTACCTGAACCATGTGGCCTGCCTTGTTATCGGCAAAGTACTTGATGTCCTCCAGAGTGTTGCACCACTCGTCGGCTACAATCTCCACCCCGATGCCCCGCACATCCACTAAAGCGGTGAGGGCCTTGAGGGCTTCCATCTGAGCTTCCCGGCCTTCGGCGTCCATGGGGCCTTCGATCCGCAGCTGAAAGGGAGCGGCGGCCTGTTCCAGCCGGGCCAGATAGTCGGCCATGGCGGTGTAGTTATCGTTGCCAAGCAGAAGACCGATGGTTCCGTAAACGTCGATGTGGAGAACGGGAGCATAGCTTTCGTCGGTGCGCAGGGCAAGGATCCGGTCCCGCAGCCAGCGGATGTACTCTTCCAGCAGCTCACCCTTCTGTCCCAGCTTGGTGGCCACGTGGTTGATGAGGGCGTGAGGCAGCACCTGCGCCTGTTTGACAATCATCTTGTCGGCGTTGTCGTAGCGGGCGTCACCGCTTTGGGTGAAGATGGGAATCATCTGATCGGAAAGCTTGCAGCCGTATTCCTGGGCCACTACTTCGCACATCATCTTGTGCTGGGATTTTGCCACGGCATCCAGGAGCGCCTGACTGACGCCGTAGCGGATGGCGGTGTGGAGCCGCTTGCCTTCTACCTGCATGTGCTCAAGTTCATCGGACATTTCCCGGAAGGTGGTGATTTCCTTGCCCACGTACAGGGGCCTTAGGTGCTTTTCGATAAAGGGGATAAAGTTCTGAGCCAAGAAGAGAGGGTCCCGGCCCCCTGCACCGGAATACTGTACGGCGGCGCAGTCTCCCCAAGCGGTTTGGCCATCTTCCAGCAGGAACAGCAGGGAGATGGACTCCCCTGCCTGCCGCACGGCGGTAAAGCCGGGGGTGACAGGCTCGCCCTGATAGGTGGCACCGTCGGGAGTGGCTCCCTCTTTGATGGCCCGCTGATCGTCAAAGTAAAATCCGGTGCGTCCCGGAGCACAGATGAGATCGATAATTTTCATAATGACACCTTCCCTGTATGATTTGTGTTGGAAACAGCAATCTAGGGTCTGCCTACCAGACGGCCCTTGCCGATGGCGTACACGTCGTCAATCACCATCTGGAAGGAGGCGGCCCGCTTTTCGCTCTTGGCCCGCTCCTCAATTTTGGCGGCGTTAAAGTCCAGCAGCTCCTTGGAGAAAGGCACTGCCCCGGGGGTCAGGATGCGGATGGCGCCGTCGTTGTCCCGGGCGGGCAGCAGCTTGCCTGCGTTAAAGCGGCTGGGGGCAAAGGGAATATCCAGCACCCCGGTCTGGAAGGCGGCCACAGCGCCCACAGCGATGTCGCCCTCCCCCAGCTCGAAGCATTTGTCCAGAATGCATTTGGTTTCGGCCTTGATGATCTCCTTCTCGGCGGTTACCTGTGCGTTGTTCAGGGGCTGGTCCGCCAGCATAGAGATGACCTGCTTGGTGCAGCGCAGGCCCTGAGCATTGGCCTCCATGGTGGGAACTCCCATGGCTTCGTGAGGGGTCTTGACGATGATTTTGGTGGCCCCCGCAAGGGCTCCCACCACGCTGCCCCAGCTGATGACGCCAAAGGCTTTGGCCTCGTCCTGAGGGAAGCCGCCCATCCACTGGTGCAGCACCGTGGTGACCACTACATCGTCGTAGCCGTATACCTTAAGGTACTCTTCCGTCATCTCTTCCAGAGAGCGGATGGCGGCCACGTCCTGAATTAAGTTGCCGCACTGTCCGTAGCCCACGGTGATGTTCCGCACGCCCTGCTCGGCAGCCAGCAGGCTCTCAATGATGGCAACGGCGTGGGAGATGCTGGGGGGAACCAATGTGCCGGTGAGAGGGCCAAAGGGCTCTCGGTTGATGGAGATGCCCATCTCCTCATAAAGTCCGGTGAGGCGGTCTACGTACTGCCAATCCCGAATGGTGGATTCCAGGCTGACGCTTTTGGCGTAGGGGATGTTGTAGGAGATGCCGCCGCCCTCGTAGCTGGTATAGCCGCCGGCGTAGGTGATTTCGGTAAGCAGGCGGGCGTCGGGAGTGCCGTGACGCACCTGAACCGGAACATCCAGACTCTGGATGATGGAGCGGCAGCCGTCTACCCCATGATTGACGGCGGGAAAGCCGTTGAGCATGGATTTGGACTGGCGCACGCTTTCTTCGATGCCGTTTTCCGCTTCCTTGTAGCGGTTCTGACGGGTGTAGCTGTCGATGGTGGTAGGCAGCAGGTCGGCTTCACCATGGTCCTGCAGGAAGGTGAGGAGTTTGATGTGGTCCTGCAGCAGAGCCACACCGGCCCGGGGCTGAATCAGGGTTTTTCTGTGCTTTTTGGCGTCGGCCAGCTTGCGGGAAAAGATTTTGCTTTCCGGCAGGCTTTTGTGGAAGTCAACGGCCTCCTGCAGGTCTACCCGGCTGCCGGTGGGCCATTGAGCAAGCACCTCCCCGCGGGAGGCCATAAAGACACCTTCGTCAATTTTTTTGTTGCGCAAATCCATGACTCACTAACTCCTTTTTCATGACGTTGAGGGCGGATGCCGGGTGATGGCCTGCCAAAAGTCCCATGGCCGCCAGAATATACTCTTTGTCAACCAGAATTTCCGCCTTGAGGGGGCGCAGGGATTCCGGTTGTTTGGTGCTGTACAACGCATGGGCGGCAATGTCCGCCACCCGCTTGGCATGGATGACGGCGCCGCCGGTCATCACCAGCCGCTCCACTTCCGTCAAATCCTTACCGGTTTGCGCCAGAGCCGTGCCGGTAAGGGTAAAGACCTGCTCCATGGTGCCGCAGTGACGGGCCACGGCGGTTTCTACCGCTAGAGCCGCCAGAGCAAAGTCAATCCGCTCTAGCTCCCCGGTAGTGGGCAGAGCATCGGTGTGGGCGGCCAGATAGGCGGTGAGCTCCCGGGCTTTTTCCTCGGGCATCTCCGCCAGCTCCGCTACCCGGCGATAGCCTCCGGCGGCTTCGGGAATGCCCAGCACCGAGTAGCGCATGCCGATATCCCCTTCCACCGTCCGCTTGGCGTAGGGTTCAGGCAGCCCCTTGTAAACGGTGGTGTCCTTGCGGGGGTCTCCCGAGGCGATGGAGTAGATGTCGGTGGTGGCTCCCCCCAAGTCGGCGGCAATCAGCTCGCCAATGCCGGAATGCCCCGGGCAGCCCCCTGCCAGCAACTCCATGGCGGCCATAACGGCGGCGGGGGTGGGCATTAGGATGCCGTCCACCAGCTCTGCCTCCCGGGAAAGTCCCTTGGCCCGGACAATCCGCTCCAAAAACAGCTCGCGGATTTTTTGCTGGGCCGGCAGAACATTGAGCCGGTTCAGCTCGGGCATGACATTTTCTACCAAATAGGAGGTTTTGTTCCCCAGCAGCTTGGCTGCCTGACGGGCGCAGCTGCGGTTGCCCGCCACTACCACCGGGAAGTCGGCGGAGCAGCCGGAAAGCATCTTGGCGTTGTGCAGGATGCTCTCGGAGTTGCCTCCGTCGATGCCTCCGGTGAGCAGTACAATGTCCGGCTTCAGAGCATCTATTTCCTCCACATCATCTTCGTTGAGCTGATAAGAGTAATTGCCGATGACCTTGGCTCCCGCTCCCAGACTGGCCAGCTTGGCCGCCTTGGCGGTCAGCTCGGGCACAAGGCCAATGGCCACCATCCGCAAGCCCCCGGCAGCGCTGGAACAGGCCAGACGTTTTTGGTATTCTATTTTCCCTGTCTGCCGCTTCAGCTCTGCCAAAGCGGTGGACAAGCCATCTCCCACATCGGTTTCCACTGTGGTGTAGGCGGCTGCGGTTCCCAATAGCTGGGAGGAGCTTTGGTCCACGGCGGTTACCTTGGTGTAGGTACTACCGAAATCAATGAGCAATACGGCTTCCACTCCGGGCCACCTCCCTATTTTTATTCGGCGACACCCAGATCTTCTTTCAGAGCATCAATGGTGGTTTCGGGCGGGGTGCCGGGCCCGAACACCCGGTCAAAGCCCATGGCTTTAAAGCGTTTTTCCACATCCTCAAAGGGTTGCTTGCCCACCACGATGTTGCCGCCCACATAGAGAAGAATGCCCTTGAGGCCGCTTTCATCGCATTTTTCCCGCATGCCGCGGCAGTCTAGCTCCCCGTGGCCGTACAGGGAGGAAACCACAATGGCGTCGGCGTCCGCTTCGATGGCTGCGCTGATATACTCCTCCTGGGAAACCATCACACCCAGGTTGATCACATGGAATCCCGCTTGGGTAAAGGCGTGGTACAAAATTTTGTTCCCTACCGCGTGAACGTCTGCCCCGATCACGCCGATGACAATCTTTTTTTGATCCATGACAGTGCACCCTCTTTTCCGCGTTTTGAGTAATGTTCTATATCAATAGAATATATTGAATTATAACATTTGTCAAGAAGAAATCATACAAAATCCAAGGGAGAAATAAGAGAAATATTCACAAGGTTGTCCGGGGGGCTACGGTTTGCCCAACGTCTGCTTTGCCCCCGAGCAAGTACATGTTATAATATCCGCATAAGCAAACAGCAAACCCTGCGAGGATGCGGGTGCTACACCATAGCCCAAAGCCGGTTACCACTATAAAACAAAGCCGCTTGATGATAGCATGGCTCATGCCGATGAAAAAAACCATCAAATGTTACAAAAACTTCCCAAATGGGACAAACAACAGGTTTGACATCCGAAGGGCATAGGGTTAAAATAAGAGGATAACAATGAGCCTTAAAAAGGCCGGGGCGCCCACGGCCCCTTACTGTAAATGAGGTAGCAATCTATGGGACTGATGGATAAAATATTCGGCACCTACTCACAGCGGGAACTTAAGCGAATTCGGCCCATTGCCGAACAGGTGGAGGCTTTGGCAGAAACCTATCAGGCTATGAGCGACGCCGACCTCAAAGCCCAGACCGGCCTGCTCAAGGAGCGGCTGGCGGGTGGGGAAACCACCGACGATATTCTGCCCGATGCCTTTGCCGCCTGCCGGGAGGCTGCATGGCGGGTGCTGGGCATGCGCCACTTCCCGGTGCAGATCATCGGCGGCATTGTGCTGCATCAGGGTCGCATCGCCGAGATGAAAACCGGCGAGGGCAAAACACTGGTGGCCACTCTGCCTGCCTATCTGAACGGGCTGACAGGGCGGGGGGTTCACATCGTCACCGTCAACGACTATCTGGCCAAGCGGGACTCGGAGTGGATGGGAAAGGTCTACCGCTTTCTGGGTCTGAGCGTAGGCCTGATTGTCCACGGCATGAGTGGAGAGGAACGCCGGGCCGCCTACCACTGCGACATCACCTACGGCACCAACAACGAGCTGGGCTTTGACTACCTGCGGGACAACATGGTGATTTACAAGCAGGATAAAGTCCAGCGGGAGTTTGCCTACGCCATTGTGGACGAGGTGGACTCTATTTTGGTGGACGAAGCCAGAACCCCTCTCATCATTTCGGGGCAGGGGGATAAATCCACCGAGCTGTACGAGCAGGTGGACCGGTTTGCCGCCACCCTGCGGTACACCAAGGTACGGGCCGATGACATGGACTCCCGCACCGACGTGGACGAGCAAACCGAGGGGGACGTGATTTTAGATGAAAAAGCCCGCACCGCAACCCTTACCCGGGAGGGAGTCAAAAGGGCGGAGCGGTACTTTGAGCTGGACAACCTCACCGATGCCGACAATATGACTCTTTCCCACCACATCAATCAGGCCATCCGGGCCCGGGGGCTGATGCACCGGGATGTGGACTATGTGGTCAAGGATGGTCAGGTCATCATCGTGGACGAGTTTACCGGACGCCTGATGCTGGGGCGGCGGTACAACGAGGGACTTCATCAAGCCATCGAGGCCAAGGAAAAAGTCAAGGTGGAGCGGGAAAGCAAAACCCTTGCCACCATCACCTTCCAGAACTATTTTAGAATGTACAAAAAGCTTTCCGGCATGACGGGAACTGCCCTGACCGAGGAAGCGGAGTTTCAGGAAATCTACAAGCTGGACGTGGTGGAAATCCCCACCAACAAGCCCTGCATCCGAGACGACAGATCCGATGTGGTGTACAAGACAGAACAGGCCAAGTTCCACGCCGTCATCGACGAGATTGTAGAGGCTCATGAAAAGGGGCAGCCGGTGCTGGTGGGAACCATCTCCATTGAAAAATCGGAGCTCCTCTCCAAAATGCTCAAGAAGCGTGGGGTGGCTCACGAGGTCCTCAACGCCAAGTACCACGAGAAGGAAGCGGAGATCGTGGCCCAGGCGGGCAAGTTTGGCGCGGTAACCATCGCCACCAACATGGCGGGCCGGGGTACCGACATTGTGCTGGGAGGCAACGCCGAATTCATGGCCAAGGCTGCCCTGCGCCGGGAGGGCTATCCCGAGGAGGTCATTGGCGAAGCCACCGGCTTTGCCGACACCGATGACGAGGAGATTGTAAGCGCCCGCAAAAGCTTTGCCAAGCATCTGGAAGATTACAAGCAGGAAATTGATGTCGAAGCGGAGCAGGTTCGGAAGGCGGGAGGGCTCTTTATCATCGGCACAGAGCGCCACGAAAGCCGCCGCATCGACAACCAGCTTAGGGGCCGGGCCGGACGGCAAGGAGACCCGGGTGCCACCCGCTTCTTCCTCTCTCTGGAAGACGACCTCATGCGGCTCTTTGGTGGGGAGCGTATTCAGCAGATGATGGACACCCTCAAGCTGGAAGAGGACATCCCCATCGAAAACAAAATCCTCACCGGCACCATCGAAAGTGCCCAGCGCAAGGTAGAATCCCGGAACTTTGGCATCCGCAAAAGCGTGCTGCAATTTGACGACGTGATGAACCGCCAGCGGGAGATCATCTACGGCCAGCGCTCTCAGGTGCTGGATGGCGAGGACATGAGCGCCTTCATCCAAAAGATGATGGACGAGGTGATCGAACACACGGTGAACCTCTATATTTCCGATGAGGAAAGTCGGGACGACTGGAACATCGATGGCCTGCGGGATCATTTTCTGGGCTGGATCACTGCCGACAGTGACCTGAAATACGACTACAACGCTCTCAACGAGCTGGAAAAAGCCGACCTGGTGGAAGCGCTCAAGAAATTGGCCCACGAAAAATATGAGAAGCGGGAGGCTCAAATCACCCCGGAAATTATGCGGGAGCTGGAACGGGTGGTGCTTCTGCGCAATGTGGATCAAAAGTGGATGGACCACATCGACGCCATGAGCGAGCTCAAACAGGGCATCTACCTGCGCTCCTACGGTCAAAGAGATCCTGTGGTAGAATACCGGCTGGAAGGCTTTGAGATGTTTGACGAGATGATCGAAAGCATCCGGCAGGACACCCTCAAGATGCTGTACCTGGTGCAGGTGCGTACTGGGGAAGGTCCCAAGCGGGAGCAGGTGGCAAAGCCCATAGAGACCGGCCACGGCGGAGACGATTCTGTCAAGAAGCAGCCGGTGCGGAAAACCGCCGCCCAAAAGGTGGGGCGCAACGATCCCTGTCCCTGCGGCAGCGGCAAAAAGTACAAAAAATGCTGCGGGGCCTAGGGAACATCCGCCAAAACAGCAGCGTATAGAAAGGTGGATTTCCCCGCTCACACCCCTTGGATGATATGGTCAATCAAAACGGAAACATCTTAAAACAGCGAGCAACGCGGGCATGCCATAGGCATGGATTACTATGAATCCGGTTACTGCCCGTAGCAAATGCCGCGACTAAAAACATTAAGTGTTTTAGCAAATCGTTTAAAGGTTCTAGAGGTTGATGGAGTGTGGGGTAAAACAGGCTGCCCCCATGTTGACCGGCCATGATATAACGTGGAAACGGTGGAATCCTTCCCCCCACCGATGGGGAAAGTGTTCCATTCTGGCCACGATCAGTTGGAGGCAATGGATGGATATTATAAAAATGTATGGTACCAAGACTTTTTCCGACGAGGTGATGCGGGAGCATCTGCCCGAGACGGTTTACCGCAGCCTAAAGGACACCAGCCGGCTGGGCAAGCCTTTGGACCCTGCCATTGCCGATGTGGTGGCGGCCGTGATGAAGGACTGGGCGGTGCAAAACGGCGCCACCCACTTTTCCCACTGGTTTCATCCCCTCAGCAATGTGACTGCCGGCAAACACGACGCCTTTCTCTCCATCACCCGGGACGGCAAGGTGATCGGCGAATTTTCCTCCTCCGCTCTGGTGCGGGGAGAGCCCGATGCATCCTCCTTCCCCAGCGGAGGACTGCGGGCCACCTTTGAGGCCCGGGGCTACACTGCCTGGGACCCCTCCTCCCCTGCTTTTATCCGGGAGGGAACCCTGTATATTCCCACCGCCTTCTGCTCCTACAGCGGAGAGGCTCTGGACTCCAAAACCCCCTTACTTCGGGCCATGCAGGCCCTCAACCCTCAGGCTTTGCGGGTGCTGCGGGCTTTGGGGAACACCACTTCCCAGCTGGTTATCCCCACGGTGGGAGCCGAGCAGGAGTATTTCCTCATCGACCGGGAAAAGTACGAGTCCCGTCTGGATCTCAAGCTTTGCGGCTGCACCCTGATGGGTGCCCGTCCCCCCAAGGGGCAGGAGCTGGAGGATCACTACTGTGGTCGCATTCGGCTGCGGGTGGCCGACTATATGAAGGATTTGGATGAGCAGCTCTGGGCCTTGGGCATCCCCTCCAAAACCAAGCACAACGAGACAGCTCCCGCCCAGCACGAGCTGGCTCCCATCTTCGAAACCGCCAACATCGCCTGCGACCACAACCTGAACATGATGGAAGTGATGCGGATCACCGCCAAGCGTCACGGGCTTACCTGCCTTCTCCATGAAAAACCCTTTGCCGGCATCAACGGTTCCGGCAAGCACAACAACTTTTCCTTGACCACCGACGACGGTATCAACTTCCTTTCCCCCGGAAAATCCCCGGCGGAAAACAAGCTTTTTCTGGTAACCTTGTGCGCCCTTATCGAATGCGTGGACAACTACGCCGACCTGCTGCGGATGGCGGCCGCTGTCCCCGGAAACGATCACCGTCTGGGGGGCGGAGAAGCTCCTCCCGCCATCATCTCCATCTTTTTGGGAGCGGAGTACACCGACATGCTCACCAGCATTGCCAAGGGTATCCGCCCCAGCCTGCGGGACCCAGCGGCTCTCAACACTGATGTGGCCATCCTGCCCCGGTTGGAAAAGGACAACTCCGACCGGAACCGCACCTCCCCTTTTGCCTACACCGGCAATAAGTTCGAGTTCCGGATGCTGGGATCCTCTCAGTCCATCGCCTTTGTCAACACCATTCTTTCCGCTGCCCTGACCGATGTGTTTGCCCGCTTTGCCCAGCGGCTAGAGGGCTGCGACGATCTGGAAACAGAGGTGGCCCACATTGTAGCCGACACCATCCAGAACCACGGGCGGATTCTCTTTAACGGCAACAACTACAGCCGGGAATGGGCAGAGGAAGCCGCCCGCCGGGGATTGCCTATCCTTAACACCACGGTAGAAGCTTTGGATGCTCTGCAAAATCCTAAAAATGTAGACCTTTTCTGCCGCACCGGGGTTCTGAGCGAGACGGAATGCCATGCCCGCCACGAAATTTTTATGGAAAACTACGTGAAGGTGGTGCGGGTGGAGGCCGAAACCATGCTCTACATGGCCCAGCGGCAGATTCTGCCTGCCTGTGTCAAGTACATGGGGCTTTTGTCTGACAGCCTCAATGCTCTGGAAAAAGCCGGCGTGGAAAACCAAACTCTTCGGCAGCGGCTGGTGGCTCTGTCCCGGCAGGTGGAGCTACTGGTGCAGCGCTGCGACCATCTGTTGGAATCCTGCCACGGCAGCCGGAACAAAGATTTGCGGCAGCGGGCTGGCTTTATGCAGGAGGAGGTCCGCTCCCGGATGGCTCTGCTTCGGGAAAGCTGCGATACTCTGGAATCCATGGTGGGGGCCGAATACTGGCCCATGCCCACCTACACCGACCTGTTACACCGCATTTAACTGGGGCCAACAGCGGCCGGACCTTGTGTCCGGCCGCTGTTTTTTGCGTCCACTCCTTTCAGGGTGGGCTTCGTCGTTTCAAAAGATAATCTGCGTTATCGGGGCGGGCGGTATAGACAAAATTTTGAGGAAACATTATAATTTGTTATAATAAAAGACAAGCAACAGGATAAGGGAGTGGGGGACGATGAAACGAATCGCCGTGGGAGCCGGTCTGGTTCTCTGTCTGGCCGTGGTGGCCCTTCTACTGCGCCCCGCCCCACCCCCGCAGGAGCCTAAGGCTGCTCCAGTGGTGGGATATGTGGATATCCTCAGCGAAAGCAGTTGGCGGGACCGAATGAGCGATTCTATTCGGGAAGCTGCCCGGGACCGGGGCATCCAACTGCTGACTCTGGAGTGTGGCCGCACTCAGGATGCCCAGATTCAGGCCCTGCGCTCCCTCATCACTTATCAGGTGGACGCCATTGTCTTTACCCCGGTGGTAATCTCCGGCTGGGACAACGTGCTGGAAGAAGCCAGAGCTGCCGGAATTCCGGTGATTCTGGTGGAGCGGACCGTCAAAGCCGCCGGGGAGACTGGGGTGGCGGCCTACATAGGATCCGACTGCAAGCTTCAGGGGGAGCGGGCGGCGCTGCAGCTGATGACCGCCTTTCGCAGCCGGGAGGACTCAGTGTATGTGGTGGAGCTGCTGGGCACCGTGGGAGCCTCCAACACGGTGGAGCGCAGCGGGGGAATCCGCTCAATGCTGAGTCTGGACGATAAATACAACCTCACCTACAGTGTCAACTGCGATTTTATGTTTTCCAAGGCCAAGGAAACTTTTCGCATTTATCTGCGCAACGACCGCAGGCCTGACGCCCTCATCGCCCACAGCGACGCCATGGCGCTGGGGGCCATGGAGGCCATGAGGGAGCTGGGAATCCAGCCGGGCAAGGACATCCTCGTCATCAGCTTTGGGGGTGAACCGCAGGCCATAGAGGCTCTGGAACAGGGGGAAATTTTCTCCATTGTGGAGGTGGACCCCAATGTGGGTCCCGCGGTGATGGAGACGGTGGAGGCTCTGCTCCGGGGGGAAAGCCCCCCCGACATCATCCTGGAGGAGCAGGTCTTGACCCAAGAAAGCATTCGGGAAAACCTTCCGGTAAGGGGTTACTGATATGAAGCGGCCAAACTTTTTGCTCACCCGCAGCATCCGGGATCTGCTCAAGGTGGTGTTTGCCGTCATCATCTTCTGCTTTTTGTTCACCTCGGTCTTCAACCTCATCTACCTGCGCCGGGTAACCAGTGAGTATGGGCGGCAGATCGGCAACATCCAGCGGGCCAACAGCCTTTCCCGGGTGGTCAAGGAGGAGGTTGCCCGGGAAAGCTGGTACATTGTAGCGGGCCGCCTCAGCTTTGAGGAAAGCGAGCTCAGCCGGATTCTCGGCAACATCCAATCCGATCTTACGGCTCTTTACGGCAACGCCTCCCCTACCGGCGGCCGGGAGCGGGTGGAGGCGGCCATGCGGGCTACCAATACCCTCACCGTCTATGTAGAGCGCTTGCGGGAGCAGTGCGACACAGGAGTTCCTGTTTCCTACCGACAGATGACCTTGGACGAGATCAATAAAGTGGCCGACAACATCTATGAGGTGTTGCAGGACTTTACCTATGCCCAGATCAGCGGTATTGCGCTGGCCAACGCCCAGATGCAACAGACCGCCCTGCGCAGAATGGGGTTGATGGCCATTCTGTCACTGGTGGTCATCACCATTGCCATGGGGGCCTACCGCATCCTCAAGTGGGCGGTGGACCGCCCCAATATTGAACTGGAGGCCATGGCGGAGCGGATTTTGCGGGGGGACTTAACCACCCGGGTGCTGCCCTCTGGCCTGCAGGAGCTCAATAAGCTCAGCGAGAGCATCAACCTGATGAACGAGCGGATACAGGCCCTGTTGGAACGGAGTCTGGACGAACAGAAGGAACTGCAAAAATCCGAACTCAGGGCCTTGCAGGCTCAGATTACCCCTCACTTCCTCTACAACACCTTCGACACCATTGTGTGGCTGGCGGAAAGCGGCTACAACGAGGAAGTGATTCAGATCACCATTGCCTTTTCTAACTACTGCCGCATTGGCCTGAGCCGGGGGCAGGACTTTATCACCGTGGGGCAGGAAGTGGAGCATGTTCGGGAGTATCTGGTGATTCAGGAAATCCGCTACGGGGATATTCTGCGCTACACCATTGATGTGGATGAAGCCATGCACCAGCGTAGAATGCTTAAGCTACTGCTGCAGCCCCTGGTGGAAAACGCCCTCTACCACGGCATCAAAAGCCGGCGGCAGGGTGGGGAGATCACCGTAAAGGGCAGGCTGCTTCCTGGCGGGGGCCTGCGCTTTGAAGTGAGGGACAACGGCATGGGGATGACTGCCGAAACGCTGGAGCAGCTGCGGGCCGGGCTTTCGGCCAGAAAGCCCCCCGAAACTTCCGGCTATGGGCTGTACAATGTCAGCCGACGACTGCAGCTGTTTTATTCCAACACCCGGCTGGAAATTTCCAGCCGGTACGATGAGGGCACGGTGGTGGCCTTTACCCTGCCCCCCAAGGAGGAACCATGATCTATCAAGTATTTGTAGCAGAGGACGAAACCCGGGTGCGGGAGGGAATCCGCAACAATCTGGATCAGAGTGGCCGCTACCAGCTCTGTGGGGAAGCCGCCGACGGGGAGATGGCGTTGCCCGCCATTTTGGAGCTGAAGCCGGATATTCTCATCACCGACATCCGGATGCCCTTTATGGATGGCCTTGCTTTGGCGGGAGCGGTCAAACGGGCCAGCCCCCGGACCAAAATCCTCATCATCAGCGGCCACGACGAGTTTGCCTACGCAAAGCAGGCCATTTCCATCGGGGTGGACGAGTATCTCCTCAAGCCCATCCGGGCCACCACCCTGCTGGAGGCTCTGGACAAAGCCGCCGACCAGCTGGAGCAGGAGCGGACAGTTCTGGCCGCCAGGGACCCGGATCGGGAGCGGCAGAAGGAGCTGATCTTGCGGGATGCTTTTTTAGATGAGGTGCTGACAGGGGCACTTTCCGCCGCACAGGTATTGGAGCGGGCGGAAGCCTTTGGCATCTCCTTTCCCGCCAAGCAGTATCTGGCGGCGGAGATGGAGCTAAGCTACGAGCAAGCCCTGCCCGAGGCCGCCCTGAGTCTGCGGGGAGTGGTGGATTCCCTGCTGCAAAGCCGGGAGGATGTCCTTTGGTGTCTGCGGGGCCGGGACCGCATTGTGGTGGTGACCAAGGGAGATGGGCGGGAGAATCTGGACCAAGGGGTATATGAGGTCCTCCTCCTCCTCCGGGATGAGCTGAGCAGGCTACTGGGGATCGGTTCGGTCAGCGGCATCGGCACGGTAGCCGAGCGAATCGGGGAGATTTCCACCTCCTATCTGGATGCCCACACCCTGCTGCGGCGTTTTCCCGCCCTGCCCAAGGGCACCATTGTCAACACCGACGATCTGGATCACAGCAGCCTGTTTCAGCTGGCGGTGGGAGAGGAGCCCATGGGCCGCAAGCTGCTCCATGCCACCTCTCAGGACATCGAGGGCCTGCTGGACCAGATTTGCGGCAGTCAGGACGATGTGGGCAGCCTGCTGTATGTCTACTACCGCATCACCGACCTGGTGGTCACCGCCACTCGGATTGTGGGGGAATCGGGGAAGGATGCGGCGGAGGTGTTCCCCGGGCTTTCCGGTGCCAGCGCCATCCTGCGCAAGTCGGACATGGAGGAAATCCGCTCCTTTGCCGGGGATATCATCCGCAGGTTCATCGACTTCAAGGAAAAGGCGGCGGGCAGCCTGCGCTACGGACAGGTGATTGCCCGGGCAAAAAATCACATCTACGAAAACTACCACGATTCCGGCATCTCCCTCAACACCGTGGCGGCCCATATTGGGTTTTCCCCTAACCACTTCTCCACCATTTTTTCCCAAAACACGGGGGAAACCTTTATCGGCTTCCTCACCCGGGTGCGAATGGAGCAGGCCCGCAAGCTGCTGCTCACCACAGATTGTTCCACGGCGGAGGTGGCTTTCCGCACCGGGTACAACGACAGCAACTACTTTCGGTACCTGTTTAAAAAGCACTACGGCCACTCCCCCCGGGAGCTGCGCAGCCTCCATGAAGAGGTATAATTTTTTACGATAGATTTTTCGTTACACGATATCAAATTAAATCAATAACAAATAAATCTAGCGGTTTCTCTTTCTTTTCTTTCGATTCTATAGATGTTAGACTAAAATATAGACGGTTATTATGAAACATATCCAAATTAATTAGAAAAGAGGGACTGCATATGAAACGCCAATCCATTTCACTCTTGATGATTCTGGTTTTGCTGGCAACCCTGTTTGCCGGATGCGCAAGCTCCGGAAAACCGGCCCCTGCGTCTTCTGCGGCACCCGCATCCTCTCAAGCTCCTGCCCCGGCCTCCCCTGCGGAACCGGCTGCTCAACCGGCGTCTTCCGCTCCGGCAGAGCCTACCCACAAAGAGTTGACCGTCTACTCCGCCATGCCGGATGGCGAGATACCCACCTACTTTAACGCCTTTCAGGAAGATACCGGCATTAAAATCAACTACGTCCGCCTTTCCGCGGGAGAGATGATGGCCCGGATCGCCGCCGAAAAGGATAACCCACAGGCTTCCATCATGCATGGTGGCTCCAGCGACACCTACATCGCCGCCATGAAGGAAGGGCTTCTGGAGCCCTACCAGTCCTCCGAGCTTGCCAATGTCCCCGAGCAGTACAAGGATGCCGAAGGCGTCTGGAACCCCATCTACGTGGGAGCTATTTCCTTTGCCTGCAACAGCGAGTGGTTTAAAGAGCACAATCTGGAATACCCCAAGAGCTGGGAGGATTTGACCAAGCCTGAGCTGAAGGGCCAGATCTCCATGGCTCACCCCTCCACCTCCGGCACCTCCTACACCGTGCTGGCCACCATCATTCAGCTCCACGGCGAGGAAAAAGCGTGGGAATACCTGTCCCGCCTCAACGCCAATGTCCGCCAGTACACCAAGGCGGGAGCCGCTCCCCCCATGGAGGTTGGACTAGGAGAAGCCGCCGTTGCCATTACCTTCTCCCACGACGCTCTTAAACCTGCCATGGAAGGCTATCCCGTAGAGCTTTCCTTCCCCGAAGAGGGTACCGGCTTTGAAGTCGGCGCTGTGGCTCTGATTAAAAACGGCTTCCCCGAGGAGCAGGAAAACGCCAAGCTGTTTATCGACTGGTGCATGAGCGTGCGGGGTCAGGAACTGTACATCGATTCCGCCAGCAACCGCCTGCCGGTCAACATCAACGCAAACTACGCCGATGGTCTGGTCAGCCTGGACCAGCTGCCTATCATCGACTACGACGCAGTTTGGGCCGGCAGCAACAAATCCCGCCTGGTAGAGGAGTTTGGCCAGAAGATCGATAACGCCGCAAACCTCAAGCAGTAACACCCGACTTTTTCCGGAGCCGTCCGGACAAAACGATGAAACATGCTGAGGGAGAGGCCAAGGGCCCCTCCCTCAGTCAATCGCAACCCAGAGGCCTGTACCCCGTTGCGGCTTTGATATCGTCAATCAATTTACGGCAGCGAGTTTTGCCCTCCGGCACACCGCAGGCATGGGATTAACGATGCAATCCGGTTCAGGCCGCCCGGCGGGTACCGCAATTTTAATAAAAGTGAACCGATGATATTCCAATAGAAATGGAGGGGACTTTCTTGGCCGTCGACCTGAAAAAGCAAAAGAGCGGCAAGCCCCTGACCCACAACTCGGGGCGGAACGATTTCGCCCTGCTGTTGCAGCAACCTCTGCTGCTTTTTACCATTATTGCCATCTTTATTTTGCTATTCCTCTTTGTGATGCTGCCCATTTTCAACGTGTTTAAGATGGGGGTCACTAATAAAGAGAATGCCATTTCCCTCCAACCCTTTTTTGATATTATTTCCAACCCCGGTTACCGCCGGACCTTTTACAACAGCATGAAGCTGGGGCTGATTGTGGCCCTAGCGGCCACGGCTTTGGGGTATCTCTTTGCTTTTTCCATCGCCCGCACCGAAATGCCCGGTAAGCGGTTTTTTCGCACCATTGCCACCCTGCCCATCATCTCGCCCCCCTTCATCCTCTCCCTGTCCATCATCTTTTTGTTTGGACGGCAGGGGCTCATTACCCGGTCGCTGCTGGGCATCCGGGATTTTGACGTGTACGGGCTCCACAGTCTGGTGGTGGTGCAGGCCATCAGCTTTTTCCCGGTAGCTTTCCTCACCCTCAGCGGTATTTTGGAATCCATCGACGAT
Organism: Oscillospiraceae bacterium; assembly: GCA_018434245.1. Lineage (GTDB taxonomy): Bacteria > Bacillota > Clostridia > Oscillospirales > Ruminococcaceae > WRAV01. The sequence goes on from JAHDPQ010000098.1 coordinate 50,034, forward strand.
TCGGTGGAGGACGCCGCCCGCAGCATGGGAGCCTCCCGCTGGCACATCTTCCGCACGGTGACCCTGCCCTTGTCGGCGCCGGGAATCATTTCCGCCATGCTGCTGGTCTTTATCCAGTCCTTGGAGGATTTTTCCAACCCGGCTGTCATTGCTGGCGGTTTTTCCACCCTGAGCGTGGAGGCCTACCGGATCATCACCGGTATGTACGACCTCCACGCAGGCTCTATGATGGCGGTGATTTTGCTTCTGCCCACGGTGGCGGCCTACCTGCTTCAAAAATACTGGCTGCGGAAGAAAAGCTTTGTCACCGTTTCGGGAAAGCCTACCCAAAAGCGGCGCAAAATCCACGAGAAGCACATCGTCTTGCCCCTGTTTGTCGGCTGTCTGCTGGTCAGCGGCATCATCCTGCTGTTCTATGGAACCGTGCTGGTAGGAGCCTTTGTCAAGACCTGGGGCATCAACTACGCTTTTACCTTGGATCACTTTAAATTTGTCTACTCCATGGGCTGGGACGCTATGAAAAACTCCATCACCCTTGCCTTCTGGGCAGCGCCCATTGGTGGGCTGCTGGGGATGGTCATTGCCTTCCTGACGGTGCGCAAGCGGTTTATCGGCCGCCGGGTGATGGAGGTGGCTTCCATGCTCACCTTTGCCATTCCCGGTACGGTGCTGGGCATCGGATATGTCAGTACCTTTAACCAAAAGCCCCTACTCCTCACCGGAACCGCCCTGATTTTAATTGCTGCCTTTACCTTCCGCAACATGCCGGTGGCTATCGAGTCGGGCAGCACCACCCTGCTGCAGATCGACAAATCCATTGAGGAAGCCTCCACTATTTCGGGGGCGGGCAGCGGACACACCTTTCGGCGGATCACCCTGCCCCTGCTGCGGGGAGCCTTCTTTTCCGGGCTGGTCTACGCCTTTGTCCGGGCCATGACGGCTGTGAGCGCCATTATCTTTCTGGTATCCCCCCGCTGGCCCCTTGCCACCTCCAAGATATTCTCCCTGTTTGAGGCCAGCAAGTACAGCGACGCCGCCGCCTACGTCATGATTATGATTGTGGTGATACTGGTGGCCATCGGCATTATAAACGCTTTGGTTAAATTCTTCCTCAGTCCCCGGGCCAAGGCTCCCGGACGGGAAGAAGTAGAACGAGCGATCCTTGCACAAGGAGGGGACTGCCCATGAGCACCCAGGTACAGAGGATTCCGACCGAAACAGCCGGTGACCTGCGCCGGTTCAGTGGCAAGAGCAGCGGAGTGGAAATGCGGGACATCACCAAGATTTTCCCCACTCCCGAGGGCACCGGAGAGACCATTGCCGTCAACCACATCAATCTGGAGGTAGCCGACGGGGAGCTGGTCACTCTGCTGGGACCTTCCGGCTGCGGAAAAACCACCACCCTGCGGATGATTTCCGGCTTTGAGTACCCCTCTGCCGGGCAAATCTTTATCGCAGGCCGTGATGTGGCCAACGTTCCGCCCGACAAGCGGGGCATTTCCATGGTGTTCCAGAGCTACGCCCTCTTTCCCCATCTCAGCATTTGGGAGAACATCGCCTACGGCCTCAAGGTGCAGAAGCTGCCCCGGGACGAGGTGATGGTGCGGACCGACGCCGTCATCAAGCTAATGCAGCTGGAAGGCTTTGAGCGCCGCTTCCCCAATCAGCTTTCCGGCGGGCAGCAGCAGCGGGTGGCCCTAGCCCGGGCAGTGGTCATCGAGCCCAGCGTTCTGCTCTTTGATGAACCACTTTCCAATCTGGACGCCAAGCTGCGGGAGCACATGCGGGATGAACTGCGCTCCATCCAAAAGCGATTGGGCATCACCAGTGTCTACGTCACCCACGACCAGAGCGAGGCCATGGCCATCTCCGACCGGGTTGTCATCATGAAGGACGGCAACCTGATGCAGATTGGCACCCCCCAGGAAATTTATGAGTACCCGGGCTGCAAGTTTGTAGCCAACTTTATCGGCAAGGCCAACTTTATATCCGGACGCTTTCAGGGACTGGAGGGAGAGGGCGCCATCGTTCAGTTTGGAGACGGTATGCGCTACCGGATTCCCAACCCCGGCGCCATGGAGGGCCTGCGCTTTGGAAACCCCTGTGCCTTGGCCTTCCGCCCCGAATCCGTCAAGCTCTCCACCGGGGAGGAGGGAATCCCCGGCACCGTAACCCGGGCCACCTATTTTGGTTCTAAGATCGAGTATGAGGTAGATATTGGCTCCACGGTGCTGACGGTGGAAATCTACAATCCCCAGCTCTCCCACCGCTATCAGGAGGGGGACGCCGTCAAGGCCGTGCTGGATCTAGACTGTGTCCGTGTGCTGGCCGACGATGAGCTGGTGATGGAGTAGCACAGTATCCCAAAAAACAAAGCCGATACCTTAAGGTATCGGCTTTTCTTGCTGTTTGACTCAAAGGTCCATTGGTTCCATATCCGGGATGTCCAGCTCCTGAGGGTAGGGCGGATCGCCACTCAGGGTGTGGAGGGCTTCATCCTCCCGCAGCTCCCGCAGCACCGAAACGCCCAGAGGAACTGACATCAAAAAGGTGACCACATCGGCGGCGGGCTGGGCCACTTGCATCCCCAGAATCCCCAGCCGGGGAACCAGTGCCCATAGGAACACTATGAGGAATATCCCTTGGCGGCTGACGGCTAAAATACTGGCCTTAAACGCCTTGCCCATGGTTTGCAGCATCATGTTGTTGATGATGATCCAACCCAACAGGGGAAAGACCACGCAGACCATCCGCAGGGCAAAAGCACCGATGCGGATGACTTCCGGGTCGTCCCGGCGGAATAGGGCTATCACCTGTGGGGCCAAAACAAAGCCGCAGATGGAGATGCCCAGCATAAACACCGTGGCGACCTGCACGCAGAACCAAAAGGCCCGGCGCACCCGGCTGTAGAGCTTGGCTCCGTAATTGAAGCCGCAAACCGGCTGAAAGCCCTGGCCGAATCCGATGATGGCGGAGCTTGCAAACATGGCCACCCGGTTGACCACCGACATGGCGGCAATGGCGGCGTCCCCAAAGCCTCCCGCCGTTTGGTTGAGGACTACAATGGCCACGCTGCCCAACCCCTGCCGGAAGAGAGAGGGCAGGCCTCCCCGCAAAATCTCCTTATAGTTTTGCAGCCTGGGGGAAAAATTTTGCAGGCGAACGGGAACATTTCCCCCCCGCAGGCAGCCCACCAGCAGCAGAATACAGCTGACGGTCTGACTAATCATGGTGGCAAGGGCAGCCCCCCCCACTCCCAGATCAAAGACAAAGATAAACAAAGGATCCAGCCCCACATTGAGAATGGCTCCGCTGGTCATGCCAATCATGCCGTAAAAGGCGCTGCCCTGCAATCGCAGCAGGTTGTTCAGGGTCAGGGAGCAGCACATCCAAGGGGCCCCCATCAGGATAAAGCGTATGTAGGAGACGGCGTGGGGCAGGATGGTATCGGTGGCTCCCAGCAGAAGGGCCAGCGGCTCCAGCATCAGGGAGCCTGTCAGGAAGAGCAAAGCACCAGCCAGCCAGGAGGACACCGCTCCGGTGGCGGCCATTTTGGCGGCTTCGTCCACGTTTTGGGCCCCCAGCTGGCGAGAGATGTAGTTCCCCGAGCCATGGCCGAAAAAGAAGCCCACCGCCTGAATCATGGCCATCAGGGAAAAGGCAACCCCTACACCCGCCGTGGCGCTGGTACCGATTTGCCCCACAAAATAAGTATCCGCCATGTTGTACATGGCAGAAATCAGCATGGATGTAATGGTGGGTACCGCCATTCTGCAAACCAGACGCTCCACCGGCGTCTGGGTCATCATCCGATATTTCTCTTCTCTGGTCATCCTACGCCTCCTTCCGGGTGCTTTTATTATACCGTTGCCCACCGCCGTTTGCAAGGAGAAAGCCATGATACCCAAGAGCAAAGTGCAGGATGGGGGAAGCTGACTTGTTTCCGGAGCAAAATCCTGCCGCCAGAGTCTTCTCATCTGCCGCCCCTTCCCTCCCAACGATTGACGGAACTTTCTTCTCTGCTTATAATGGAACTGGAATCTATAGAATGACCCGAAGGAGGATGCTTGTGGAAAAAAGAGTCTTCGCAAAAACCGGGGAAGAAATTTCACTGCTGGGGCTTGGCAACATGCGGCTGCCTGTTTTGGAGGGGGATGCCTCCAAGATCGATTACCCGGCTGCTCAGGCCCTGATTGACAGAGCCTTGGAAGCGGGCCTCAACTACTTTGATACAGCGTTTGTCTATCACGGAGGGAAGTCGGAGGCTTTTGTGGGACAGGCTCTGGTCCGCCGCCATCCCCGGGAAAGCTTTTACTTGGCCACCAAGATGCCCCCGTGGAATCTAAAGTCGGCCCAGGATCTCCACACCATCTTCGAAAAGCAGCTGGAGCGCCTGCAGGTGGATTACATTGACTTTTACCTGCTCCACAACATTTCGGTGGAGCACCTTGCTATCTTCGAGCGGGTTCAGGCCTATGAATTCCTGCGGGAAAAGCAGGCTCAGGGCAAGCTGCGGCATCTGGGGTTTTCCTTCCACGACCGTCCGGGGCTGCTGCGTAAGCTGGTGGAACAGTACCCTTGGGACTTTGTGCAGATTCAGCTGAACTATATGGACTGGGAGGATCAAAACGCCAAGGAGCAGTACGCAATTTTGGAGGAAAAGGGAATTCCCGTTATCATCATGGAGCCGGTGCGGGGCGGAGCCCTGGCCAACCTGCCGGCAGAAAGCGAGCGGGTTCTAAAGCAGGTAAACCCCAGGGCCTCCACCGCATCCTGGGCCATTCGCTTTGCCGCCCAGCTGCCGGGGGTTCTGACGGTGCTCAGCGGCATGAGCAACCGGGAGCAGCTGGAGGATAACCTTGCCACTCTCTCCCCTCTCACTCCCCTGTCCAATGAGGAGGAGGAGGCCATCCGGCGGGCGGTGGACATCTACCGGAAAAACGGCACCGTGCCTTGTACCGCCTGCGGCTACTGTATGCCCTGCCCCTTTGGGGTGGATATCCCCAAGGTGTTTGCCATGTACAACCACTACCAAAGTACCCATAGCGAAGGCTCCTTGGGCGACTCCTCCCAAGTGCTGGCAGAAGCCGGTCCCCAAAGCTGCACCGCCTGCCAAGCCTGTGTGGAAAAGTGCCCCCAGAACATCGCCATTCCGGATCAGATGGAGATCATTGCCCAAAAGGTTGAGGAAGTTTTGGCGCCGTAAGCCGAGGGAAAGGCTTTGGAGCATCCGACATTCATTCATAAACGCAAAAAAGCGGAAAGCAATATGCTTTCCGCTTTTTGTATGCCGGTTGGCGTTACTGATTCTGCTGCTCTCTTTCCGCCTTCTTCTCCATGGCGATGAGGGCATCCTTGCGGGAGAGGTTGATCCGGCCCTGAGAGTCGATTTCGGTAACCTTGACCAGCACCTCGCTGCCCACGGAAACCACATCCTCCACCTTTTCCACCCGCTTTGTGTCCAGCTTGGAAATGTGAACCAAGCCTTCCTTGCCCGGGGCAATCTCCACAAAGGCGCCAAAGTTCATTAGCCGGGTGACCTTGCCCTTGTAGAAGGCTCCCACCTCGGGGTCCAGGGCAATGGTCTTGATGACGGACAGGGCACGCTCGACATTTTTCACGTCGCTGCCCAGCACAAACACCTTGCCGTCGTCCTCAATGTCGATTTTCACATCGCACTCGGCGCAGATTTTCTGGATCACCTTGCCGCCGGAGCCGATCACTTCCCGAATCTTGTCGGGATGGATGGTAATGGTCATCATCTTGGGGGCAAACTCGGAAAGCTCCTCCCGGGGGGCGGGAATTTCCTTGAGGATGATGTTGTCCAAGATGTGGAGCCTTGCCTTGCGGCATTTTTCCAGAGCAGTTTCGATGATCTCAAAGGTAAGACCCTCGATTTTAATGTCCATCTGAATGGCGGTGACACCCTTGTGGGTTCCGCCCACCTTAAAGTCCATGTCACCGAAGAAGTCCTCTACCCCTTGGATGTCCACCATGGTGTCCCAGCGGTCCCCTTCGGTGATGAGGCCGCAGGAGATACCGGCCACCGGAGCCTTGATGGGGACGCCGGCGTCCATCAGCGCCAGAGTGGAGCCACAGATCGCTGCCTGGCTGGTGGAGCCGTTGGAGGAGAGAATCTCGGATACCAGACGGATGGCGTAAGGGAAATCCTCCTCATTGGGCAGGACAGGCTCCAAAGCCTTGGAGGCCAAAGCACCGTGGCCCACTTCCCGACGGCCGGGGCCCCGGGAGGGTCTGGTCTCTCCCACCGAGTAGGAGGGGAAGTTGTACTGGTGCATATAGCGGCGGAACTCCTCGTGGTCCAGACCGTCCAGCTTTTGGCGGTCGCTCATGGGGCCAAGGGTGGCAATGGTCAGGCACTGGGTCTGGCCACGGGTAAACATACCGGAACCGTGAACACGGGGGATCAGCCCCACCTGAGCATCCAGAGGACGCATCTCATTCATGCCACGGCCATCCACCCGCTTGCCCTGCAGTAGCCACTGGCGCACCACATGCTTTTGCAGCAGGTAGATGCCCTCGTCAATGAGGTAGAGCTGCTCGGGGTACTCGCTGTCGAACCGCTGATGGATTTCCTCCTTGAGAGGCTGCAGCCGGGCTTCCCGAACGTTTTTGTCGTCGGTATCCATGGCCTGCTGCATCTGGGCGGTAAATTCATCCTTCAGAGCACTGAGCAGCTCCTCGGGAACATTTTTAGGCTCAAAGGGAATCTTGGTTTTGCCGATCTGGGCCTGCACATCCTTGATAAACTCTACCAGACGTTTGATTTCCGGGGCGGCGGCCTTGATGCCTCCCATAATCAGCTCTTCAGCAACCTCATGGGCGGCGGCTTCGATCATACAGATGGTGTCGCCGTTACCCACAATGGTGAGGAACATTTCGGAAACTTCCCGCTGGGCTTCATCGGGGTTGAGGATATACTCGCCGTCTACATAGCCGACATTGACTCCGGCGATGGGGCCGTTCCAGGGAATATCGGAAATGGAAAGGGCAAAGGAAACCCCCAGCATACCGGCAATTTCCGGCTGGTAGTCCTGATTGGCCGACATAACGGTCATCACAACGCCTACATCGTTGCGCATGTCCTTGGGGAAGAGGGGGCGGATGGGGCGGTCCACCAGACGGCTGGCCAAAATGGCCTTGTCGCTGGGGCGGCCTTCCCGCTTGAGGAAGGAGCCGGGGATTTTGCCCACGGCATAGAGTTTTTCTTCGAAGTCCACGGAAAGGGGGAAGAAATCGATGCCTTCCCGGGGCTTGTCGCTCATGGTGACGTTGCAGAGCACGGTGGTGTCGCCGTAGCGGACCAGAGTGCTACCACCGGCCAGAGCGCACATTTTTCCCACCTCAAATTGGATAGGCTTGCCGGCAAAGGTGGTTTCGAACACTTTAAAATTTTCGAACAAAATAAAGTCCTCCATTTTGGTTGCCGGCCGGACCTTAGGTGAACTTTAGCAATAAATCCAGTGGATAAGGGTGGGGTTTATCCCCTCGATTCACTGCTAAAAATACACGCCAAGGCCGTCCGGAAGGGTGAATAGACGAAAAAAGAAAAAACAGGCACAAGACGTCCGGAATGCGGGCGCCTTGTGCGTCATTGTTATCTTTTTAAGCCTGTTTCCTGCATGATCCTGTGTTCCGGCCTTACTTGCGCAAGCCCAGCTTGGCAATCACAGAACGGTACAGCTCGATGTCGGTCTTTTGCAGGTAGTTGAGCAGACCTCTGCGCTGTCCTACCATTTTCAGCAGGCCGCGGCGGCTGTGGTGGTCCTTCTTGTGGATTTTGAGATGCTCGGTCAGATCGTTGATGCGGCGGGTCAGAATGGCGATCTGAACCTCGGGGGAACCGGTGTCTTTTTCGTGACGGCGGTTATCCGCGATCACCTCGAACTTTTGCTCCTTGAGCAGCATACTATCACCTCTAAAAAATATTCCCATGTCCTAGAAAAGGGCGGGTGAAAAGCTTTGCAAAAAGCCTTTGTCCCTTATCCAAGAGCAGGGTACCCGTAGAGTATAACATAACCCGCCCGGGTTGTAAAGCAATCCTCTACAAAAACGGCCGGACGGTTGCCCGTCCAGCCGCTGGTTTTCTCCGCGATGCAAACGCAAGGCACGGCTTTGGACCGTGCATCTGTTAATCACGGACGCTCAAAGGCCCACGCGTAACGTGTAAAACCGATGTTAGTGTGAGCCGGTGCCGGTACTTTTATACCACGCCTGCCGGACTTTACAGTTTGTTCACGTTTTTGCATAAACCAGGCCCGCCGGGCAACAATACCTTTGCACGGGCATTGGGATGCCATTTGCATCCCCACTCTACCGAGCGCCGTTTTCGGCGCAATCTTAAGGATAAGGAGTATTTTTATGCTGGATAAAATCGCGTTGATTCTGGTCATCATCGGCGCCGTCAACTGGGGATTGGTGGGACTGTTCCGCTTTGACTTGGTCGCCTGGATGTTCGGAGGTCCCACTGCCATTATCAGCCGCTTGGTCTACACACTGGTGGCCCTGGCGGGTATCTGGGCTATTTCCCTGCTCTTCCGAGACAGCGACCGGGAACATGTCAGAGATTGACAGGCTGCTTCACCAGGGTCCGGGGCACATGCTCCGGATCTTTTTTTTGCACCGCTGGAACGTGCAATTAGTTTGCCCCCTGCAGCCGGGACCATGCGGCAGTACAGGGCGCACTTCTGTCCGTTCGCATTTCAATCTCTCTACTCCTGCTCCTGCAGCAGCTTGAGGGCGATCTGGACATTAGCGTATTCCAAATCGGGGAGCTGCTCCGCCAGCGCCTGAATCTGCTCCCACATGGCGCAGGCGGCGCAGGCGTCCACCATCAGGCGTAAAATACACTCTCGAGTATATTCTGGGGCCAGCGTGGGAGCGGACTCCGGCAGAGGAAAGAGATAGCTCCGGCCGGCGGCCTGCCGCTTGGCCAGCGCTTGGTAGGTATCGTCCCGAGGGGTGGTCACAGAGCTTTTGCGCAGATGGGAAAGAGCCCGCTCCAACAGCCGCAGGCTGGGTTCCCACTGACCGGCGGCCACATGACACAGGGCCAGATTGTAAAGAGCTGCTACATGGTATTCTTTTTCCCGGTACAGGCCGGAAAACAGCAGATAAGCATCTGCGTGAGCTCCCCGCTCCAGAAGTTGACACCCCAGCTCGAAGCGGCTGGAAAAGTTCCCCAAGCCATCCATTTTGGGAATGCTTCCCAACAGAGCCATGCCAACCTTCCTCCTTTGTTCAGATAGTTACCAGTCCCTGCTCCTGCCCATTTCCGAAACCGGTTCCGGCTAGGAAGAAAGGGCTTGCTTGTGCTACTTTAGGGTTATTGTACCACAGATTGGCCCTCTTCGCCACTGGGGGATCAAAAAACACCCGAGTTCAAGCAAATTCTTGTCAAAAAGATGCCAAAAGCGGCATTCCGCTGGAACGCCGCCTGCTCTCTTGAAATGCTGCATAGGGGGAAAAACGGGCTGCTGCCAACATGGGCCTCGGCTTCCCCCAAAGGCCCCGGAAAGGGGCCCTTTCATGCAGGTGGTTTACTCTTCCCGGATAAAGTTGCGGTTTTCATCAAAATGGGCGGAAATAGCCGTGTTCCCGGTCAGGCGGAGCATCTCCTCCATCCTGCGCTCCTCTTCCTCCATATAGAGAAGGTAGGCTTCCCCGGTTTTTTTGGCCCGTCCGGTGCGGCCGATACGATGAGTGTAGTATTCGTTGGAGGTGGGGACATCGTAGTTGATAACGGCGTCCACATCATCCACATCGATGCCTCTGGCGGCGACATCGGTGCTGACCAAAATCCGCAGCTTGCCCTCTTTAAAATCGGACATAATCTTGTTCCGCTCTTTTTGAGCAAGATCGCCGTGGAGGCACTCCGCATCCAGCCCCCGGTGCTCGATAAGCTGGCCCGCCAGCATTTGGGTGGTGTACTTGGTGTTGCAGAAGATCATGACTCGGTCGTAGTCGTGCTGGGTGATGATGTCCGCCACGTTGGCCAGCTTGTCCCAGCCGGTGGTAAGCAGAGCGTACTGGGTGATGTTGGGGGCAGATGCCTTGACCGGTTCCACCACAATCTCCACAGGGTCCCGCTGATACAGCCAGCTGATGTCCATCACCGGGCGGCTCATGGTGGCGCTGAACATCCCCATCTGCTGTTTGTTTTTCAGGCTGTCCAAAATTTTGGTGACATCCTTGTAAAAGCCCATGTCCAGCATCTCGTCCGCTTCGTCTAGAACAATCCGGGTCACGTCCCCAAGACGGATGCTTTTGCGCTGAACGTGGTCCAGCAGGCGGCCCGGTGTTGCCACTACAATCTGGGGCTTTTTGTTTAGCTGGCTAAACTGCCGGCGAATGGGCTCCCCGCCGTAGACACAGGCAATCCGCACCCAAGGTGTAAACCGGGCCAAATCCCCCAAGTCGTCGGTAATCTGCTGGGCCAGCTCCCGGGTGGGTGCCAGAACCAGAGCCTGTAGCTTATCGCTTTCCGGCTCCAGCCCCATCAGCAGGGGGATGCCAAAGGCACAGGTTTTGCCGGTGCCGGTGGGGGCCTTTGCCACCAGATCATGCCCCTCCACCATGGGAGGGATTGCTTTTGCCTGCACTTCGGTGGGCTCCACAAAGCCCATTGCCTCCACCGCCTTTAAAATTTCCGGGGGGAGATTCATCTCACTGTAACGCATACTTTCCTTTCTCTTGCTTGTAGTTGGCCTATGGGCCTTGTCTTTCTGATCCTATTGTAACAAAAGGCGGGCAAAGTCACAAGAGCAAGGGGCAAATTTGTCCGCCTACGCAAAGCACCGGACCTTCCCCCGTGGAGAAAATCCGGTGCGGTTGTAATAATTTTTAGCCTCTGGGAACAAAGCCGTCCCGGTTGACCCAGTGGATCGGCTCCTTGCCTTCTAGCATGACCCGGACAATCTCCCGGACGCAGTTGCGGCCGCTCCGCTCCAGGGAAGCGTTGGAAAAAGCCGTGGCGTGAGGGGTGTTGATAAAGTTTTCCAACTCCAGCAGCTTTTGACCCTCTGGATGTTCGGTATAGTCCACGTCGGCGGCGGCTCCCGCCAGCTGACCGCTCTTGAGAGCATCGTAGAGATCGTCGTTGTTGATCAGAATATCCCGGGCGGTGTTGATAAAGTAAGAGCCGGGCTTCATCAGATCAAAATACTTTTTGTTGATCATTCCCTTGTAGTGGAGCTCGCCGGGAATATGCAGGGAAACAATGTCGGAGACTTTAAAGACATCCTCCATGGAATCCAGCATCTTGATGTAGTGGGGAATGGTGTCGTCGGGGGTGCGCTTGTAGCCGACGATGTTGCAGCCCATGCCGTAGTACATCTTGTGGGCGTAGCTGCGGGCGATGTTCCCAAGGCCCAGAAGGCCGATGGTGGCGCCCTCCAGCTCAATGGCCATCTTGGCCCGGATGCCTTCGGGAGTGCGGACCTTGTTGTTGTACTCGCAGATGTGCTTCACCATGGACATGGTAAGAGCCACGCAGCCCTCGGCCACGGTGTTAAAGTTGCCATGGGGGGAATAAGCCACGTAGATGCCCCGCTTGGCAGCGTCCTCGGGGACGATGTGGTCCTGATAGCCCACACCGTGCACCTCAAACAGCTTGAGGTTTTTGGCGGTGGCCAGCAGCGCGTCGGAAAGATAGTGGGTGCGGCAGATGATGACGTCGGCCTGAGGGGTAAACTCCTTGAGATCCTCCTCGGAGCCACGGCCCACGCCGATCAGCTCAAAGCCTTTGTCCTTGAGGGCCTGCATCCCCTCGTCATAAATGGGTTTGGGAACATAAACCTTATAAGCCATAGTGCTAATATCCTCCTTATTCTACTGATCCACCACAACGCCCAGGGCATCCACTTCCACGTCAAAGGGCCCAAGAGCTACGACGCGGGTGGTGCGGGGCGGATAGGGCTGGGGCACGATTTCGGCATACACCTTGTTGACCAGAGCAAACTGGCTTTCGTCGGAAAGGTAGACGTTGACCCGCACCACGTGGGCAAAGTCGCTTCCACCTGCTTCCAGAACCGCCTTGACGTTGAGCAGGGCCTGACGCAGGTGCTGCTCAAAACCGCCGGGGACAATTTCTCCCGTTGCCGGGTCCAAAGGCAGCTGCCCCGCTACATAAACCATGCCGTTGTGAACCATGCCCTGACTGTAGGCCCCCTTGGGAGCCGGTGCGTTGGGGGTATTGATGACCTTAATTTCCGTTGACATGCCATTTTCCTCCATTCAATCGGTGCTCAGCGGCTTTTTATCGCCTTGCTCAGCCGCTCCATAGCCTCGTGAAGCTGAGGGCGGGGGAATCCGTACGCAATGCGGACAAAGCCCTCTCCCAGCTTTTGGTCGTACTCTCTGCCGTCACCCATCAGCAGGCCGCACTCATTGGCAAAGAAGCTCAGCAGCTCCTCCTGCGTGGCAAAGCCAAGGCCTCGGCAGTCCAGCCAAGCTACAAAGGTGCCCTCGGGCTTTATCATCCGGATAGGGGTGTTCTCAAAGAAGTCCAGAAGCTCACCCCGCAGGCTTTCCACATACTGCTTGGACTGGTCGGCGTAGTCGTCGCAGCGGCCATCGTAGCAGGCCTCAAAGGCGGCGACACCTGTGATGTTCCGGGAGATTCCCTTGACAGCAGCGTTTTTCACCCGCATTTTCTGCCGAATCTCTTCGTTGGGGATGATGGTGGCCCCGGTGCGAAATCCTGCCACGTTAAAGGTTTTGCTGGGGTTGACGGTGACGCAGGAGAACCCGGCGGCAAAAGCACTCACATCAGAATAGCAGATGTGCTTCCCACCGTCAAAGACAAAGTCGGCGTGGACCTCGTCGGACACCACAAAGACGTCGTATTTCTTACTGAGCTGGGCAATCCGCTCCAGCTCCTTCCGGGTACAGCACTTTCCGGTAGGATTGTGAGGATCACACAAAATAAAGGCGGTGGTTTTGGGGTCGGCAAACTGGCGCTCCATATCCTCCCAGTCGAAGAAGACCCCTTCCTCGCTGATTTTAAGAGGTGATGTGGCCAGCACCCGGTTGTTGTCCTGCACCACGCCACGGAAGGGGGAGTAGGCAGGGGTGTTGATCAGAATCTGATCCCCTTCCTTGGTCATGGCCTGTAAGGCAAAGGCCATACCGGGGATGATGCCTCCGGCAAAATCCACCCAGGCAGGGTCTACCTTCCAGCCGTGGCGGCGGTGCAGCCACCCTGCAATGGAATTTTCAAAATCATCGGTGAAGTAGGGGTAGCCGTACACCTGCCAGGATGCTACCTCCCGCACGGCGTCCAGTACCGGGTAAGGGCAGGTGAAGTGAGTTTCAGCCCCGTGCATGGGCAGTTGCCCCGGCTTGAGGCCTCTGGGGTCCCAGGTTTTGGAACGCTCTCGGCTTCGGTCCAGAATTTCATCAAAATTGTATGTCATTACGGTACCCCCTTATTAAATAACCGGTCCCAGAGTGTGAATATCGATAGACTTATGATACCCGATGGCCTCGTTTTTTGTCATCTCTCCGCTGAGCACCCGCAGAAGTTGGGCAAAGGCGTCCTCCCCTACCTCCTGAATGCTCCGCTGGCCGGTGATAATGGTGCCGGCATTGAGGTCCATGTCGTTTTCCATGTGTTGGTAGGTAATGGGGTTGCCGCAGATTTTGATCACCGGCATGGTGGGGAATCCCTGAGGAGCACCCCGCCCGGTGGAGAACATCATCACCTGAGCGCCGGTGCAGGCCATTCCGGTGAGGATTTCCGGCTCCCGGCCGGGGGTATCCTTGATCCACAGGCCCTTTTGGGTGGTGATCTGCTGGGTGTAGTCCAGCACCCCCTGAATGGGGCGGGTCCCAGATTTGACGATAGCTCCCAAAGACTTTTCCTCAATGGAGGAAAGTCCCCCCTCGATGTTGCCGGGGGTGGGCTGACCCTTACGCATGTCTACTCCCACCGCTTTGGCCCGGTTTTCCATGGCCTCCACAATTTCGTAGATGCGGCCTGCTACCGTCTGGTTGACAGCCCGGCGGGCCAGAATATGCTCTGCCCCCAAAAACTCGGTGGTCTCTCCAAATACCACGGTGGCGCCCAGATCCACCAGCTTGTCGGCCACGTAGCCGATGACGCAGTTGGAGGCCATGCCGGAGGTGGTGTCGGAGGCTCCGCATTTAATGGACATGGTAATGTGCTCCACCCCCACTGGCTGCCGCTGGAGGCCGGAAATGGCGATGGCAAGCTTTTGAGCAGCCTTGATGCCGGCGCTCACCGCGTTGCTGAACCCTCCCAGCTGCTGAATGCGGATGATCTCCACCGGCTTACCGGTGGCGGCAATTTCCCGCACCAGCCTTTCGTGGTCGGTGCCCTCGCAGCCAAGGCTGATGACCAGAGCGGCTCCCACGTTGGGGCTGCATCCCAGACCGATGAGGGTTTCGGTCACCCGGTCCAGATCGGGGCTGAGCTGGCAGCATCCCTGATGGTGGAAGTACCCCACCGTTCCCTGCACCTGCCCCACAATGGCCTGAGCTACGTCGTTGGCGCAGATGACGCTGGGAATAATGGCAACGTGGTTGCGCGCCCCCACCCGGCCATCCGGCCGCAAATATCCCATAAATTCCATTAGGCTTCCTCCTCCTGCCGGGCCAGATCGCCCCGGCCCCGGGTGCTGTCCAGATTGTGTACGTGTACATAATCCCCCGGCGCAATGGTGGCGGAGGCAGTGCCGATCACCTCGCCGTATTTGCGAATACTCTCCCCCGGGGCAATGGGGGAGACGGCGATTTTATGGCCGTAGGGAATGGCTGCCGCCGCTGACAGAGTCTGACGGTTGCCCGCCTGATCCAGCACGGTGATCTCATCCCCGGCGGTGACCCCCTCGCAACATACGGTGGCCACGTTGTCTTGGTCGTGAACTTTCAGGCCAATTGAGTTCATGAGGCATTCTCCCTCTCTTTCTATTGGATGGCGATGACGCTGACTCCATCGGGGATCGCCACCACCGAGGAATCGGGGCCGACCATGGCGTCGGCCAGTTTGAGAGCTTCGTCAGGGGTTTTGGCGGGAATCATGTTGACGCTCCGCACTACCTCCGGCTCCAGCTCGGACACTACAATAATAGGGTTGCGCTGCAGAATCTGGGCAAAGACCTGAGCGCACCACTGTTCGGGAATGGTTTCCTTAGGGGGAATGGACAACAGGTACTCGTAAATTTCCTTCGGAGTCCCTCGGGTCATCAGTTTACCAAAGTGCTCGCCCCCCAGCCCGTCGCAGCAGGAGGCCACCACAATGATGACGCCCCCTTCCCGGACGCATTCCAAAGCCGTGGAAATGGCCTTGGGGCACTGGTAAAGGTTCTGGTCCAGAGGCAGCCCCCCCATGGAGGTGATGGCAATATCCCCCTGCACCGCCTCTGCCCGGGAAAGGCTGTCCACAAAGTTCCAAGCCTTGGTGTGGGACTCATCAATATGCCCGGCAAAGGCGCCGATGATCTTCTTCTGCCCGTTGAGGGCCACATTGAGGGTAAAGGCCACCCCTACCTTCTCGGCGGCGTAGACCATATCCTCGTTGATGACGTTGCCCCCCATGACCCCTGCCTTGGACAGAGGATGGGCAATGGCCTTGGCGCTGTGGTTTTCCACCACCGTCACGTAGGAGCAGATGCCGGGGAGAATGCTTTTGCGCCCGCCGGAATATCCGGCAAAAAAGTGGGGCTCCACAAAGCCCTCGGTGATGAGGAAGTCGGTTTCCAGAGCCAGCTTGTTCACCTCGAAGCTGGCACCGGAGGGCAGAGTACAGACACTTTGGCAGCTGTCGGCGTCAAAGGCGTTGTGGTTGACAATCTTAAAGTTCTCCACCATGTAGGAGCCGAACTTCTCCACCATCTCCTCCCGGGTAGTGGCCCGGTGAAGCCCGGTGGCAATCAGAATAGTGATGTCGGCATCGGGGTTCCCTGCCAAAATCTCCTGGGTCAGCAGGGGCAGAGTGATGGCGCTGGGCACCGGGCGGGTGTGGTCGCTGGTCACAATGAGGATGTTCTTTTTCCCCATCACCAGTTCCCGCAGAGGAGCGGAACCGATGGGGTGATCCAAAGCCTCTTGCACCAGCTCCGCCTCCCCTTTGGGAGAAACGTAGTCGGCGATCTGTGAGGTGAGCACCGCCTTGACCCGTTCCCGGGGGAGATGGAGGTCCAAATGGCAGTTATGATAAGGAAACGATATGGTCATGAATGCATCTCCAGTTCGAGGTTTAGAGTGTTTCTAGGCAAGATGCAGCAAAAAAAGGAAGCTCCGTCTTGCAAGGTAAACAAAGTGTATACATGGTACAAAGTTAAGGATGATTTTTCTTATGAATTATACTATAATGGGTTATATAGAATAATGATTGCCAAGCAGTCTGTAGCGAATGGAGCAATACGATGAAGAAAATGCAGGTAGGCATAAAAACCATAAAGGATCAGGTGTACAACGTCCTGAAAACAGAGATACTCAATGGGGAATTTGCCCCCAACGAGCGGCTGAACGAACAGCTTTTGGCTGATCGCCTCAACGTGAGCCGCTCTCCGGTGCGGGAAGCCATCAAGCAGCTGGCGGGGGACGGTCTGGTGGTCAACGTGCCCAACAAGGGGGCTTTTATCAAAACCCTCAACGACAAAGAGCTGGGGGACGTTTACGATGTCCGCCTGATGTTCGAGCTGTATGCGGCCGAGCGTGCTCTGGAAAACCTGCGCCCCGTCGATGTACAAGCCCTGCAAAATCTGCGCAAGGGTTTTGTCAAATCCCATAAGGAAGCCAACATGCGGCGGTATATCGAGCTGGACATGAAGCTCCACACTCTGCTGATCCGCCTGGGTGACAACGAGCTGATCACCTCTACTTACGACAACATCTTCACCATGGTCAACAACTTCCGGGTAGCCTCCCTTTCCAACCCCGAGCGGTTTGCCGAATCTCTGGACGAACATCTGGGAATCGTGGACGCTCTGCTGGCCGGGGATGGAGAAAAGCTGGTTTGGCTGATCACCCGCCACCTGACACTGGCCAAGGGAAGCGTTCAGAAAACCATTTTGCACGAGGATGATGCCTGACCGGCTTTCTTATTCCAGCTCCATCATGTAGATGTTGGCCGCCCGCAGCACCTTTGCCTTGTGAATGCCGCCTCCCAGCACCACGCCTTCGTCGTGGGAGCAGGAAAGGTGGATGTGCACCAGATACCCGGAAGGGGTGCTTTTTAGGTGGTCGGGTAGCCCCATGGAAATATCCTCCAACCGGTTGATTTCCCCGGTGAGGCTGATGATCTCGCAGGGCCGGTTGACTGTGGTGGCAATGATCTGAGGAGGCTGGTTCCTGTCCTGACTGAGAGTGCCGGGATTGCCCACCGTCACATCGTAAATTGAACCTACCGCGCCCACAATCAAAGCGCCCTTCCACGTTTTATCCATAAGATACTGGTGAATGCCCTCCAGAATATCCTGGTCGGGAGTCAAGGTGCAGATGTGCAGCTTTCCCATAACGATAGCTCCTTCTATTCCATTTTCATCACACTGACGGGCCCCCCCTTTCCCAAGGGATGATAGCGGAAAACCCTCCAGCGTGAATATTGTATACAATATACTATATTTGAGTATAGTTTACCAGTAGTATTCCTGCCTGTCAAGAGAAATCCCCCAGCTTTTACAGCAATGGCCAAAGGGGGCAAAGAATTCCCCTATTTTTCTCTATCAGGGGCAGCTTTTTGGCAAAAAATCCACCCGGAAAAATTACCGGGAAAACCCTATCAAACAATGCTTGCCCAAGGGTATCTTTTGTGATATAATTGTATGCAACATACAAAGTTCAGGAGGTAGCTGCTTCATGAAGGCCCTGTATAAATCCGCTCCCGGACCCCATACTTCGTCTCTTGTCGACCGGCCCGTTCCCCAGCTTAACGAGCGGGACAACGTCCGGGTTAAGGTGCAAGCCTGCACAGTTTGCGGCATGGATGTGCACATTCACCACGGCAAATTTCCCTGTGATCCCCCCTTTATCATGGGCCATGAAATGGTGGGTACTGTGGAATCCCTGGGTTCCAATACCACCGGCCGCCTCAAGGTGGGAGACCGGGTGGTTTCCCAGCCCCATCTGTACGCCTGCGGTATCTGTGATCAGTGCAAAAATGGTCTGCCCCAGTTTTGCGCCGACAAGCGCTCTCTGGGCATCAGCCGGGACGGCGCCATGGCAGAGTTTGTGGTGATTCCCGAAGAGTATCTCCACAAAATTCCTGCCTGTATCCCCGATGAGCTTGCCTGCCTGCTGGAACCTTTTACCATTCTGGTCAGCGACGTTCTGGTTTACGGCGCCCTTGAGCGGGGCGAGACGGTGGCTGTCATCGGCGCGGGCCAGATCGGTCAGTTGGCCGTTGTGGCTGCCCGGGCTGGCGGAGCCTCCAAGGTATTTGTCACCGGTGCCGCCAACGATGCCGAGATGCGCCTGCCTGCTGCTCTGCGGCTGGGAGCTGATCTGGCCATCAACAGCCAGACAGAGGATACGGTAGGTATCATCATGGAGCAGACCGGCGGCAAAGGCGTCGATTTGGTGGTGGAGTGCAGCGGCAACGTCCACGGCATTAACAACGGTCTGGCAGTTCTTCGTGCCGGCGGCCGGATGACGGTGCTGGGCGGCTCCAAACAGGAGAGCATTGCCGTCAACTGGGATGTGGCTCTCAAAAAGGCGCTGGACCTGCGCTTCCACATGATGAGCGACTACCAGCACATGAATCGGGCCATTGATATTTTTGCCGGTTACACCCACGGGGATTTGAGCGCCCTGATCTCCCATCAGGCTAATCTGGAGGACTGGGAAGAAATTTTCGAGCTGCTCACTGCCGGAAAAGGCATCAAAGCCTGCCTTAAAATCTAACAGCTGTCTATTAAGAAAGCTCCCCCGAAGATTTTCGGGGGAGCTTCTTGCCGTCTCACGCAAAAAAGGAACCGCGCCGTTACCGGTATGGTTCCTTTTCTTTAGGGGTGATGGACTTGGGGCTTTACCTGGGCCTTGCGATAGATGAGATACACCAGTGCAATCAGAGCCAGGGTGGTGATGAGAGCGGCCTGAAAGCAGAGGCGGTAGCTTCCGGTGGCGTCGTAGACCAGTCCGGCAAAGGCAATGCCCATTCCTCCGGTGGCCGAAGACACCATGGAGGCGATGGAAAGCGCCATGGAGTACTGATGGGCTGGGAACAAATCCTGCACCATCAACGGTACCGCGACCGGGACCATGGCAAGGCAGATGCCGTAGAGTGCGGAGGCGATATACAGCAAAAACTCCTGATTGGGAAAGAGCAAAAACAAAGCGAATCCTGCCACCATCAGAGCTGCGCCCCAAATAGAGACCCATTTGGCAGAACACTTTCTGCTCAGCCAGCCGATGGCCACCTTGCCCCCTACATTGCTAACCATGGACATCGATGCCATAGTTGCCCCCACAAAGGAGCTCAGCCCCACAGAGACGGCATAGGTGGAAAAATGAAACACATAGGAGCTGGGATAGGCAATCATCAGCACGGCGGCCAAAAACATCCACAAAATGGGCTGCCTCAGCAGGTTGCCGCCTTGAACTGTGGGCTGTGCTTCTGACCGGGATACCACGGCAGCGTCTTGGGGAGGCATCCGCAACACCAGCAGGGTGCAGGGAAGAATGGTTACCGCTCCCACTCCCGCAAAGAGAAGATAGGCACAGCGCCATCCCCACTGCTCGGACCACCAGGTGCCTAGGGGGCTCATTACCGCTCCCCCCAGTCCGGTAAAGGCCATGGCAATGCCGATGGCCATGCCGCTCCTTTGGGGGAACCAATGGGTGAGAAGAATGGGGGTAGCCGTCAGAAAGAGGAAGGCTCCCGCCACTCCGGCAAAGGCCGAGGCGATGTACCACTGGTATAGATGGTGGAAGAAGGCCATGCTGAAGGTGGAGCCGCAAAGCATTACTCCGGCGGCGGTGAGCAGGGTTTTGGGGCTTACCCGGGAAAACAACCAGCCGGAAAGAGGTAAAAACAGCGTGGTGACAAGGCCGCGAATGGTGGTATGCAGAGAGAGCTGGGCGGTAGAAAAGCCCAGCTCTTTGCAGACGTAGGGGTAAAAAATCCCCATGGAGTTGGATTGTACCCCCATCCCCCCAAACTGAAGGAGACAGCAACCTGCCAGAATTAGATAAGGGGAGATGGGAGGACGAGACCTTGTGTTCTTCATGCGTCGTGAGCGTGGAGCAGCTCCAGAATCAGCAGCAGATTCCGAATGATGTGGTAGGGGTCCTTGACCGGCAGGGCCACCACTTTATCTTGAGGAGAGCCGTCCTGCTTGAGGATCTGTACCCACTCCCGCACTTCCCGGTCGGGGTTGGGAAAATGCTGAAAGGTGTACTCAAAAATCTTCTGATGCCACTGCCAGAAGTAGTCGTCTCCGGTTTCCAGATAGCAGCGCAGGGTGGTGTAAAGAGCCTCCGAATGAACCCACCAAAGCTTGTCGGCCCACCCGTGCTTCATCTGAATCAGCATGGGCTCTTCCTCTACGCCGCCTTCCTCCCCTTCCGGCTTGCCGCCATGGATGCCGCAAAAGTGCAGCAGGCCGCCATATTCCGAATCCCAGCCGATTTCCAGCGTCTTGCGTACAATGCTGCGCGCCTGCTGGATCCACTGGGGCTTTTGGAGGTACTCCGCGCTGTTGAGGAGGAACCAAACATCCTCCAGAGTATGGCCGGGGTTGACGTGCTGCCCCAGAATTTGGGGGATCTGCTGGTTGTCGCTGCCAATGACCTCCCGCACAATGTGGTTCTCGTCCGCAAAGTTTAAGAGGACGTCGGCGCTAAAGTGCTCCAGTCGGGCTTTAAGCTGGGGCAGAGCCTCTGTGTCGAACACCTCTGCCGCCAGAACCACTTCCCGGGTAGTGTCGTTTAGGATCATGGGGATGCCGTGGGCCCGGAATTGGGGGGATAAGGGGTAGGGCAGGGTGTAGAAGTTGCCGCTATCGATCCTTGCAAGACAGGAATCAAACAGCTTCTTCGCGAAATTGTAAGCGCTTTCATCTTTGGCAGCAATGGAGTAGCGGGCCATCCCCAACACCACAAAAGCGTCGGCGTAGATGCTCAGGTCCAAAGGCTGGCCGGGAGCTACCTCCTTGTGGTTCCCCATCTGATCCATCAGGAAGGAGCAGCGCCAGTCGTTGGGACCCATGAGGCAGTGTGCCTCCAAAAAGTCCCGCCCGCTTTTGGCAAGCTCCAGGAACTCTTTGCGCTGGGCCTTGGTAAAGATAGGGGCTTCCATGGTGGCCAACCGGGAGAAAAGCCAGACAAAGCGGCCCTGGCTCCAGGTGTATTTGTCCTTGCTCACCATCTTGCTGCCATCGTTGGTGAAGCAGTTAAAATACCCTCCGTACTCCTGATCCAAGCATCGGGGCAGCCAAAAGGAAAGAATGTTGTTTACCAGCTCATTTTCATAAAAACCTGTTAAAAGTTGCCGAGATGCCAGTTCCATGACCTGTATCGCTCCTTAATTTAAAAAGATTCCGCTGACGGGGCGGCCGCCAAACAAAGTGCCCTGGATATTAATGTTTTGGTCAAAGCAGATGAGGTCGGCGTCCTTGCCCACTGCGATGGAACCCTTTTTGTGACCCAGACCGATGATGTTGGCCGGCGTGAGGGTTAGCATCCGCACACTGTCCTGCAGGGAAATATCGGCCTGCTGCATCATCACCCGCACCAGACGGTCGGTGGTGGCAATGCTTCCGGCAAAGGCGCTGCGGTCGGGGAGCTTAGCTACATCGTCCTCGATGATGACCCGTTGCCCTTTTTCCAGACTGCCCAGAATGGATTCCTTCACATCCTGCCCGGCGCACCGCATGGAGTCGCAGGTCAGGCAGACCTTTTCCACTCCCTTAAACCGGTAGACCATCTCCAGCAGCTCGGCGGGGAGATGACAGCCGTCGGCAATAAGCTCCACCGTCATATCCGGCAGAATAAAGGCGCTTTCCAACACGCCGGGATAGCGGAACCCGCTTTTCCGCACAATGGTGGACATGGCGGAGTACAGGTGGGTGACATGGGTGTACCCGTGGTGGAAGGCCTCCTGCACCTGCTGGAACTCTGCGTTGGAATGACCGATGGAGGGCAGAATTCCCTCTCGTGCCAAACGGTCACCAAAGGCCAGAGCGCCCTTGAGCTCCGGGGCCACGGTCCAGCGGGAAATAGCACCCTTGCCGTACTCCAGAAACTCCTCGTACTCCATCGGGTCGGGCTCGCGGATATACTTTTCGTCGATGGCTCCCTTTTGCTCCACGTTGAGGTAGGGGCCCTCCATGTGGAGGCCGGGCAGGTAAGGCCCATTGGTGAGAGCCTTGCGGGCTTCCCGGAAGCCGTCGATGCTCCGCAGGATTTCTTCCCGGGTGGCAGCCAGAGCAGTAGGCAAAAGGGTGGTGACGCCGTGTTCAAAGTGGGTGAGAGCGGCGGTGGTGTAGGCTTCCAGAGTGCCGTCCATAAAGTCGCAGCCCCCTGCCCCGTGGGTGTGTATCTCCACAAATCCGGGGGCCAGATACAGCCCTTTTAGGTCGATCTTCTGCCCTTCCAGCTCCACATTGCCCTGCTCGATGGCAAAGATTTTGCCGTCCTCTACCACCACCGTGCCGTCCATCACCCGGTGAGGCAGAACTACTTTTGCATTTGTAAGAAGGTATTTCATTGCCTTCACCCCGCCTTACTGAATTTCGGCAGCGGCGGCCGCATCCAAAAACAGAGTGGCGTTCTTGTGGTTTCTGAGAACGGAAGCCGGGCAGGCAGTGGTGATGTCCCCTTCCAGCATGTTTTTGATGGCCTGAGCCTTGGTGGCTCCGGGTACACTGCACACCAAAAGTCCTGCTTTAAGGATGGCGGGAATGGTGACGGTGACCGCGTGGGTAGGCACATCGGAAAGTGCGGGGAAGCAGCCGTCGTTTACCTGCTGGCGTCGGCAGGCTTCTTCCAGCTCCACCGTCTTGACAGCCAGAGGATCGTTAAAGTCGGCAACGGGGGGATCATTAAAGGCAATGTGACCGTTTTCCCCCACGCCCATCAGAGTCATGTCCAGAGGATGGGTGCGTAGCAGCTCGGCATAGCGCTTGGTCTCCTCCTCGATATCGGCGGCGTTGCCGTTGATCAGGTTGACGCTGCGGAACGGCAGGGCGTCAAAGATGTTCCGGCGCAAAAAGTTGCCGAATCCTGCGGGATGATCAGCTTGCAAGCCGATGTACTCGTCCATGTGGAAGGCATTGACCCGAGTCCAGTCAATCTCCTTGCAGTTTTTCAGGTAGGCCAAAGTTTCATTCTGGGAGGGTGCGGCGGCAAACAGAACGTTAGCCTCCTGCTTTTCCCGTAAAAGAGCCACCAAGTACTCGGCGGCTACCTGACCCGCACAATCTCCCATTGCCTTCCGGTCCGAAAAAATACGCACCCGAAGGTTATCTTTGGTAAACTCTTTTCTTGTCATCATGGTTGTGCACCCCTCTATTCATATAAAAAAGTATCTGCTCCGTTGCTAATGGCAGCCAGCCGGCCGCCGGGATACTGGGCCATGGCATCGTCGATGGCTTGTTGCAGCTGGGCCAGCGGGTAGTGAATACAGCCGCACAGGGCCATTTCCTCCCGGGTGACTCCGTCGCCCACCACCACCAGCCTGCGCCGGCGGCGCATTTTGGACATGCTGTTCCCCACGGCGATGGCCAGAGGATCGCCCAGACCCTTCTCCCCCCGAATGCAGGCCCGCACCAGATCGTCGCCGTCGTCCCGTCCCATCACATCGGGATACTCGGGATGAGGGCCGATTCCCTCGTAATTGGGGCTGACCAGAATCATGGTTCCGCCCTGCTCACCTTTGAGAGCGGGCTCGGCTGCATACATGGCCTTGGGGGACTGCCAGAAGTCCTGATCGGCAGGATGGCTGCCGGCCACCACCACATCCACCTGTTCCGTTACCCGGTAGCCCAAAAGCTGTTGAGCCAGACGGACACCTTCCCGGTGTGCATGGATGTAATGACCTGCCACCACCCTGCAAATATCGAACTGATCGTTGAGTACCGTATTGATGATAAAGTGGAGCCCAATGGAATCCACCCAATTTTCCATCATCTCCCGAACGGGAGTGGTGCTGTGCCCAAACAGGTTTTCCTCTACCAGCCCCCCTTTTAAATGGAAGTAAGCGACGGTGTGTTCGCCGGTCACTCCGGGATAGAGAATTTTGCCGCCTCCACCCCAGCCCATGACGGGATGAGGGGCAAGGTTTCCCACTCCAATGCGGATGTCGCTTTCCATCACGCATTTGGAGACCAGAATCTCCACGCCTTCGGGGGTATGACCTACACTGATCAATCCCTCCGGCCTGCGGAATTCCGAGTTCATCACCTCGCAGCGAGCAAAGATGTCCTCCCCTACCCGCTGGCGCAGCTCCTCCTGGGTCATGTAACGATGACTGCCCAAAGCCACCACAATCCGCACATCCCGGTCGGCAATGCCACAGGCGTTAAGCCGGGCCACCAGACAGGGCAAAATAGTGCTGATGGGGGTGGGTCGGGAGATATCGTCTACAATGATGCAGATTTTTTGACCGGGCTTTACCATTTCCTCCAGCGGCTGGGCGCCAATGGGATGATCCAGGGCATACTCCAGTTCCGCCAGAGGATTTTGAGCAGCTTGGGCCGGCTGGGGGTCGTACATTCCGGCAAAGGAGGCATCCCCTACCGCAAAGCTAACCTGCTCCTTGCCATAAGGAAGGGTTACCTTCATACAGACAGCCCCCTCTTTTGACGCGCGGCCCGGGCAATCTGCTCCATGCGTTCATTGTACTCTTTCTGGCTGAGAATGACAAGGTCCTTTTCCTCGGGAAAGAGAACAAAGGGCTTGCCCCAGCCCAGCTTATCCTTGTATTTGGGGCAGAGGGTTAAGTGAACATGACGCACTTCGTCCCCATAAATAGCATAGTTGATCTTGTCGGCGCCAAACACCTCGGTGATGGTTTGAGCCAAGGCGCAGACGTCATCCATAAAGTCATCCCGCAAATCTTTAGGAATATCGTACAGTTCCTCATAGTGTTCCCGGAACATGATGGTGCAGCGGCCGGGCAAGGTTTGGTCCCGGCAGAGGAACACGGTGGATACTTTTAGATCACACAGGCGGAATAGCACGCTCTGGAACTGTTCATCCTGTTCACAGTAAAAACAACCTGGTTTGCGCTCCATAATAGGCATCTCCTAATTCTATTTTACCGCACCGGCTGTTGCGTTTCCGGTGATGTAATTGCGGATGAGGATAAACAACACCACCAGCGGCACTGTGGCACAGACCGCTCCCGCCATGACCAGATGCCATGGAATTCCCACCGCGGGGTTGTTTTTTAGGACCTCGTAAAGACTGACGATAATGGTTTTCTTTTCGGTGCTGGACATAAAGGTAAAGGCAAACAAGAACTCGTTCCAGCTGCGGGTAAAGGCGTAGATGACGGCGACGGCAATCCCGGTGCGGGAAATGGGCACAAAGATCCACACCAGAGTCATAAAGGAGTTGCAGCCGTCTATTTTGGCGGCTTCCACCGTCTCTTTGGGCACGCTGTCAAAGGTGGCCTTCAGCATCAGCACAATAAAGGCCAGATTAAAGGTGATGTTCATAATCACAAGGCTAAGGCGATTGTCAATCAGCCCCATGCGGTTCATCAGGTTATACAGGGGGATGATGACGATGACCGGAGCGAACATCTGGCTGACCAGTACCATGTAGTAGACCGGCTTCTTCATCACAAATCGGAGCTTGGAAAGAGCAAAGGCTGCGGGGATTCCCAGCAGCATGATGCCGCCGATGGAGGCTGCCGTAATCAAAATGCTGTTGAGAAACCCGGTGGTCATCTTCATCTTGCCAAAGACGGCAGGGTAGTTTTCCCAAGCTGTGTGTTTGGGAATCCAGGTCACCGGAACGGTGAAGACATCGTTGGCCTGCTTGAGGGAAACCGAGATCATGGCCACAATGGGAAAGAGCATGATAAAGAGAATCAGCAGCACCAGCAGGCCAAAGAAAATCCGCTTGACGGTTTTAATGGCGGAAGGCTTATTCATAGGATACATCTCCTTCCTTGGAGCGGACATAGAGCAGAGCAAAGATCGAAAGGATCACAAAGCAGACCACGCTCACCGCCGCCGAGTAGGGCCGGTTGTTAAACTGGAAGGCATTCTGATAGATGTTACTTACCAGAATGGAGGAGGAGTTGGCGGGGCCGCCCTGAGTCATCATAAAAATAACGTCAAAGGAGTTAAAGGCCCAGATGCCCACCAACAGTCCCAGCGTGCGCATGGAAGACGCAATCAGGGGCAGGGTGATCTTAAAAAAAGACTGGATGCTGCCTGCACCGTCAATTTTGGCAGCTTCGTAGATATAGGTGGGGATGGAATACAACGTGGAAAGAATGTTAAGAGCACAAAAAGGCGCTACCGCCCACACGTTGACAATCATCACCGCCAGCAGGGAGGTTTTGGTGTTCCCCAAAAAGTTTAAGGGTTCACTGATCAGCCCCAGCCGGGTGAGAATATCCCCAATATGCCCAAACACGGGGTTGTACATCAGCCGCCAGATCATGCAGGAAACCGCCGCCGGCATGGCGTAGGGAATGAGGATGATGCCGGTCATCACCTTTTTGCCGGGAAAGGCCTGATACAGTACCAGTGCCATGCCCAAACCAAACAGCAGCTTGAAAAACGTGCCCACAAACACCCAGATGCCGGTGTTGAGCAGCAGCCGGGATGTTTCCCGGTGGCGGATGAATTTAATAAAGTTGTTCAGCCCCACATAAAAATACTGACCGGTAGAAGTACGGTCATAAACGGAGAGATTAAAAACCTCTGTAATGGGATAGATAATAAATGCTGCGAAAACAGCCAGCATAGGTAAAATGTAAAGCAGGTTCAGCAGATTTTCCCGCCGGTTGGCCTGTTTCATGGCTTCTCCTCCAATTCTTATGACCGCCTTAGGAGATCACTGGAATCATACTATTCTGCTTCTGCGATGGAAGGCGGAATGCTCTCATCCGGCAATCCGATTGCCGCTGGGCCAAAGCCTCAGGCGGATAGTATGGCAGAACATCAGTGCGCTGGTACAAAGAATGTCCCCTTCCCTTTTGGATGGGGATAAGCGGTGTGGGCAAAAAACCGCAGTCCTTCGCCCACACCAACCTATTCCTTACTTCTGGAGCAGTTCGTCTACCATGGGGCCGGCTTCGGCAAAGGCCTCGGCGGGCGTCATCTCGCCCATCACCGCTTTGGTGATATAGTCGGCCATTACTTTTTGTACTTCCTCCCAGCTGGAGATGGTAGGCTTAAACTTGGCCAGAGGCTCCAGCTCGGCAAAGGGAGCTACCATCACGTTGGCGGGATCGGTAAAGGCGGGACGCTCAAAGAAGCTCTTCTGGTTGGGAACCCAACCGGCCTGCTCGATCACGTCGCCCATGCGGTCCTTGGTGTGCCAGAATTCCAGCCACTTTCCGGCGGCTTCCTCATTGCCGGTCTTGAACACCAGGTCCACGTCCATGATACCCAGAGAGTACTGGGAACCGCCGGCTCCCTTGAGAGGTGCGCCAATCACAGCCCAGCTGTAGTCCTCGCCGGCATCGGCCAGAGCAGCCAGCCCCTGAGCGTTGTGGATGTAGGCAGCAGCAGTCTGGGTGGTGAAGTTGTTCTGAGTGAAGTTAATATCGGCTTCGCCGTAATCGGGCACGGCATACTTGGCCAGATCGCAGTAAACTTGCAGGGCGGCCACGCCGTTTTCGTTGTTAAATCCGTTGGTTTTGCCGTCGGCAGAGGCTACGTCGCCGTCATAGGCCCACAGAATGGGCAGGAAGCAGTCCAGAGTGTTCTTGGGATGTCCCGCTACCATGGAGTAAGCGTACTTGCCGCCACCCACCAGCTTAGGGGCAACTTCCAAAAACTCCTGCCAGGTGGTGGGCAGCTCGGTGATGCCCGCGGCATCCAGCAGGTTCTTGTTGTACAGGATGGAGCGGATGGACATGTAGGAGGGCAGTACCCACAGCTGACCATCTACGGTGCAGACGTCCAGAGCAGCTTTGGAGAAGTCATCTTTCAGCTCTTGGCTGATCAGGTCGTCCAGAGGCACGGTGTAGCCCAGATTTTTAAACTGCTGGGTCCAGCCGGAAAAGCCGTACATGGCGTCTGGGGGAGTGCCGGCTTCACACAGAGTGATGATCTTCTGGTAGGCATCGGAATATGCCCAGGATTCCAGCTTGACCTTGATGCCGGTTTCTGCCTCAAATTCTTCGGCAGCTTTTTGCAGCTGATTCATGCCGGTGTCACCCAAAGTGACATAAGTAATGGTGGTACCCTCTGCAGGAGCGCTGTCACCGGAAGGAGCGGCTTCGCTTCCGCTGGAAGGTGTGCTTGCCGCAGGGGAAGCGGGAGGCGTAGGGTCAGAAGGGGCCGAACAGGCGGCCAGAGCCACTGCCAGCAATAGAGACAGTGCCAATGCGATTGCTTTTTTCATGTTTCTTCTCCTTTGAATTTTTATAGAGTGAGTGCA
This sequence comes from Oscillospiraceae bacterium, assembly GCA_018434245.1. GTDB lineage: Bacteria > Bacillota > Clostridia > Oscillospirales > Ruminococcaceae > WRAV01. Next base: position 78,588 of record JAHDPQ010000098.1, read on the forward strand.
AAACGTTCCGAACCCTCGGAACGAGAAAAACAAATGAAAGCCCCCAATCGGGAATCTATCAGCGCAATACCTTAACCAGCTTAGGCTTTAATCCAAAAACCGGCCTTCCATAACAGCTCGGTTGTCCACGGGAGCCACAATTTCGCCATAAAGCTCCGGGCGTCGAAAACACAGCATATCCTCTCGCAGATAATCGATTCCGCCCCGGCGGGCCATTGCAACGTCTTTTCCGATCTTGGGGATGTCCAGGTCGATTTCCGCCATGGCAATTCCCGGATAGTGGCCGGTCTCCGCTATGATCAAACCCTCGTGATTGATGATCATGGCCCGGCCGGTCATGGCGTGGCCCGGGCTGTAGGGGGCGTAGTAGTCGGGGCTGGCAAAGTTGGAAGTCACCAACACGCAGTGGTAGTCGATAGCCTTGGAGCGGGCCATGATCTGCAGGGTTTCCTCCGAAGGGCCATAGGTCTGATGAGGCCAGAGAATCATCTCGGCGCCCTTGAGGGTCAGAACACGGAACACTTCGGGAAAGTAAATATCCATACAGATGGCGATACCCACGACACCAAAATCCAGATGGAACACCGGGAGCTCGTCTCCGGCACTAATGCCAAAGCAGCGCTTTTCGTTGGCGCAGAGATGGGTTTTGCGGTACTTGCCGGCCACCTGTCCCTGCCGGTCTATCACAACGGCGGTGTTGTACATCTTGCTGCCGTCCAGCTCGGTGTAGTTGGCCACCACATACATGCGGTACCGGGCGGCCAATGCCCCCAGACTTTTGGTGAGGGGCCCGGGAATGGGCTCTGCAATCCGGTGGCGCACCTGGGAATAGTCGGTGCCTTCCAGATACAGGTTTTGCTGTGTACCTTCCAGCTCGGCAGCTCCAAAGCTGTCGAAATGTTCCGGCAGCAGCACCAGGTCACAGCCTGCCTTTCCCGCCTGCTCCAGCATATTTTCGCAGAGCTCAACATACTCCCGACGGGGAATGGGCTGCAGATGCAGGATTCTGGAAATGGTGCCTATTTTTACCATACGTCCCATATTGCTTCCCTCTTTTGGCCTATAAATGCCGGATACGTTCCAGATACGCATCCAGTGTTTTTTCATTGCTGCTGCTTTTGGGAAAGCCTCTTCCCTGCCACAGGGGCGGAACTTTGCAGCCCTCTGCGGCCTTTTGCAGCAAAACGTCCAGCACAATGGAAAAAGCAGCGGCCATCATACCGTCTGCGAGGTTTTCAGCAGGTCCCAGGTCAATGAAGATGCAGCCCTCCGCAGTTTTTTGGAAAAGCGGGGCGATGACAATCACCCGGAGCTCTTTACCAAGGGCGTGTTCCACGGCTTCCCGGAACATCCGGCTGGAAGGGTCCTCGCTTAGCAGCAAGATAGCATCCCCCGGTTGGATGTTCTCATAGTAATCCAGCACACAGGGAGCAAGGCCTTCCAAATCCCGGCACAGACTGCTGCGCCAGGCACCGTGGGCAATATCCAGAGAAGGGTCCAGAATGGGATTGAGATTGGCCAGCCCGCCTCCCCGGAAAAAGACAGTGCCGATGAGGGAGCTGGTAAAGGGCTGTGCTCCAAAGATATGTATCAGGCGGTTTTGATTCGTAGTTTCCGCCAGGAGGGCGGCCGCCTGCCGGATTTCTTTCTGGTTTTGCCCCAAGGAGGGCAGATAGGCTGCAGCCTGACTCAAATAGCGTTCCATCTCGTTTTCCTCCCCAAAGGCTACATACTTTTCACTTTTCCCCAGATACGTCCGATGTACTCCTGATTGGCCTCGATACCCCCTGCCTGCAGGGAGTTGGTCCAGGTAAAGGGATTTCCACCTTTTTTTCCAATGGCCACCATGGTTTGGGCCAGCAGGGCCTTGAGGACAATAGCCTGCATAATGGTTGCTACCGGCGATATTTTATGTTCCAGCATATCATATTCCAAGACGGCGTCACCATAGGGAACCTTGCTGTCTAGATAATAATCCGCTACCTGATACAGGCTTTTGCCGCTGCTGTGGCGGGCTCCCCCATAGGTGGAGGCATCGGAAAAGGTGGGAGAGGTTATGGCAATGACGGTAGCGCCTTTGGCTTTGCACTCCAAAGCGCCCTGAATGGCCACCGGATTGATGCCATACGCGCTGCCAAACAGCACCACATCCCCCGGCCCAATCCGGTGGTATTCCACCACCACCCGGGCAAAGCCCTCTACCCGTTCCATGCCGTTGATTTCCCGGGCGGCCCCATGAGAAAGGGAGATGTTGGGGTCGTAAATGGGACACAGGGCAGCCAGCTCCCCCTTGCGGTACATGGCATCCTCCGAAAAAATAGAGGAATGTCCTCCCGGTCCCCAAAGGTATATCAGCTTGCCCGACAATACCTGTTCCGCCAGAAGGTCTGCGATTTCCGCCACCTTGGGGGACTCATCGTCCCGCACCCGGTCAATCAGCTCTTTTAAGGTCTCCAGATAGTCCAAAAAGGGCTCCATGGCACAATCCCTCCCCATCAAATGGTCATATCAACAGATGATTCTGCTTTTATTATAATCAAATTGAAACTGTTCGTCTTTGCACAAAACGGTAGTTTTTGTTGCACATTTTAAAAAAACACCATATTTTTTATAGTTTACTACTATATTTTAACAAGTTATTACAAAAAATTATTTACAACTTTCTCAAAATATGATATTATCATAATACCAATTGCAGAAAAGTGCAGAATAAGCGGATATAAAATGCCTTATCCCAAGTTCTGTTAGGGTGATGCGAACAGACCCAAAGGGTTAGGAGTGGTTTTTTGAAGGTAACGAGAGTGAAGTTGAGCGATCAGGTAGCCAACGAGATTCAAAACATGATTTTAAACAACGACTTTCAGGCTGGAGACAAGCTGCCGGTGGAAAACGAACTGGCTAAAATGTTTTCCGTCAGCCGGATCACGGTGCGGGAAGCCATTAGTAAGCTGAGTCTCACCGGCATTATCGACGTGCGTCAGGGCGAGGGCACCTTTGTCAAGAAGCTGGGGCCGGAATCCTTTATGAAGCCGCTTCTTCCCATGCTGATGATGGGCAAAAAGGATATGCAGGATGTGCTGGAGGTGCGGCTGCTGATCGAATGCAAGAACGCCCAGCTAGCGGCCAAAAACGCCACCCCCGCCGAGCTTGCCAAGGTCAAGGCCTGCCTGGAAAAAATGGAACAGTGCGCCATGGAAGGGGACCTGGCTCAGTATAACCGGTATGATGCCAAATTCCACTACTTAGTGGCTAAATGCAGCCACAACCAGGTACTGGTCACCATTCAAGAACTGCTGATGGATATGGTAACCAGCTCTATCGAAGTGACCATTCAGCCGCCCAACGCCCTTGCCACTTCCATTTTGCTCCACCGCAAAATTTACGAGGCCTTGCGCAACCACGATCAACAGGCCGCCTTTGAGTTCATGCAGCAGCATATCGGAGGCGCCGCCGGTTATGTGGACAGTAGCCTGTAGTATTTGGGGAGACATGTCATGCTGATTACAGATGTGCAGGTGCACAGCATCCGGAGAATCGAATCTCCCTCTGTTTTGGAAGCATCCCACCATGCCAGACTCCTGTTTGTGTCGGGAGAGGGCAGCTTAACCGGAGATGGGGGCACACTGGCCGTGTCCGAGGGGCAGTGCGCCTATCTACCCGGCAAAAGCAGCAGTTCCGCCAGAGGCAAGATGACCCTGATTCAGATTACCTTTTCCACCGGCAACCAAAAGCTAGCCCAATGTCTGGGGCAGGTGCCCTGCATTTTACCGATCCGCAACCTTTCCGCCCGGGAAATCATCTTAAACATGATCTGGGAATGCAAACGCAAGACCCCTCACTGCCGGGATGCAGCCGGTCTGGGGTTGATGCGTCTGTTGTTCGAAGCCATTGCCCAGCAAAACGAACAACAGGAGGATACGCCGGAACAATTCCAATGGGAAGCCTTTACGGACCCCATTATGCGACTGAGCGTCAATTATATCGACCAGCATCTGGCCGACGACGATGTGCTGGATCAAATCTGCACCATGGTCAACCGCAATCAGGCCCAACTCAACTACCTGTTTAAAAAATACGCTGGAATCACTGCTATGCAGTGGCTGGGACAGCGCAGGCTGCTCCGCTCCAAGGAGCTTCTCTGCTTTTCCAACTACACTATTACGGAAATAGCGGAAATGACAGGGTTTAAATCCATTCATTACTTCAGCCGCTATTTTAAGAAAAAAGAGCTTATCAATCCGCAAAAATTCAAAGAGACATTATTGCCGGCCAATTTATTTTAGGGTTGGTTCCCATCCACGGGGTGTGAACGGTTTCAGGAGTTTGTACAGTTCAAGGTGTGGAGGGGGGACATGCCATATGTCAACGGGCAACAAGACGAAATGTTGAAAATGCCAAAGATGCGCTGGCAACCAGCCCTGAATGAGGTGGCGGCAAATTTGGAAAGGTTGGATTGGATATGAGCAAAGAAATTGCAGGCTACAGGCAACAACTGGGTGAAATACTCCAACAGATTGAGGGGGAAAGCCCCAGCATCCAAAAGGGAGCGGCCATCATTACCGATGCCATTATGGCGGATCGCACCGTTCACGTCATCGGCCCGGGAGGACATTCCAACATCGGCGTGGAGGAGGTGCTGTGGCGGGCAGGGGGCCTTGCGGTCTGGAATGCCATTCTAGACCCAGGCACCAATCTGATTCACGGGGCCAAGCGCTCCAATTTTATTGAGAGAACCCCCGGATACGCCAAAAGCGTGCTGGACGCCTACGGCGTGGGAAAGCAGCCGGGAGAGGTGATGGTGATTATCAACGCCTATGGCCTCAATGCCATGACCATTGACACAGTGGAAGAGTGTAAGCGCAGAGGGGTCACCACCATTGGCGTCACCTCCTCCTCTTTTGCCACGCTGGTTCCGGCAGGGCATAAGGCTCGTCACCCCAGTAACAAGAACCTCTTTGAAGAAGTGGACATTTTTATCGACAACCATCTGCCCCCAGGGGACGCTGTGGTTGCCATCGAAGGCTTTGGAGAAAAGGTGGGTTCCACCTCCACCTTCTGCAACTGCTTTGTGATGAACTGCCTGGTGATCGAAGCCGTCAAGCTTTTAATTGCCAGAGGCGTCACCCCTCCGGTTTTTATGAGTGCCAACATGCCGGGGGGCGACGAGCACAACAAAGCCATGGAAGAAAAATACGCCGGCATCATCAAACATTTATAATCAGCTTGTAACCTGCCCAAACAAAACCACGGCTCTTTGGCGAAGAACAGACACAAACATAGAGTCTGCTCTCCCATCCAGAGAAACACAGGTTTTAAACCAAGGTATCTCCATATTTTTTTCCCATACATACAAAGGCGCTTCCGGCCCAGTGACCGGAGGCGCCTTTGTGTTAGAAAGAAAGGACGAACAATAAGATAGAGGCGGAACTGGATTAATCCAGATATAGGTGGATGGGATAGGAGAGGTATTCCACAGGCTCTAGCTTTTCTACGGTGATGTAGCCTGCCGGGGCCCGCAGAACGCTGGGGATGCGGTTGACGATGGTTGCGCAGGTGTGCTCCACGGTGGCAGGCTTTTGCACAAAGAAGGTGGTGTCCGGCTCGCCGGTAATCTTCCAGTCGCACATGTCGCCGTCGTCGGGGCCGTACACCTTGCCGATGCACTGGGTTTCAATCACCGGCCCTTGGAAGGTCTCGGTGGTGACTACAGCGCTCATGCCGATGCAATCCCCCTTGGGAATAGTGCGTCCCAAGGTTTCGGAATACAGGTCGGTTTCATAGAAGTAGGGCACGCACTTCTGGGTCTGGGACTTGATGGTCCAACCCATCTTGTTGCAGAGAGCCTCGTTGGAGTTCCAGACATAGGCGGGTTCCAGAGTGGTGGGGTGAGCGATCTTCTCCTCAAACTCCTGGGGAGTCATGCCGGCGCCGTGGGCCTCGGCCAGGGCCAGACCGTAATCTTCCACGTTATAGCTGACAGCGCCTTCTATTTTTTCGATGTGGTGGACTCCCCCGGCCACACAGCCGATCATGTTGATCCAGAAGATGTCCTGCATACCGGAACCCACAATGGTGCAGCCGGTTTCTTTGGCCAGCTTATCCAGCTTGTTGGTGATGGCAGAAGCGGTGGTCCAGGGGTAGATGGCCTCTTCGCAGGTGGTGAGGATATGAATGCCCCGGCGAGCGCAGCGCTCGAAATGAGGATAGACGTCATCCATAAAGCTAAACAGGGTGAGGATGGCGATGTCGGCGTCGCAGCTGTCCAGCACGGCGTCGGCATCGCTGCTGATCTTGACCCCCAGCTGAGTGCCCAGTCCGGCAAAGTCTCCTACGTCCATTCCGATCACTTCGGGATTGACGTCGATGGCCCCCACAATTTCTGCGCCGTTTTCATACAGATAACGCAGAGTGTATTTGGACATCTTCCCACAGCCATACTGTACGACACGGATTTTTTCTCGATTCATGGAAGCAACCCTCTTTCTATATAATATGTATTTGCAGAACGGACATCCTGCCTTTATCCTTATAATAAGGGTTGCTGTTGCTATAAGGTCAACCGGGATATTTGGCAAAATAATAACAAAATCTTTAGTGGAATTTAACGGGGATTTGCAGCCTTAAGAACATTCCCCGCTCTCCGCTGCCAATGACCGGAAGCTCTGCAATGGTTTCGCAAAGGTAATCGCCGCAGATAATGTACCCCTCCTGTTTAGATTGTTCCAAAAGACGCAGGGCATATTCCTTTTCCTTATAAAAATTATCACAGTAGATGCAAAGGTAGTTACCGGGGGGGATAACGGTGATGAGATCGGGTGGTGCAAACTCCCGGTCCACAAAGACAAACACCTCGGTGGAATAAAAGTGTCCGGCCAAGAGGTTTTTTTGGCGCAGGATGGTTCCCGCGTTGCAGAAGTAGATTTGCGGCAGCTTGTCCTGGGAAAGGCGGTTGCGCAGCTCCCGCAGGATTTCCTCGTACACCTCGATACCCTGATCGTAAAAGTTGTTGTGAGTGTCGATGCAGTACATCTGTCGCCCCCCGATGTATTCCAGCACAATGGTGCCGTCCCGGGGGGCTGCCCGGTACCGCTCAAAGCTTTCCAGAGTGCGCTCCACTGCCCGGCGCTGCATCTTGAGGTCCCCAATTTGCTCCTGAATCTGCCGCTGTTTTTGATGGAGCACATTCCCAAGATAATCCAAATCCTTGTTATCCAGCTGGGTTTTAATATCCCGCAGGTTCATCCCCAGAGATTTCATGTACTGGATCATATCCAGTACGGCGCTTTGTTTGATGTCGTAATAGCGGTAGCGGTTGCCGTCTCCCCTTTTGCTGGGGGAAAGCAGTCCCTTTTTGTCGTATAGCCGCAGGGTCTGCTCGGAAATCTGATTCAGCTTGGCCATCTGGCCGATGGTCAGCCACTGCATGTCATCACCTCCTGCCCTTATTGTACCAAACCTTGCTCCTACGTCAATGTTTTAACAATAATTTTTAAAAAATGGAGAAACTTTTATCTCTACTGACGGATTGATTGACAAATATAGCAGCCTTGTATAGACTTTATATCAGGATGAACTTGGTGTACAATAAGAGAACCGTGTTTGGTCAAACAACGAGGTGATACGTTTGAAGCAGTACGATCTGGTGATTGTGGGAAGTGGAGCAGGCCTGATGGTTTTGGAGGAAGCCCTCAGTCAAGGGCTTCGCTGCGCTCTGGTGGAGGAATCCAAGTTTGGCGGAACCTGCCTGACCAAGGGCTGCATCCCCTCTAAAATGCTGGTATATCCGGCGGATTTTATCCGGGAGGCCCAAAGGTCCCGGCGGTTTGGGGTGGAGGTGGCCTCCCCTTCCATCGACTGGGAAAAGATTTCCGCAAGAATGTGGGAGCAAATCGACTTCCATCAAACCATTGAAGAAAGCCTGCAAAAGATTCCCAACCTGACCATTTATAAAGGCAGAGGCTCCTTTGCCGGGCCGGACCGGATGGTGGTCCGCTACCGGGACGGCAGACCGGAAGAAGTGATCGGCAGCGAAAAGTTTGTCATCGCCGCCGGAGCCCGCAGCTTTGTTCCCTTCATTCCGGGGCTGGAGGAGACGGGATACCTCACCTCCGAGGGCTTTTTTGGAGAGGGCTTCCCCCAAAAGCCATGGGAAAGCCTTGTCATTGTAGGGGGTGGAGCCATCAGCGCGGAGTTTGCCCACATCTTCTCCGCCTTTGGCACCAAGGTCACTGTTGTGGTCCGCTCTGGGGGGATTCTCTCCAAGGAGGAAGCGGAGGTTTCTCGGTTTGTCACAAGACAGTTCGAGAAGAACGGCATCCGGGTGGTGACCGAAAGCGTTGCGGTAGAGGCTTCCAAAGAGGGGGAAACTAAATACCTCACCGTGGAAAACCGGGTGACGGGGGAGCAGACTACCCTGCCCTGTCAGGAGATTTTCATTGCCGCCGGGGTGCGGTCCAACGGGGACACTCTGGATCTGGATAAGGCGGGTGTAAAGGTGGATGAACAGGGTTGGATTCCCACCAACCTCTATCTGGAAACCTCCCGGAAAAACATCTGGGCCTTGGGGGATATCAACGGCAAATACCAGTTCCGCCACAAGGCCAACCACGAGGCTCAGATTCTCATGGCAAACCTCTTTTCCGGGGAGAAGAAGGAGGTCAACTACCACAGCGTACCGTGGACCATCTTTACCCATCCTCAGATAGCCCGGGTGGGCCGGACGGAAGCCGAACTCAAGGCGCAGGGAATTCCCTATAAAGCCGCTAAAAACTACTATTCCGAGGTGGTGGGTGGCAGGGCCATGGGCTACCGGGAGGAGGACGACGACAACGGCTTTGTCAAGATACTGGTGGGGCAGAACAAAAATATCCTGGGGGTACACATTGCGGGGCCTCAAGCTTCGGTGCTGCTGCAGCCCTTTGTCTACCTGATGAACGCCGGGTACCGCTGCCGGAAAAAGCTGGAGCAAACCGCCGCCAAGGAAATTGAAGGCCTGCGGATTCTCTGTCCCCATCTGGGAAGCTATGCCCCCATCAACGACTCCATGATCATCCACCCCTCCCTCAACGAGCTGACGGCCTGGGTGTTTGAAAAGCTGGGGGAAAGCTGATTCAACAGCTGCCCCTTATGCCTTTTTGGCCAATGTGACCCCATCACGGTTCCTTTGCGTGGCTTTTGGTATAGTAGAAGCAGAGCCTACAGCTTTGACAACCAACCACACAAAGGAGCGGTGAAGCATATGACCAGATACATCATTGGCGGCTTAATTGGCTTGGCGGCGGGATACCTCTACTATCGGCTGGTGGGATGCGCCACCGGCACCTGCCCTATTACCGCCAACCCCCTGAGCTCCTCGATTTACGGATTGATCATGGGGCTGTTGGTGGCGGGGATTGTGAGCAAATAAAGCCCCTTTTCCTTTGCCCCAACAAAAAAACGCCGGGAGCTTCCCGGCGTTTTTGGCGTTCTTTTGTCAAAATGGGATGGGGTTGGTCTGTTATCTTGCCTTACCGTCGCAGCCCAACACATTTTTGATTTTGTGAGCAACCATTCCCTTGATCGCTTCCCGAGCGGGAGCCAGATACTGACGGGGGTCGAAGTGGGAGGGGTTCTCGGCAAAATGCTTGCGGATGGTCCCGGTCATGGCCAGACGCAGGTCGGAGTCGATGTTGATTTTGCAAACTGCCATGGAGGCTGCCTTGCGCAGCATATCCTCGGGGATGCCGATGGCATCGTCCATTTTGCCTCCGTTCTCGTTAATCATCTTAACATACTCGGGAATGACGGAGGAAGCCCCGTGAAGTACAATGGGGAATCCGGGCAGGCGACGCTCTACTTCTTCCAGAATGTCAAAGCGCAGCTGAGGCTTTTGGCCGGGCTTAAACTTAAAGGCTCCGTGGCTGGTGCCGATGGCAATGGCAAGGCTGTCCACTCCGGTGCGCTCTACAAATTCCTGCACCTCTTCGGGGCGGGTGTAGGAGGCATCCTCGGCAGAGACATTGACGGCGTCCTCGATGCCGGCCAGACGGCCCAGCTCGCCTTCTACACAGACGCCTTTGGCGTGGGCGTACTCCACCACCTGCTTGGTCAGCTTGATGTTGTCCTCAAAGGAATGGTGGGAGCCGTCGATCATAACGGAGGTAAAGCCGCCATCGATGCAGCTTTTGCAAAGCTCGAAGGTGTCGCCGTGATCCAGATGAACGGCGATGGGAAGTCCAGTCTCGGCTACAGCGGCCTCGATCAGCTTCATCAGATAGGTATGGTTGGCGTACTTCCGGGCACCGGCGCTGACCTGAAGAATCAGGGGGGCGTTGAGCTCTTTGGCTGCCTCGGTAATCCCCTGAATGATCTCCATATTGTTAACGTTAAAGGCTCCGATGGCGTAGCCGCCTGCATAGGCGTCCTTAAACATCTGAGTGGTGGTTACCATTGCCATGTTACCAGCTCCTTTGTTTTTATTGTCTTCTAAAATCATCTTACCAAGAATTTCTACCAAATGCAAGGACAAACTCCCGCTGGGAAAGCCTTGGTTTTTGTATAGTCTCCCCGTTTTTCAGAGAGATAATCCTTGCTTTTTTCGGAGCTTGGGCATCTAAAATGCAAAGAGCCTACCGGGCGCAGACAATAAAAAGAGGCGGGGCACTGGTACATCTCCTCTTCATTACGGCTCAAATGATTGTAAATTAATCGAGCTTTTTTGACAGTAAGGCTGGCGTTAATGCCGTCGGACAGTTCAGCAGGCCGATTGTTAAAAGGATACGGGCCATTTTTGTACGGAGTGACCACAACAGTGATTGCTTACTGTTGCGGTTGGCTCCATAGTGCATGCGTTAAACGGTTGTTTCAATTAAAATAGTAGCTGCGGCACCCTCTGCTAATGCTCCTTGGTTTCCGGTACGAGTGATTCTGATGGAAAGGAGGTCACAGCTTAAAACGTCATAGTCTGCTGTAACAAAGGCACAGCAGTTGCGGGCACCTACGTCACTTGGTCCGGCGATAGTTGCTATAATGCCCGTGTCAATCAACTCGTCGCCACACGTCGTGCTCCGGATAATTTCTGCTGATATGGTATCGTTGACACCTAGCGGCTCCAGCCTTACACTAAAAGCTAAGCCTACAATTTTTGAATTTTGTGCGATTACTACGGTATTCCTTGCAAAATCAGCAGAGGCATTTCCCAAGCCTAAATACTGATTGTTGGAAATTGATTGGTCTGTAGCTAGGTAAAAAGTGTTTCCTCCCGGACCGGTAGGGCCAGCAGGACCGGTAGGGCCAGCAGGACCGGTAGGGCCAGCAGGACCATCAGCACCAGCGGGGCCGGCAGGGCCGGTAGGGCCAGCAGGACCGGTTGCTACGCTAATATATGCACAACCGCTAGAAACCGCATGAATACTGGGTTTTCCTAGATTAAAATACTATTTGAAACCCCAATAATCACGCAAAGGAGCCGCTTAGAAGCTGGACAAGCTTCCGAGCGGCCCTTTTTTAAGACCTTCTGGAAATTAACTTTTAAATCCAGTATCCAATCAAAGACGTTCACCTATCAATCCCACCCTACAAGCTCAACCAGTACACACCGAGCAAATTACTAATCGCTTGGCTATCAATTAATTTGAATATAATCTGACCTATTGCAATACGAAAAGGCATTGCGCTGCCATTTACCTTTTTACGGGCAAACCGAACCATCCAAAGGGACTTATCCGAGACGGAAAAACGGTCGGTCGGTGCGTTCTGGGGGTTTGTTTTCAAGTTTGTTTTTGGTTATCAGGGTCAAAAGAGTGCGACCGCGCGGGTAAACACAGTCAAGACAGCATCGTATTTTTTTGATGCCCTGGAGGAAATCCAAATCATGACAGACCAAAAGGAGTGCTGAAATATGAGCTAGCAGAGGCCCTGATCACCAGTAAGATTTGCAGCAGAAAATCGCGCGAATCGGAACAGAACGCAAAGATTCAGGAGGGTGACCGGTCCGCCAAAGATGTCGAAAAGGGCAGCAACCATCTCCCAGGAGCAATACAGCAGTAAGGAAATTCGCTTTGTCCGCTGCGTCGATTCGAAAAAGCTGCAGTGAAGGTGGATCTCTCCAAGTTATACCGCAAACTAGGCGCGAAAACTCAGGAGGGGAACGGACGGCAGGCCTTATGGCCTAGAAGGCAGGTTGGAGCACCGGCGCCGATTTCAGCCTTGGAGAGCGGGTTTGGGAGATTTCTTCATGGTACAACTGATCGTTCATTGCGGCGGACAGGAAATTGGCGGCAGTACGGCCGAGCTTTGTTCACCCTGTGGAGGGATTTTGCTCGACCTAGGTGCCCCGCTGAATTATGACACACGCGCCATGTTGGAGACGATTTTTTGAATTCAATGATAACACTTGGGATTTAACGATCTCCTACTCCGTGATCTTCAGCGTGAGCGGGAGCAGAAACCCAGCCGCCGCAAGGCGGTATTTTCATTATAAGGCGGTTCGCCATGAACAATCAGTTGTAAATTTTTGAGAATGAGGAGTTTGGAAAAGTCAGGGTTTTGGACATCGACGGCCATCCCTGGTTTGTGGGCAAAGATGTGACCGATATCTTAGGCTATAGGAACGGCAGCCGGGATATCAACCGCCATGTAGATTCGGAGGATCGCCAAAACTACCGAAACGGTACTTTAGAAAAAAGCAATCGCGGAATCACCATTATCAATACCGCTCTATTCAAGATCGGATAGTGCCTGCGAAAGCAACAACGTTTGGCTGAAAATAGTTTGAAATAACGTGTTTTCGCCCTCTTGCAAAGCTCGCCCAACCAAGGTAACGTCAACCAACACTAAGAGCGGGAGGGGTTTTTTATGCCGGATTACGTCGCGATGTATAAGCTGCTATTCAACGCACAGACCGATGCCATTGCCATTTTACAAAAGGCGCAGCAGGATACCGAGGAGATGTTCATTTCTTCACCGGAACCGGATATTCGGGCTCTGGAATCGAAAAGTCCAGAGGGTGATAAGCTCTCTGACGAATAGGGGGAGAATCTCATGCGGCTGTTGTTTCGGATTCTGCTGTTTCCCGTCACGTTGGCGCTGTCCGTCGTGGTTGGCGTCTGCCGATTCGTTAGCGACTGCTCCGGGGCGTTGCTGGGGGTAATCGCCACCCTGCTTTTCACGGTGGCATTGCTGACGCTGATTCTCTTCAAGGAACCCGGCGGAGCCTTGGCCACAACTGCTATCACTTTCCTTATCAGCCCCTATGGGATTCCCAGGCTGGCAGGGTGGTTCATTGATCGGTTAGATGATCTAAACGGAGTAATGAAGTCTATCTGACGAAACACAGAGGCGCGGCGAGAAAAAACTTCGCCGCGCTTTGCTGTCTGGGGAAGGAGGTGCAGGTTATCGCTACCACCCGACTGATGCCGATTCACCTGGGCGGTGGCAGAAGGATGGAGGATGCCATCGACTACGTTTCGAATCCGGAAAAGACTCGGAGCAGCGAGTTGGTTTCATCCTACGAATGTGACTTCAAGACTGCTGGCGCGGAGTTCGCCCTCTCCAAGCGGCAGCATTTTTGCAAGTGGCTGGCTATGAAATCAAGCACGGACAGCATCTCTCTTTCCGCGCATCGGATCAGAAGAAGTTCACCCGCTGCCGCGAGAAAACCCTCGGTGCAGATTACACCGAGGAAGCCATTCGCGAGCGAATGGCCGGGTGCAGACAAGCACTTGTTCAACCTAATGTTCCCAAGGCACCGATGCAATCGGTTAATCTGCTCATTGATATTCAGTCAAAGATCCAGTCCGGCAAGGGGCCGGGATTCGAACGCTGGGCAAAGGTGCACAACCTCAAAGCGATGGCGCGGACGCTCATTTATCTGCAGGAGCAGGACCTTGATCGCTACGATGTTCTGGCCGAGAAAGCGTCGGCAGTCACTGTGCGATTTAATGTTCTCTCGAATCAGATGAAGAGTTTGGAAACAAAACTGACTGCCAACGCTTCCCTGCAAAAGCATATCATCAACTATATCAAGACCAGGCAAACCTACATCGACTATCGCAAGGCCGGGTACAGCAAAAGGTTTCGAGGCGAGCATGAGTCAGATATTTTCTTGACGAGCTGGGGCTTTCCAAGATTCCCACCATCAAAAGTCTGCGTGCGGAGTATGCTTTGCTCCTAGAGGAAAAGAAAAAAGCCCGCCATGAGTACCATCAGGCGCGCTTGGATAGGAAGGCATTACTTGTTGCGAAATCCAACGTAGACAGATTCTTGGGAACGAATTCCCGCTCTCAGGAACGGGAACCCGATGCTCAGCAGAGGTGACAGTCACTCATTTAGCGGCCGATTTTCGGCTGCGCAGCCGTCCCGCAACGCGGGGCGATCAACACGGGGTCTGGGGTTTCCCCAGCAAGCAGAGCAGGCCAAGTGCGCAAGTGTGCACTGGTCTGCCTTGCTTGCCAAGATAATCAGCACGTGCTGATTATACCAGTAATCATCATAAATAAGTAATCATCACCTTGAGTAATAAAGTCCGAGATCACTGGGTTTTAAGTAAAAATAGTGATGATTACTTTTGACCTTAAGGGGGTGCGGACGAAAAGCTGGACTTAAATCGGGAGGGAGTCGCAAGTGACAGTACCGCTGTGTCAGTCTCAAAGCATCATGGTGTTAGTAGAAACAGCCTTTATAAATGGAAAAAGGAACTGCTTTGCGAAGAGAGGACGGCTGCAATGAAAAAGGGCTCACGCGCACCACTGCCTGACGACAGGGACGCTCTTCTTGCACAGCTGGAAGCTCTGAAAAAGGAAATATACCATCGCCAGATGGAGATTGACATACTCGAAAAACGGCTGAAATCCTAAAAAAAGGCCAGAGTGATTGATGCCCTGAGAAATACATATTCCCTGAATGAATTTCTGAAAAAGCTGGAGATCCCTAGATAGTGTTGACAAGAGATCAAACCAGAATGTTTGCCCAGAGGGCGATGCAGCGAATTTGGACAGCAGCGAGAAAGGACGAGGTATTCTTGGCATAACGAGTGGCGATGCCTCGCCATCTTTTCAGGTGAAGGAATGCGTTTTCGACCAGATGGCGCAGTTTATACAGTTCTTTGTCATAGTCACGCTGTAGCTTTCGATTTTTCTTTGGCGGGATAACTGCTTGCATCCCGGCGGATAATGCGGCATCAATGATTTCGTTGGAGTCATATCCCCTGTC
>JAHDPQ010000177.1 GCA_018434245.1 Oscillospiraceae bacterium
ACAACTCTCTCGTTATATGAAATGAAGTGTGAATCAAAGGTATGACTGAGTGGTTTGGTGATATTCTAGCATTGAGGGATTTAATATCCGTAATCATTTTCGATTGTCCCTTCTTGGCAAGTTCAGGCGATAAGGCAGTTTATGAAGGTATCTGTTCGTTATGTTTCTTCTGTAAGGCTTACTGTATTTAGACTACAGGAAAGCGGGTATCAATAATCAAGGTTGATGATGTTAGGTCATTTGACTAAAAGATTACATTATAACCCCGGGACTACCTCCCCAAGTCGCTGTTTCATTTCGTTATACGCACCTTGTAGTGCTAGAATCCAGTTACAAGGATGAAATATCGTAGAGGAATTGGGGGTAGGTTTATCTTGAACGAGAATCTTCCTGAGGCCGGAAGGCTTGTCAGAGCTCGCGAACGTCTCTGGATAGTAGATGACGTATCTCACCAGGATGTACTTTCCGGAAACAATCCATCAACACTTGTGACTCTTGAGAGTATAGAGGACTCCGATCTAGGTAATAAGACTACGGTCGTGCTGGAAAGAGAGGTAGATTTTCAGGTCCTGCCTGAGAGTGCTCTACCTTCCATCGGCAATTCTCTGGACACTCCGGTCGTGTTCGATAGCTTCGTTAACGCCCTCCGCTGGACTAATAAGAGCATTCTGGGTGGTGATCTCATCCGTGCCCCCTTCTACGGGGCCATACAGCAGCAATCCTTTCAGCTGGAGCCTGTTGTAAAGGCGTTATCTATGCCAAGAATAAACCTTCTCATAGCCGACGACGTGGGGCTTGGAAAGACAATAGAAACCGGTATGATAATTCAAGAACTAATACTCAGGGGAAAGGCCCGGAGGATTCTACTCGTCTGTCCGGCTTCTCTCCAGCTTCAATGGCAATGGGAGATGGAACACAAGTTCGGTCTCGACTTCAAAATACTGGATAGCAACCAGATAACTAAGTTCAAAAGAGAGTACGGGATTAACGTCAACCCCTGGCTTGCCTGTCCCAGAATAATAACTTCAATGGATTTCATAAAGATGGAAGGAAGAAAGGCCGACTTTCTCCGCTCCTGTGAGGTAACCTCTAGCAAGTACATACGAACCTGGGATCTTTTGGTCGTGGACGAGGCCCACAACGCAATGCCTCAACCGACTAAACAGTATTATCGTGACTCCGATCGCACCAAGATGCTAAACGAAATCGGCCACCACTTCGAGCATAAGATTTTCCTTACGGCCACGCCGCATAACGGAAGAAAGGAGTCCTTCGTCGCCTTTTTGGATATGCTCGACCCTCTGAACTTCAACAGGGGCGAGGATCCGCAGGTCAATAAAGATAGTTTCAAAAAGCGCCTTGATAGGATAATGGTGAGAAGACTGAAACGCGGTCCAAACGGAGTCAAAGATGCCCTGGGAAAGCCTCTATTTCCCGAGAGAAAGATAATCCCTATGGATATTACAGCTTCTCCAGATGAAGAAGCTTCATTGAAACTCCTGAATGAATACATAGCCCAGCGTGTGGGGTATTCGTCAAATAACGGCAAGAACAGGCCTCTGGAGTTTGCAATGACAATTCTAAAGAAGAGGCTTCTCTCTTCCCCCAGAGCCTTTTACAATTCCATAGTCGTGCATACCGAAAATCTGAGCACCAAAGAGGACTCGGAGAAATATCTCCAGCTGGTCTTGAGACGCCTGGACGACGACTGGGACAACGATCTGGAGAGAGAACAGGTTGAGAGGGAGCTTCTGAGCTCAACCTCTGCCGACGGGGGAAAGAATTATTTGTCTGATCTCATAACCCTGGCTTCCCGTTTGAAGGACAACCCGGACTCCAAGGTCAAAGCTCTAATCTCCTGGATCGACAACAACCTCAAAGAAAATGGAAGATGGAACCGGGAGAGGGTCGTTATCTTCACAGAGTTCAAAGATACGATGGATTACCTCACCGATCAGCTTAAGGCTCACGGTATAGAAGAAGATAGGATTTTGCAGCTGTATGGCGGTATGGAAATGGGCCATAGAGAGACGATAAAGGCAATGTTCGAGGCCGATCCGGATGAATCCCCGGCCAGAATACTCGTCGCAACGGACGCCGCTTCCGAAGGTATTAACCTTCAGCAACACTGCAGGTATATGTTCCATATGGAAATTCCCTGGAATCCCATAAGACTCGAACAGCGTAACGGAAGAATAGACAGGCACGGGCAGAGTAGGGATGTGACTATCTACCACCCGGTATACTCAAACGATGCCGATAGCCGCTTTCTGCAGGTCATAGTCCAGAAAGTCGAGCAGATCCGGGAAGACCTCTCAACTGTAAATCCGGTAATAGCAGAGAAGATACAGCGCCGGATGCTCCATCTCGAGACTCTTGACGAGAGCATCATAGAGTCATACAAGGACGATCTTACAAGAGACCTTATGGAGATCAAAAGCGAAGCCGCCGCTCTGGGTGAGAAGATAGCCTTAACCAGAGAAAAGCTGAACCTCAATCCGGAGGCAGTCAAAAACTTACTAGACAGCGCACTGAAGCTCAATAACTGTCCGGGAGTAAGGCAAGTTGCGGCCGGTAGATATGTTGTGGATAAACTTCCCACTTCCTGGAAGGAATTACAGAAATACACCAGCAGAGACGGCAGGCCGGTGACCTTCTCTTTCGAGGCAGTAAAAGATAGCAAGACACGTCATCTTCATCCAAACCATCCGGTTATAAAGAAGGCGATAACCTTCTTCCGTTCAAACATCTGGTCCCGTGGTCTGGATTTGCCCAATCAGAGGTTAAACAAAGTGACCTGCAAAGTCGTTCCCGTAGGCCTCCTGACAGAACCCCTCGTTCTCCTTTATGTTAGAGCGCTGGCGGTTAACAATCTATCCCAGCCTCTGGTAGAGGAGGTAGATGTCATAGGTGGAAGATTCACCCAGGGGAAGTATCTGCCATCGGACAGTGAGTATCTTCTTTCTATAAGCTCTAAGGCCTTCTACAAGGAAAGAGCGGCCGGTCTGTTACCCGAATTATCCAGGGTGTTGAAAGTCAACGAGCAGACGATCCTTAAGCATCTGGACGAGTTCAAGGGTAAATGGAAGGCTACTCTCCAGAAGCAACTCAAGGAAGCCATTTCCGATGAGAAGAAGACCCTGCTGGATATGATCAAGGAGAGAACCAAAGAGATAGAAAAGACGATAGCAAGGCTCAATAAATACCAGGGAATGATGTTCGAAGATCAGTTTCAATTGTCCGAAGACATACGCTTACTAACCAACAGACAGAGTTATCTTAAGTCACAGCTCGAGGAGATTCCTCAGAAGATAGACGACAAATACACACTGAAGGGGACTCCGCTGGTCAATGTTGTAGCTCTCTGTTTCCTGGTCCCGGAGGAGATGGTCGTATGAGCACTACTGTAAAGAGTAAATACGACTGGTTCGGTGTTCTTAAGATGTCCGGCCTTCTCGTGTCGGAAGTAATATACCGTGACCACTTCGATAAAGCCCCGGGTGTCACAAAGGACGAGTACTTCAAGCTCAGGAAGCATATAGACCGCTTCAACAGCGAGAGTTATACTGTCAACGACTTTGTTAAGGCTCTCCTCTTCGATAACCTTAACCACGATCCCAATATCTGGATCTTCGGCACCAAAGCCGGTAGCTTCTCGGTGACCGAATCTGACCACGGAGAAAGGCTCTCCCCTGATTTCATTCTTCTATCTGAGGACAGGAAGACTCCGGGCTTTATAGTCAGAACCCTGGCAAAGGACCGAGAGCTGGATAAGAGACAGCCTGCAGGCTCTGGCGTTTGGCGGGCGAGTGAGCATATTAAGTTCGAGGCGCTTCTCAGGCTTTTGAAGTGTCCCGTCGGTCTTCTGACCAACGGAAACGAGTTCAGATTGGTCTATGTGGAAGAGGGCCTTTCCACCGCCTTTATCTCCTGGAAGCAGAGCGACTGGCTTGAGGAGCAATCGACTTACGAGGCCTTCAGGAATCTGCTGAATGCGGGTACTCTACTTCCAGCTAAGAAGAAAGGGCTTCAAAGCATAATTAAAGAGAGCCACGAAAAACAGGCGGAAGTGACCGACGCTCTGGCCGACCAGGTGTATCTGGTTATTAACAAGATACTGGACTATATAAACCAGAGCAACATAGATGTTGAACCGGATAAGATATACGATGCGGTAATTAAGGTCGTTATGAGGCTTGTCTTCATACTGTACGCTGAGGAGAACTCTCTTCTCCCCCACGGCTTTCCGGAGTATGACGATAACTACGGTCTAATATACCTCGCCAATGCCCTTGAATCTGAAAGAGCCTCTTTGGGAGAGACTGACTTTGATTCGATCGCTTCTTACCGGTTTGATGGCTGGTACAGAATACTTGCTTTGTTTAACCTTATCTATTATGGGTCCGGTCACCAGGAGTTGAACGTCACGGCACACGGAGGTGACCTTTTCTCTCCTGAAGGGGTGCTTCCGCTTCTGAAGAGGGTCCGGTTGAGCAACAGAGGCGTAAGAGACATACTCCACGATCTTTTATATATGAAAGGCCTCAGACTCAGCTACGCAGCCATAGACGTCGAACAGATAGGCTATGTTTACGAAGGGCTTCTCGGATACTCCGTTACCCGGGCAAGCGAACCGCTGGTGGTCACTGCAAAGGAGAAGTTCGTTCTTCCTCTTAGCGAGCTGGAGAGACGCACGCCAAAAGAGATAAAGGCCTTACTGAATGAGGTAGATTCAAAGATAAACAACATTCCAGACTCGTTCCCTGAGCCTTTAGATGACTCGCTACCGGCAAGAGTAGCCAGGTATGCAGCTATACTTGCTCCGGAAGACGAAAGACTTATAGCAGAGGGCTCTTACTATATGTCGTCCTCCGGTGCAAGAAAGTCCACCGGAAGCTATTACACTCCAAAACAGCTTACAACATATCTGGTTAAAGAAACGCTGGGGCCTCTATGTGTGGATGAAGCGAGAGACAGTGTAAAGAGTTCCTCTGAGATCCTTTCTATGAAGATAGTTGACCCGGCTATGGGTTCGGGCGCCTTTCTGGTACAGGCAACGAATTTCATAGCAGATAGACTTCTGAAGGCCTGGGAGATCGAAGGCAAGCACACCGATCTTTCCGATATTGACAGGGAGATTCTCGCCAGGAGAAGTGTTGTAGAGCACTGCATATACGGGGTAGACATAAACCCCACAGCAGTGGAGCTGGCAAAGATGTCTCTATGGCTGAACACTTTCTCCAAAGACAAGCCGTTTACATTTCTGGACCACAAGCTGAAGTGCGGCAACTCTCTTGTAGGAGTCTTCCACGGCTGGGAAGATACAAGTGTTATACCTCCGGAGGTGTATAAGGCCTCCAATAACGTCAGTAAGGAGTGGAAGGCCACTTTATCTGGATTGAAAAGAATAAACTCTCAGTACAGGCCGACAAACGAAGCCAGCCAGGCCAGACTGCAGAGTTCTATGTTCTCGCTGACTGGAACTCCTGAGATCGCCTTTGCCAGAATAACAAAGGAACTTGCGGAAGTCTCATACCAGATAGACGTTACCGGGAAAGAGACCGAAGACTACTTTGCAAAAGAGAAGGTTTACCGGGAAAGGTTTCTGGAAAACAGGGACTACGGTACGGAAAGATTGAAGGCCGATCTATGGGTAGCTCAGTGGTTTGCTAACGAGATAGACAGCGTAAGACCTCTTACAACAGGCGAGCTTCAGGAGCTTTATCAGCAGATGGATGCAAATCCGAGCAATCTGACACTTCTGCTCGAGACTTCTGAACATTTGAACTGGGTAGAAAAGATAAGTGCTGAAGAGCGCTTCTTCCACTGGAAACTAGAGTTCCCGGATGTCTTCGAGGCCGGAGGCTTCGATGCGGTCATTGGCAATCCACCGTGGGAAGTCCTGAAGCTAAAGGAAAGAGAGTATTTCGCCGGTAAGGATCTGAAAGTCTTCTCCTGTAAGAAGACCAACGAGAGACGGGCGCTCATACTCTCTCTAGAGAGAAGCAATACAATCCTGTACAGGGCATATATGAAGGGGCTGGAACACTACTCTTCCACTGGCAAATATATATCCTGGAGGAAACTATACAGCCTGACGGGCAAGGGCGAACTGAACACTTACCAGCTCTTTGCCGAGCTTTTCCTGAAGATGCGAAAAGAGACTGGCAGATCAGGTGTAATAGTTCCCACGGGGATAGCCACGGATAAGGGGAACAGTACCTTCTTCAGGTTCGTAGTCGAGAATGAGTTACTGTCTTCCCTGGCTGATTTTGTTAACGGAAAGATATTCAAGAATATAGATAGTCGTATGAGATTCAGTCTAATAATCTTTGGCAAAACCAGAGAAACCAAGATGCTTTTTGTACTGAGAAATCCCGAACACCTTTACACCAGGAAATTCCTGCAACTTTCTACCGAAGACTTGCTTCTGGTCAACCCTAACACCGGGACCGCACCCGTGTTCAGTTCACAGAAAGATATGGATCTGGTGTTAAAGATTTATCGTAATAGCAGGGTATTGCTTAGAGAGTACGAAGATGGAACCACAGATAATCCTTACGGAATAAAAGTCTTCCGCCAGTTTGATATGTCCCTTGACTCAGATAAATTCGTGAGAGAACAGGAGCTTATAGACCAGGGGTACAAGAAGACCTGGATATACTACGAGAAAGACGGAGAAAGATACGTCCCCCTATGCGAGGGTAAGACCTTCTACATCCTTGATAGCCGCTACAACCACATAGCCGATGACGGCAACGGAACTGCCTGCACTGCTGAGGAGAAGTCTGACTCGCGGTTCTTCCCGAGGACGAGGTATTTTGTACACATCAATACTTCTAATTCAACCTTAAGACAAAAGGTAGGAACTTCAAATCTCTTGGGAGTTATAAGGGGTATTACCAACTCTTCAAACAAAAGAACTATTGTTTTCTCTCTTTCCATAAGAGCAGCTTTTGGTGACACCGCGCAATTAATAGCATCTGACAGAATAAGCTCTCTTGCAAGTATTATTCAGAGTCATATCATTGATTATGCCGTGAGGAACAAGCTTCAAAATGCTAGGATGAATTTTTTTGTTGTCTATCAGCTGCCGGTACCTGATCCTTCAAAGTTCAAAGAACTCCCAGGACTAGATACCGGGGATACTTGCCTTGAGGATTCCGTTATACGACGCCTTGTGAAGTGTGTAAATTACTCCTACGATATGGAACCGTTCGTAAAGGATATGGGCTACGAGATAGAACCTAGACCGTGGAATGAGAAAGAAAGACTCGATTATATGGCACAGTTGGATGCGATAGCTGCACACCTTTACGGTATAGACTTCGATGACCTGAAGTATATCTTTACTACATTCCCGATAGAGAAAAGAGACCAGGAGAAAGAATATGGAACTTACCTATCTAGAGACCTTGCCCTGAAGTATTTTGAAGAGTACCGACCTAAACTCTCCGGGAGGCAATAGGTAAGGTATCAGTACTAGAAAAGCATTAGGCTTGTTATTTCAAACTTGAGCACCTTGTACACCAATTCTGGATTTGAATAAGTAGGAGGTGTAATTATGAAAAGACTTATGGCAGTTCTCTTTGCCCTCATCATCTTCATAGCAGGTTGTGGGCTTCTACCGCCTACGCCAGATGCCAACAACGGGCTAGTAAAGATCAGAATCCCAAACCCTAGAATGCAACAAGCGGGATATGAGCTTTCCGCCATACCCGAAGACACTGAAACTATCGGAGTACGTGTAGAGGGGCTTTCTCTTGTACAGGTAAAGAGCTTTGGAAACTCTCCCTATATTGAATTCTCTTTTCTCCTTCCCGCACCCGGGAATTACAAATTCTACATTATAGGTGCTAACGGAGACAAAGTACTTACCTGTTATGGTGTTAAGCAGGCATCCATCCAGCCGGGGATTGCCAACGAAATCTCGATAACTCTTCAAACCTACTCCACTTCCTTAACTCTGCAGTCAAACACAGGGACAAAGAAGTTTAAGGAACCTCAGTACTCAACTTTTCAACCGAGAGAAGTTATCTGGTCAGAAATTTGGTATTCAATAGAGTTTTCTGGAAATGATATTGGCGTTTTTTACAACGATCTTAGGGGCGGCCTTGTTCGCAGATATGTTTTTGCTAAATACACTACTGATAGATGGTTGGACAAGTCTTTCTGGCTGGAATTATCTACGCCCAACTGGGCAAGCTCTCCAACTGATGCAACACCTTACTATATTCGCAGAAAAGACGATAATTGTCTAGAAGTCTATGGCACCGGGGGTATTGTTAGGTACCCCATCTACGTCCCTTTATTGCTAGTAGAAGAAAACGAACCGTACAACTTCACCTCCGGGAACATCGTGATAAGTATCCCGGTTGTATGGGAGAAGTTCAAGAATATGGAAGCAGGCTTTCTCCTCCCACCCATAAATATGCGTGACCTTATAGGCGATACCGTAATCATTGTCCAATAAATCCTTTGAATTGAGGTGATACTATGTCCATTAACCCGGTAGTTTTCAGCAAAGAGACCTTTGAGAGCTTCACAGACTTCCTTATAAGCACACTGAACATCGCAGATGAAGGTCTGGAGAACCAACTGAAGGATCTAATTGCCTACGACCTGCTGCGTGGATCGAGCCTGGTTAATGGACCATATATCTACCTCAACAGACCCTTCGTCAGGGGTAAGAGTATAAAGGAGTTCACTTCCGGTCTCGGCCTTGATCCTGTACTGAACGGCGTCTTCACATACGAAAACTTACACAAGCACCAGGAGGAGGCTGCCGAGAGTATTATAGAAGGGAACCATACTATCGTCTCCACTGGAACGGGATCCGGGAAGACTGAATCTTTCCTCCTACCAATAATAGATCGGGCCAAGAAGCAGCAGGAGAAGAAACTTCTGGCGCTACTGATATACCCTATGAACGCTCTGGTCAACGATCAGCTCCGGAGACTGAGAATGATGCTTGCAGGTACCGGCGTGACTTTTGCCAGATACACCGGAGACACTCCCGAACTCTTGCCTTCAAACATAAGAAGACCTTCCAATATGGTGAAGTTCACGCAAGAACAGCTCGAAGAGGTCAAGGGTGGATATCGTGCTCCTTGGGAAGAACGCCTCTGCAGGGAGGAGATCCGGGAAAGACCTCCACAGATTCTCCTCACCAACTACTCCCAGCTTGAGTATCTACTTCTTCGCAACAAGGATTTGGATATATTCAGAAACTCTGATCTCCAGTTCATAGTGATGGACGAAGTCCATAGTTATGTCGGAGAGCTCGGCTCGGAGGTTGCCTGTCTGCTGAGAAGGCTGAAGCTCGTTGTTCCCGACTCTGAGAAAATAACTTTTATAGGGACCTCGGCAACGGTCGCTTCCCGTGACGAAGAGCCGGAAACCGTAGTCAAGCGCTTCGGCTCTAGACTCTTCGGTATCGATCCAGACGGCATAAAGCTGGTTACTGAGTCATATGTAGACCTGGAGAGGGTAGCAGACGAATACACACCAACAATCCCCAGAAATCCTGAAGAGATTCTGAAGCAAATGGTGGAAGAGGTATCAAACATACCCGAGGATGGTCAGCCCGGACCAAACTTCTACAAGTTACTGACACAGCTGACATACAGAACAATAAACAAAGACAACGCTTACGTGACACTGAAGAAGAACGCTATCATAACGGAGTTACAGGAACTTCTATCCAAACCCACGCTTCTTGAGAGTGCCGTGGAAAAGATCAGAGAACTTGGCAGACAATCGGCCAGTAGGGAAGCTATCGCTGCCGAGATTTATTCTTATCTTCTCGCCGGTCTAGTGGTCAAGGAAGACAACGAACCCCTCCTGCGGCCGAAGATTCATTTCTTTGCCCGGGGGATCCAAAACCTGAGGATTTCCTTTGATAACAACCAGAGAGTTATAAGCCTTAACGACAAAGATGACTTGCAGGACCATTATTACTTCAAACTCTATGGCTGCGCCAGATGTGGCCAGCATTACTATGTGATACCTTCGGCATCTGCCAATCAGGTTGAAGGGATCGCCTTCCATACGCCCACAGGAGCCGATGAAGAACCAGTCGAAAGCCGGATGATACTGCTTACTGACAATATAACCGGGGAAGAACAGGAAGGATCGGCACAGAACGTCTGGGTCTGTGAGAAATGCGGTACAGTCCACGAAGATGCTGTAACCCGTTGCCTCAATCCACTCTGCAACGGCGACAGATTCGTCAGTCTCAAAAAGGTCCGTCAGGCCGCCAGACTTCGTTGCCTATCTTGCGGCGTCTCTCTGGGAAGTGATGATGCAGAGGAAAATACATCTTCAAACCTTCTACCTTCAGTCTCTAACGAGGCTCTGGATATCCTCATACTGGCCCAGAATATGCTCAACTCCGTCTCCAAAGACGCTGCCAAGCTTCTGGTATTCACGGACAACAGGCAGGAAGCTGCCTTTCAGGCAGCTTTTATAAACGAGAGGTCGAAGAGGTTCAAGTTCAGGGATTATCTGTATGCCGTAATGGAAGAGGAAAGAGTTTACACTTCCCTGGAGCTTGCAAACGAAATAACTAACAGGATTAAGGAAAAAGGAGAGTACCGGGACTTCGAGGTCGAGGAGGGGATGAGACCGAACTACTTCCGTGACTCTGTTGAATGGTTTATACTTGAGGACTTCTGTCTTCCCCGTTACAGACGCGGAAGCCTTGAGAACCTCGGACTGGTCAAGGTTTCCTATGGCAACATTAAAAGCGATAGTGACTTCGTAAAGCGTTGGACCGAAGAACTCGATACGACTTCAGATAGTGTTATGGCCGTGATCGAGAACATCCTCGACCATATGAGATCAAACACCGGAATAAACCATAACCTTCTCAACGTTAACAAACAGGATATCCGTGTGGTAAAGGGGTACATTAAACTCAGCAAATGGTTCGGCCCAGAAGTCTACACCCTCAGAGCTCCTGCGTATAATAATCAATCCAACCTAAAATGGTGGATCTCCAACAACGGGGTTTCTTATTATCAGAAGTTCATAAGAAAGGCTTTCCCCAATAATGAAGGACTGACAGATTCCTTCCTGGAAGAGCTGTGGCGCCATCTGGTGGATAATAGAGTACTGGCAGAGCGTGAGAATACTCATTATGGCATAAACAGTGAGGCCATATTCTTCTCCAGAAACAAAAAGATCGGGGAGGATTACCTCCCGCATTTTTACGAGTGTCGAAGGTGCGGTACAAGGACGATCAGAAAGATCCCCGGTCTTGTTTGCACACGTCATAACTGCAAAGGACAGCTGTGTGAGAAACCGGTGGAGACTTCCGACTATAACGTAAAGAGGCACCTTTACGGAAGAGATATAAAAACACTAAAAGCTTTCGAGCATTCCGGGCAGGTCAGAAGGGCAGAGCGAGAAAGGATTGAAAGAGAGTTCAAAGACGAACAGGGGAATATAAACTGCATAGTTGCAACCCCGACTCTAGAACTGGGTGTGGATATTGGAAAACTGGATATGGTGCTGCTGAGAAACACTCCTCCAACTCCGGCAAATTACGATCAGAGGGCCGGAAGGGCCGGAAGACGCCACAGAATAGCCGTGGTAACGACTTACTGCGGCCGAAGTTCCCACGATCTTTACTTTTTCTCCCGGCCAGAAGAGATGATTACTGGCAAGATAAAGGTTCCGGCCTTTTCAATGGTAAATATCCCTCTGGTCTCAAAGCACACACACTCCGCAATCACAACGAAGCTTCTGAGCACCGTCAACACCGACAAAGATAGAGCGTTTCTTGAGGCCTATCTTCCTAACTACATTAACGCTTTCTTCTCAGGCATAAATCTCTTTAAAGAAGGCGCAGTCGATGCACTTAAAGGGAGGGGAGAACTTTCGGCTTCTCTTGAGAAGCTTATAGAAAACTATAGGGAAACTCTCCACAATGAGATAGAACGCTTCCTGGAGTCCTGGACAGAGGATGACCTTAACACTATGCAAAGTGCCGTCTCTGAAGATTTGACTCACTTTTTCTTGAGCGATACTCCAACTCAATTGAACAGAATACTCGAGCATATCCGGAACGATCTGATCTTTCTGATTGAAGAGAGGGTTAGACTGTTCATTGCTGGGAATGTTGGCAGGGAAATCAACGCCATAACGAACTATCTAGGACGCTTTATGGAGCCTCAAAGAGATAATGACTCTGTAAACGATTTCTATACTATATCTGTGCTGGTTAAGTATGGTTTCTTCCCGGGCTATTCCCTTGCCAGAGGTCACGTGACTGCAAGATGTCTGGAGAGTGATGGGTTTGTGGAGATAGACAGAAACTACAACATAGCTTTGAGGGAGTTCGCCCCGCTGTCCAGGCTTTATGCCGTCGGAAGCAAGTACAGGCCGGTAAGATACAATTTCTATACAGCAGACACCAGAAGTGATTTCAGGCAGAGGTTCGTTGTGATTGGGGACTACATAGCTCCCGAACGAACCGACGAGCCGGCCTTTGATAATCCTGCACGGGTAAAGCTGGAGTCGGTTCATATTACAGACCCGAAGCTCGCTTTAGATGGTAAACCCGGGGACAGTGAGAATCGAAGGGTGATAATGGGATACGATATCCGGGGCATTGTAAGGGAGAAGCATCTGGGCGGTATTACAAGCAATGCCGATGGATTGCTCACCAAGTTCCGTAGAAAAGACGTGGTGGTTCTTGTAAATACCGGCGCTCCCAGAGACACTGCCAATTACGGTTATGGGTTCTTCATCTGCCCCGAGTGCGGAGTTGCTGAAGAAAACACCCCAAACGGTAAAGACCACTTCCTGAGACATATGGAAGCGGTCCACAATAGAAGAATTGCTCCAGAAAGGCTACCCGAATTCAGGAGGGCTCTGCACGCCGAGTTCTTATCGGATGTAATGGTTATAGGGCCGTTCAAGAGCCGGGTTCACGCAGCAAACTATATGGAAGCAATAAAACTCGGTGCATCAATAGAGCTGGATATAAGTATGAGCGATATCGACAGCTTTGTTAACGGTATGGAAGATAATTTCCACGTTGTACTCTTCGAAACAGTGCCCGGCGGGTCAGGATACATAGAAGTACTTTTCCAGCACCGAAAGAGAGTTCTTGAGAAGGCCAGAGAGGTCCTGAAAGGCTGCAGTTGCAAAAAGGCCTGCTACCAGTGTCTTTTGACCTTCTGGAATCAGCCCTACCATTCGGCGCTTGACCGCGAACTGGCGGTAGAGGTCCTTGATTCAATACTTACGGCTGGTGCGGTATCTGAGGTACCGATCCCTGGAACACGAAGGGAGGACGTTGATGAGGCTCCTCTACAGTCACCGGCAGAAGACAGATTCTTGCAGATTATAAGAAGTTATGGACTGCCGGAGCCTAAATTGCAGTACCAGATAAGTATGCCTGGTATAACTACCATCCCGGACTTTGCCTATCCGGACAAGAAAGTAATGATATACATCGATGGTTTTGCGTATCACGCGGGTAGAGGAGAAGAGAGGATCGAACTTGACAGAAGGCAAGAGCTTTTCCTTCAGGCGAGTGGTTATTTTGTTTTCAGGATAGATGCCAAGGACCTGGATGATGACGAGATGATGCAGTTGTACCTGACCAACATCTCTCAAAAGCTTATATAGCGCTTATAATGAGCAGTTCGATATCTATGGAAGTTTGTTCTATGGAATATAATTCTATGGAACATTGTTCTATGGAATAAAGTTCTATAGAAGTTTGTTCTATAGATGACTATGGTTTTTAGAAGCTTTGCTCAGAAACCCTCATAAATTCCGATAGTGAAATTGAAGGAAGTTTATCACAAACCGTAATTGTACAGAAGTTAATCAGTTTGGCAGGGGTAATCAAAACCACTTCAACATCTACTGTTAAGCGCCCAGGATTTTATGCACTTATGAGTGTTTTTTGCAAGAGTGAATTCCCTGTTTTTGCAAGAATTCCAAACAACTTTCCGCCCGGGAAATTTGTCAATGAACTTTCATTAGCGAATTCCTAATTCTAAAACTTTGACCTTCGAACAACAGCAAATGACTGTGGTGAACAAGACGATCAATCATTGCCGCAGTCATCTGTTCATCGTAGAAGATATGGACCCATTTGCTGAACTCCAGATTTGTTGTGATTATCACACTCCTTTGTTCATAACATTCTGAGATAACTTGAAACAACAACTTCGATCCATCACGATCAAGAGGCACATA
>JAHDPQ010000160.1 GCA_018434245.1 Oscillospiraceae bacterium
GCCCCTCGGGAACCAGGCTGTCCAGACACGCAAATTTTGTTGTGTAGCGTAAATCTTCACTTCGCTCAAGCATTTCCATCACCAGATTCATTATATCAAAAATAGCCGCTCATGGCGACCTTTTTTGACAGGCTGAAGCGACCTTAAAAGGTCGCTTTTCTTATGGTTGCATGGAGAATCACTCAAACCTTTTGGATACCGGCGCAGGTATGATAGACAAACCACAGGGCATACACTCCGGTGAGAAAGAGGAAGATGCTTTCCCCAAAGCCCAGAATGGGAACGGGGACTTCCACGGTTCTATGGATAGCCATCCAAACCCAGTTGGGCACCGCCACCAGAAAACCGCAAAGAGAGGCGCAGAGTCCTGCGGGAATCACATAGTTTCGGCCATCCTTCCGGGCCAGACCGCTAAGAGTGCGGGCATGTCCCACCAAAAAAACGGCGGCAAACAGCATGAACAGCACTGTCAGCAAATGGTCGGAAGTGGTGGTGAGGGTGTTGTAAGAATTAAAGCGGCAAACTAAATTTACCAACATCCAGATACCGGGCACCAGCACCAGCAGGCCCCCTTGCATCCGGTTAAAACGCAGCCCCTGTATCCCCGATGCCAGAAAGGCCATGGAGGCTGCCACCCCCAAAACCCCACCGATAATGACGGAAAGGCGGCTCATCCGGATAGGGTTTCCCCATCCAACTGGCAGCAGGCTCAAGCTTTCGGCGGTGTACAGCAGGATGGAAATACCCAGCAGAATGGCCGGAATCCCAAGGCGCCGCTGACTGCGCAGCACCGGATAGTCCCCTCCGGTCCGTCGAAGGAGATACAGCAAAAAAAGCGATACCACACAAAGACCCAGCACCGTGTAAAAGACCGCTACCCCAAGGGGACTTCCGGTATAAAAACCGGTGGAGTGATCCATGTGCAGAAGCTTGAGCCGGATTCGTATCCCACCACAGATCACAAGGGTACCCCAATATAGGGCGAAGAAAGGAAAAAAAGCGGAGCGTTTCAACGGCAGGACCTCCGGTTCGTGTAATCAGGAACGGACTTTCACCAGTATAGCATGTTCCCCAAACAGGGTGCAAGGGGAATCAGTCCTCTTTTTTCTGGCTGGGATCGGCTGCCTGCAGGGACGCCATGGCCAGACAGCTTTGCCCCAACGCCAACAGCATAATCCCCTCCCCCACGGCAATGCGCTGCATCAGACCCAACACAATGGTGGCAATCCCAGTGGCCAAGGCAACTGCCCGCAAAATAATGACAATTAAATGTTTCATTGCTCCTCCTTGGGGTGGCATCCTTAGCCCCGCCATTAGATGTATGCTTCCCTTTCAGTCCATCTTAACACCTGCTGTCTGCCAACCTTGTCTGAAAAAGGCCTGCGGTTTATTGTTTCGCAGGAAATTGCAGATGTTTTATATTCATATTATAAGTGCACGTTTCACATTAAAAATTTCCATACCAGACAAGAACTTCAAAAAAAATTTCTGTTTTCGAAAATAACTGACCTCTAATTTTTCCAATAGTTAAAAAAATAACAATCTTTTTGGCAAGAATGAGCAATTTTATTCTTCCCGGGGGTCTCTGCTCTCTGTTTGAATCCATTTGATTCTTTCTTCATTGATTGCAGCTACACACAGATAACCTTAACGCCTTGTTTGCGAAACGCTGCCACCTGTGGATCGCTTTGGGGTGCGTCGGTCACCAGAACCGAAATCTTTTCCACCGGCACACACTTTTTGTAAGCAACAGCCCCCAGTTTACTTCGGTCGGCCATGACCACCAGCTCTTTGGCGTTGTGTACAAAGGAGCGCTTGACCAAAATCTCGTCGGTTTCGGTATCGGTCAAGCCCATTTGGGCTTCGGCACACAGGTCGGATAAAAACACCTTATCATATACAAAACTGTCGATGACACTGCAGGTAAAGGACCCTACACAGGAAAGAGTTTTACTTCGCAACGTGCCCCCGGCACTGACGATTTCCATATCTTCTCCAATACCGAGAAGCGATGGGATCAGTAGGCTGTTGGTCACCACCGTAAGCCCCCGTTTGGAGGATAACAGTCGGCTGAGCTCCAGAGATGAGACGCTGGCATCCAGCCCTATTACCTGCCCCGGTTCAATCAGCGATACGGCTGCTCTGGCAATGATCATCTGCTCCCGCCGATTGGCTGTTTTGCGTTTAAGGTGTTCCAGATCCTCTGCCAGACGGTCACGCAGCCCCACAATTCCACTTCCCAGACGCTCTACCGCCAGGTTTTCTTCCAACCGCTCCACGTCTCTGCGCACTGTCATGGTAGAAACGTTCAGTTGCCCGGCCAACGCCTCGATGGACATTTGCCCCTTTAGCGCCAGCAGCTCCAGCAGCTGCTCTCGTCTTTTTTCTACATTCTGCCTGGAATTTCTAGGCACTGTTGCCCCCCCTTTATGTTTACTGTTTTCGTATGCAATCGAATTATAACATATTTACGATAAAAGTCAATGTACAGCAACCAAATTTGACAGATTTATTTCAGCGTATAGGCCTCCCTGCTTTTGGGGAGATATTCTGGGGGGATGCAAGGTGAATATTTTGTTTTGAGCATAAAAAAAACCGCCTGACGGCGGCTTTTTGGTAGACAGAAAGCAAACTTATTTGAGTTCGACCTTTGCGCCGGCTTCTTCCAGCTGCTTCTGCAGGGCTTCGGCGTCATCTTTGCCCAGGCCTTCCTTAACAGGCTTCGGAGCATTGTCAACCAGCTCTTTGGCTTCTTTGAGGCCAAGACCGGTGATCTCTTTCACCAGCTTAATTACGCCCATCTTGCTCTGGCCAGCTTCGACCAGGATGACGTCAAACTCGGACTTCTCATCTTCAGCGGGAGCAGCGGAAGCAGCCGGAGCAGCAGCCATCGCAACGGGAGCAGCAGCGGAAACGCCGAATTCCTCTTCCAGAGCCTTAACCAGCTCGGAGAGCTCCAGAACAGTAAGAGCCTTTACGTCTTCGATCAATTTAAGAACCTTATCGGATGCCATAACAGTAAACCTCCATCATCTTGTTTGTTGTAAGAATTAAATTCTTTGGTATTATGCGGATTTTTCCGCAATCTGGTTGAGGGCGATAACCAGCCCCCGGATGTTTGCGTTGAGCACGTTGACGAACCCGGAAATGGGAGCGTTGAGACCCCGGAGAGTCATGGCCACCAGTTCCTCTCTGGACGGCAGCTTGGAAAGCTGAGAAACTCCGTCGGCGTCCAGCAGATTTCCTTCTACAAAGCCGGCCTTAATGGTAAAGGCACCCTTGGAACCTTCGGCGTACTTGCAGAGAATCTTGGCGGCAGCCACCATATCGTTCTCAGACAGGGCCAGTGCAGTAGAGCCTACCAGCACATCCCGCAGGCCTTCGTAGCCCACGTTGTCTGCAGCGCGGCGCAGCAGGGAGTTTTTCACCACCATGTAATCGACGCCGGCTTCCCGCAGCTCTTTGCGCAGCTTGGTGTCGTTTTGCACGTTGATGCCCTTATAGTCTACCAGAACACCGGCAACAGCGTTCTTCATCTGGTCCGAAAGCACCGACACTTGTTCCTGCTTTTTTTGTAGAATCTTATCACTTGGCAACTTGTTTTCACCTCCCGGTATTTCTTTTGCGTCAACATCGCCCGCAAAGAAAAAAGCTCCTCCCACAAACCGTGGAAAGAGCGTAAGTTCACAACAAAGTGAATCAACACCGCTTCCTCGGCAGGCCGGTACGGATGGTTCCGCCCATTTCAGCCGCGTTGCGGCGCCTGCTGTCTTGGGAATGTTGACAGCCTTATCAGTATAAACAAATCCTGTCCCAATGTCAAGAGTTTTTATTGCCCAACAGATTTTTAAAATTCAACAGGGATGATACAAGTCCCCAAGGTAAGGAAAACCTCCCGTGCCCGCAAGCCTGAGACGGGAGGTGGATCGCTTAAGTTATTGTTGCTGCTGTGCCGGAGGCTTCTTGCTGCCTTTATCCCGGCGGCGAGGCCTTGTGCGGTGGCCTTCGGTCTTGCGCTCGGACTTTTTCTCCTGCTCCTCCTCCGAAGCCTCGCGGCGCTCCGCCACAGGAGCGGCCGTCTCCCCTTCTTCCCGGCGGTCGGCCCTGCTGGGGCGAACCTGATCCTTATGAAAGACGGTGACGGTGCCGTTTTGAAACTTTTCCAGAGCCACCTTCAGGTTCCCTGTCATCAGGGAAACCTCGGTGATGACTCCCCGGCCTTCGGGGGTCTGGACATGGGTTCCCACCTTGGGGGTGGTTTTGATGAGGTCCTCATAGGCGGCCTGTTCGTACTTGAGGCAGCACATCAGCCGGCCGCAGGTGCCGGAAATCTTGGCGGGGTTAAGAGAAAGCCCCTGCTCCTTGGCCATTTTGATGGATACGGGCTGAAACTCTCCCAAGAACGTGGAGCAGCAGAAAGGCCGGCCGCAAATGCCAAGGCCTCCCAGCATTTTGGCCTCGTCCCGCACGCCAATTTGCCGCAGCTCGATCCGGGTTTTGAGGACACTGGCCAAATCCTTCACCAGCTCCCGGAAGTCCACCCGGCCGTCGGCAGTAAAGTAAAAGAGAATCTTGTTGTTGTCAAAGGTGTATTCTACATCGATCAGCTTCATGTCCAGATTGTGGCTGCGCACCTTTTCCTGACACACCTGAAAGGCGTAGGCTTCTTTTTCCCGGTTGCGCTTGAGCCGGTCCATATCCTGCTTGTTGGCAAGACGCACCAGCTTCTTGAGGGGCTGAACCACATCCTTTTCCGGCACTTCCCGGTTGGGGGTCACTACCTCTCCACACTCGGTGCCTCGGGATGTTTCCACAATCACCTGATCTCCAGCAGAAACCTGCTGGCCATCGGGATCAAAATAATAAATTTTGCCTGCACTTTTAAAGCGCACGCCGATAATTTCCGCCATAAGTTACTCCTTATCGTTCATGGCCTGACTGATTCCGGCGCAGAGAGCGCTGCCCAGCAGCAGCCCCCCCACATTGCTGTATGCGGCGGCCGTTATCCTCTCTATTATAGCAGTTATCCTCACAAGCTGCAATTGGGAAAACCCGGTCCCAACCTCCTGCTCCAGCAAGAGATTGGTCACTTGGGAGGCCATGGCCTCCAACAGGGCGGTCATGCCCGGCCTGTCCCGCTCGTAGGACTGCAGCCGGGCCAGCGCGGCGGCTTCCCGCCCTTTGCCCAGCAGTTCCAGCACCTGACAGGCACAGTCCCGGTGGCCTTGGGCTTTGCCGTCGTTTTCCCGGGTCAGGGCCTCCAGCGCAAGCCCCGGACTCCCCGAGGCATCTCTGGCTGCCAGCAGCAGCTCCTCCCGGGAACGGTCGGGGAGATGTTCTGCCAGAATATCGGCGCAGGTTTCTACATTGGGGAGAGAAAGGGCAATCACCGTCACCCGGGACAGGATGGTTTCCAGTAGCTGCCCCCGACTCTGGCAGGTGAGGAGAAACACCGTAGAGGCAGGGGGCTCCTCCAGTACCTTGAGCAGGGCGTTTTGAGCCTGCTCGGTCATATTTTGAGCATCCTCCAGTAGCAGGACTTTGCGCTCCCCCTCGTTGGGGGCCACATAGGCCTGGGCCCGCAGCTGGCGCACCGTGTCCACGTGGAAGGACTTGGCCTTGCCTTTTTCCCCCTGGTAGACCAACAGATCGGGGTGGATTTCCGCCGCCACCTTTTTGCAAGCGCAGCAGTGCCCGCAGGGAGCTTTCGACGGGTTGTGGCAAAGAACAGACATGGCAAAGCGGCGGGCAAAGCGGCTTTTACCGCAGCCCACCGGGCCTTCGATGAGGATGGCATGGGGAAGCCGCCCCCCGGCAAAGGAGGCAAGGGCGGCCATGGCGCCGTCATGATGGCGCAGAGAAAATGGTTCCGTCATGGGTTTTGATCATCCTAACAGCGTCCGGTTGCCCGGCGCTACAGCTTTTCGAACCGCTCAATATCCAGCACGAAGATGGTGGCGCCGCCGACCAGAACCTCGATGGGGGAAGCGGAAATCATCCCCACTCCATAGGAGGCGGAGCTGGACACCATCTGCTTGCGGGTCTTGGAGTTTTCTTTAATGATGGAAATCACATCGTCCACTTTTTCGTCATCAGTTCCGATGAGAAAGGTGGTGTTTCCGGCCATCAGAAAACCGCCTGTGGTGGCCAGCTTGGTGACAAAGTATCCTCCCTTTGTCAAAGAGCGAGAAACCTTCAGGCTGTCATCTCCCGACACGATGGCAAGAATCAGCTTCACAAACCCACATCCTTTCTTCAGGGGAAGTTTCCCCTTATTTTCCTATCGCATTCCTTATTATCAGTGTAACACATGGATGGAAAAAATTCCATAGCTTTTGAGGAGAGAGGCGGTGTCCTCATCAATCTCCTCCCCGGGAACCACCAGAGCAATACCAGGGGGACAGGGGCTCACCATAGCTCCCGCTATCTTCCCCACCGCCTGCTCCAGCGACACCAGGTGAGAAGGGGCAAACACCGCTTCCCGCAGAGAGACCTTCTGCCGGGGCAGGGTAAGGGCCGCTGTTTTGGGGGAGCGGGCAGTTCCCCGGGGCAGGGACCCAAGCGCCTGCTCCACCCGCAGGAAGTCCCTTTCGGTGTTGCAGGGGCTGGCCATCAGCACGCAGAACTCCTCGGACACAAGCTCCGGCTCGATGCCATGCCCCCGGAGATGAGCCGCCAGCCCGGCGCCGTCCAGTCCCAGAGGGGAGGCGCTCAAGGTCAGCCGCCAAGGGTCTCTCAGGGGAAACTCCGGCAGCAGGCAGCCCTGTTCCCCGGCGATGGAAGCCATGTACTCCACCTGTTGGGTGACTTTTGCTCCGTCTTCCCCAAAGCCGTCTTCCAAATAATCCAGAGCGGCATCTATGGAAAGCATCACCGGGTAGCTGGGGCTGGTGGAACCAAAGAGAGCCATTTTCTCCCGGGCCCGGGAGGCATAGACTTTGTTCCCCACGTGGAGCATGGCTCCTCCCGTCAGCACCGGCAAAGTTTTGTGAAGGGAGTCGCAGCAGAGGTCGGCTCCCAAAGCCATGGGGTGAAGGTTTTGGGGCAGAAAGGTCAGATGAGCCCCTTGGGCGTTGTCCACCAGCAGGGGAACGCCAAAGGACTGGCAAATCCGGGAAAGGGCGGCAATGTCGCTGACAGCTCCAAAGTAAGTGGGGCTGGTGAGGTAAACCGCCTTGAGCCGGGGGTTGCTTGCCAGTGCGGCCTCCACTTCCTCGGGAAAGACAGACCCGGCCAGCACGGTTTCCTCTCCCAAGGAGGGCAAAATCCACTGGGGGTGAAGGTCCAGCAGGGCCATGGCGTTGACGGCAGACCGGTGAACCCCTCGCACCGCTAACAGGCTGTCTCCGGGGTTTAGGGCCAGAGCTAGCATGGCCTGAATACAAAGGGTGGAACCTCCCGCGCTGATGAGGGAGTCGTCGGTGCCGTACAGCCGGGAATAGGCCCGCTCCGTTTCCCGGATGGGGCCGTCGGCTTCAAAGAGGCTGTCCAGCCCGGCGCATTCCGTCACATCCCAGCGCCACAGCTCCCCCCAGTCAAAGGGGGCAGAGCCGCACCTTCCCTTGTGGCCGGGAGTGTGAAACCGGGAGGTATCCCCTTTTAGATACTGCTCCACCGCCCGGGTGAGGGGACCCATTAGGAGCGTCCCCTCTTGAGTTTGCGCAGCCACTCCACAAGGTCCACCGCCCGGTTGGCCAGCCAGAGGCTGACAGGGCGATAGACGTAGTCAAACTCCCCGGCCAGCTCGTCCAAGGTACCGCCAAAGCCTTTTTTAAAGCGGTACAGGCCGTAGAGGGGGTTGTCTTCCGAAAGGTTGCCGCTGACTCCCTGAAAGTCGTAGACGGTGCATCCCGTTTCCAACGCCCAGCGGATCATCTCCCACTGCATCAGCTGGTTGGGCATCACATCCCGGTGCTCGTTGTCCGAAGCGCCGTAGATATAGCAGGTTTTTCCCGCGTAGTTGGTGGTGACAGCCCCCGCAATGGCCTTTCCCTGATACATAGCCAGATAGAGGCGGCAGTGGTCGCCCAAGGCATCCAGCATCCCTTCAAAGTAGGCCTTGGGACGGGTGGAAAAACCATCCCGCTCTCCGGTGACCTGCATCAGCCGGGTGAAGTCGTCCAGCCCTTCCTTCCCCGCCACCTCGATTTCAACCCCCGCCTTTTGAGCCTTGCGGATGTTACGGCGGGTCATCTGGGTAAAGCCTGCCAAAATCTCCTCTTCTCCCCGGCCCTGAAAATAGAGCCGGTAGTTGAAGCGGGCCTGCACTGTTTCGAAGCCGTCGCCCCCCAGAAAGCAGGTAAAGCCCATCTGGTTGGCCAGATCGGCAAAGGTGGCATCCTCAATGGAAAGGTCCGGGTCCATCTTCCAGACATGGGCCCGGTGTTTTTTGGCCAGAAGGTCCACCCCTTTCTTGAGATCGGCAAGCACGGCCCCATCGTGGTAATCGCAAACAGGGCCTCTGGGGGAATAGAGCAGGCTAGTGCCGATCAGGGGAAAACGGCGGATCAGCACGCTGGCTCCACCCACAATTTGACCGTCGGCATTCCGACTGACCACCACCTCGTGGTTCCAGTTGGACTTGACGGCGTGCCAGAGGGTGGACTGGGTAATTCCCCCCGCCGGATGAGAGGCGACAAAGGTCTCGTATTCAGAATATTGGCTGGGGGCAAGGATTTCCATATCTATCAACTCCGCTAATCATAACGTCACTTTACAGTATCTTCCACATTATTTTCAGTATACCCCAAACTCCCCCGCCGCGCAACCGGCACAGATAAAAGCCAGGGCTTCCAGCGCTGTATCTCGGGCTAGAAAAGTGCAATCCCTCCGGTCATTGCAGGACCCAAGGCGCAAAAAACCCACCCTTTCGGGTGGGTTCATTGCAGGGGTGCTGTCTTATTGGATTTCGATCTGACGGGTGGGTGGAATGGCCTGGGTCTCTATCTTAGGCAGCTTGAGGGACAAAACTCCATCCTGATACTGGGCGGTGATGTCCTCGGTTTTCACGGCAGAAACATCAAAGCTTCTGGCGTAGGAGCCCACTCTGCGTTCCCGGCGCAGGTAGTTGCCCTTGGTTTCCTCGTTTTCTTCGGTGCGGTTGGCCCGAATGGTCAGCATACCGTCGGCCAAATCCAC
>JAHDPQ010000164.1 GCA_018434245.1 Oscillospiraceae bacterium
AAGGTCTTCCCACATGGCACCGCTACGCGCCATCCATAGCATGGCATTCAGCATCTGCCGGTGATCTTTGGGTGGTCTGCCGGTCTTGGCGGTCGGGATATATCCTTGGATACGTTCCCGTTCACTATCATACAGTTCATATGATGGATTACCATTTCACACCATCTCCTCTTTGGGATTTAGTGCGTTTTTTTATCAACTTTTGTGCATCTTTTCGTTTTCAGAATGACCCTAGTTTACAGCCTCTAAAAGAGTGAAGTCAGCCGGCAAAGGAAGCGTTTTCGATGGCCGCCTCCAGATGCTTCATATTCATATACTTTTTGTTGCCTCACTGGGTCCCGGCCACGTGCCTAAGTCTGGCACAGACCAGCATGAGCGCCGAATTCCCATCGGAAAAGCAGCCAACCACCCGGGTGCGCATGTGGATCTCCCGGTTTAGTCGCTCAATGACGTTGTTAGTACGGATGTGAGTGCAGTGCTCGCAGTGGAAATCCGCATAGGTCAGCGTCTCCTCGACACCGTCCTCAATCTTCTTGGCAGCCTCCCTGAGCTTCATTTACCGAAGCTCAGCCACCACCGCTTTCGCCTTCTCTCTGGATGCTTTTTTACTCTCCTAGTCGTGGATTGCCCCCAGCATCTTGGCAACTAATTTCGCCTTAGACTTCGGTACAACAGAGAACATATTGCGATAGAAGTGGACAGTGCAACGCTGACATTTCGCTTTCGGAAATACTTCGTAGCTGGCCTCCAGCATCCCTAGGCACTTGTCACTGACAATGATCTTCACCCCGTCCAGACCGCGTCCTTTCAGCCACTGAAAGAAGCTGACCCAACTGGCCTTGTCCTCTTTCATGCCCTCAGCGGCGCCCAAAACCTCACGGTTGCCGTCCTCATTGACTGCGATTGCTATCAGAATGGCCACATTCTGATACTCGCCGCCCCAGTTGCGGCACAGGTAGATGCCATCCACATAGACATAAGGGTATTTCCCACCTCGCAGCGGCCGGTTGCGCCAGTCCTCAATATGGACGTAGGCTTTCTATTCAGTTCACTGATGGTGGAGGGCGGCACTTTGGTGCCCCAGAGAGCCTCCGTGATGTCCTCAACCCGGCGCACGGAAACGCCAGCCAGATAGCGCCTCTTCCATGCTGCTTTCCCGGCGGCGGTAGCGCTGGATGATGGCGGTCTCAAAGCTGATTTCCTTGAGACGGGGCACGTTGAGGGTAACGTCCCCGGAGGTAGTGGTGAGGTTTCGACTGTAATGACCGCTTCGGTAGCCCTTACGCTCCTCGCTGCGCACATACCGTGCCGCTTGGGTCAGTTTCTCAGCCTCGGCCTCCAGACCGTTGAGTGTTTCTTCCACGCTTCCTCGTACCAATTCTCTGATTTGATCCTGATTACTTCCTCGTTAAGCCATACAATTTTCTCGGATATGGTTTGCCTTCTCCCTTCAGAATGCTGTGTGGTAACTTCATTCTAACAGAGAGCTGCAAACCTTGTCCCTTTTTATCCCTTTGGCAATTTGTGCAACTTATTGTACCTTATCTATGGCAACAATTGACGTAACATACTCGATATGCGGAGGAACACAGGTAATCAAGACAATGAACTGCACCTCAATTGTTATACTGTCTAACAATTGAGGTGCAGTTCATTGTCTTCCGGTCTGTACGATTCGGTTATGCCCAGGAAACACAATCGCGCAGATGCTCTGAAACGCGGGTCTCAGCCATGTGGGAATCTCCTGATTTGATAGCCTCCAAAATAGCCTTGTGCTCGTTAACGCTGCTTTGGTTATTCTCCTCGTAATTCTCCAGGCTGCGTCCAATATAGATAATATCCAGCAACTGGTTCATCATGGAAATAGCGTACTTATTCCCCGCAAGGCGAATGAGCTCGCTGTGAAAGGCCAAATCCGATTCAACACAGTGTTCCAGATCACCCGAGGCCAGAATCTGCTCGTATTCCTCCAGTCGATCCTGCAGGGTATTCACCGGAATACGGCGCTCACAAATGGTTTTGACGGCCAGTCGCTCCAGATACTCCCGCATATCATACACTTCCTTGAGGTCGGCGTTGTCGGTGGTCTTTACCTCCCAGCCCCGCCGGGCCTGATAGGCCACGAGACCCATCTTTTCCAGCCGGCCTAGAGCCTCTCGCACTGGAGTGATGCTCATACCGAATCGCTCGGCTAGCTCGTTGTTCTTCAGCCGAGTGCCAGGGGGAAGCTCATAGGTTAAAATCAATTCCCGGATGCGCTTCACTAGGGTATCGGTGGCTGTTTTAATCCCTTCACTATGCCGGGCGGTGGATTGTAATTCCTGCATGGTATGTTTCCTTTCGAGGGCTGGATTGCTGCCGTAATATAACCTTTCCAATAATATAGATTATATAATGCATTTTTTTCTTTGTCAAGTAAGCGAAAGCAACCGAGCAAAGCAAACCCCGCGTTCGCCCCTTTGATCAGGTCATGATGGACGGAAAGAAGGTGGAGATGGTAGGAAAGAATAGCACCAGGGTCAGAACCACCAAGCTAGTGATGAGGAAGGGAATTTCTCCCTTGACCACCTGATTCATGCTCAGGCCGCTCACCGAGGCCATGGAAAAGATGTTCACCGCCACGGGAGGAGTGAGCCCACCCAGGGTGAGAGCGTAGCAGATAAGTAGGCCGAAGTGGACAGGATCTGCTCCCAAGTTCATGGCGATGGGGTACATCATGGGCATGAGCAGCACCACGGTGGCCGTCGCATCCATGAAAGTGCCGAAGATGAGCATGATAATGGTGACAATGATCATGAAGGGATAGTAACCTAGATTCATCTCGAACACAAAGTTGTTGATCTGGGCGGCGATGTTGGCATAGGTGAACAGCCAGGAGAAGGCGGAGGAAGAGGCAATGATAAACAGCACAATGGTGGCCGAAACCGCCGAATCTTTTATGATGACGGGTACGTTCTTAAAATCCAGTTCCCGGTAGATAAAGGTGCCCACGATAAAGGCGTACACGATGGAGATGGCCGCCGCCTCGGTGGGGGTAAAGAAGCCCCCGTAGATGCCCCCCAGTACGATCACCGGCATGAGGAGGGAGAAAAAGCTCTGCTTGAAGGCGGGCCAGATTTTTGGCAGCTCCTCGTCTTGGGACGCCTTCGGCCACTTATTCTTGTTGGCCATAAAAGCGGTTACCGCAAACAGGGCCAGACCCAGCAACAGGCCGACGCCAATGCCGCCGGCAAACATCTTAGTGATGGAGACGCCGGTAACGGTTCCAAAGAACACCATGAGGATGCTGGGCGGAATGATGGGCCCTAGGCTTCCCGCAGCCGCAATGAGGCCGGCCATGGTCTTAGCCTTGTAGCCCCGCTTGATAAGCTCCGGGTAGATCATTCCGCCAACAGACAGCACGGTGGCAGGCCCCGAGCCGGAAAGAGCGCCGAACATGGCGCAGGCCAGAATGCTGGCTAGGGCAAGGCCGCCCCTTATTTTTGCCAGCAAAGCACTGGCGAACTTGACCAGCCGCTTAGAGAGGCCCCCCGCAATCATCAGGTTGCCCGAGAGTATAAAGAAGGGGATGGCCATAGTGGGAAAGGAATCGATGGCGGTAAACATCTTTTGACCTACTACCACCAGAGGTACATCCAGAATGAACAGACAGATAATGGCGGAAATGCCCAGAGAAAAGGAAACGGGTATGCGCAGGATCAGCAGCAGAGCAAAGCAGCCAAACAAAATTAGCCCGATGTAGTTAGACATTTTGCTCCCCCTCCCCTTCTTGAACTACGGTCGTTTCTGGCCCGCGGCGCAAAAGTTTTACAAACTCCCAGGCCTCGTACAGGCAGATCATGAGCATTCCCACAAAGATGGCTAATGAAACGTACTGCATCGGGATGCGCAGGGCCGCAGAAAGCTGCCCCGCCTTGGCCTGGGTATGCATCAGCACTGTGGCGGTAACCATAATTATGGCGGAAAAGGCAAACATCATCACGCATTTAAAGAGATCCAGAGCCAGCAAGGCCTTGCCCTTGATCTTTTTATCAAAGAGAACCACCGACATCTGCATGCCCTTGCGCACTCCGATGGGAGTGCCCAGCATGGTCATCCAGATCATGGCGTAGCGGCAGAGCTCTTCGGTCCAAGCGATAGGGAGCTTGAACAGGTTGCGGTTAAACACCTGGAGCACCGCCGAAAGAGACATGACAACTAGGCAGAGAGCCACCAAATAGCTGTCTAGATTCTTAAGCACAGATTGCACCTTTTTCATCGGTCCCTCCTATGAGCTAGTGTATGGGGCTGTTGGCATTACCTATTCCGCCTGTAGCACTTGCCACTTCGACCGCAACAAGGTCTCTTCTATGCGCTGTGCGACAGGCTCCGCCCTTTTTACTATACGCTGTTGCACAGGCCAGCCTACACGCTTGTCAGCGGGGCGTATAGCCCTGCCATAGCTTTCCACAGTTCTGTCGTGCGCTTGCGAGAGCGCAGGCCACCCCTTTCGCCTTACTGTGTCCCACACAGCGAGCGCTCGGCTCCCGCCCCCAGACACCTTCCCCACCCCTTGGGAGATAGAAATCAGTACTGGGTGTCCTCGATGGGCCCTGTGCAACGTGACCAAGCTGCCAAACGGCATCAGACTATAGACCTTGGCTTGGCCGCGTTGCTTCAGGCTATGCCGACATCCTTTTAACAATAGAATTGTGGTGTCGCTGACATGGTGCACAGCGATAGATTCGTACGGCTTTGCTTGTATGCCACATGGAGATAAGGGCCTTTGGCGGACAATGGGTAGGATTACTGAACCGCTGCGATCTCGGCTACCAAGTCGGGAGGCAGGAGGTTAGAAAACTGGTCGTACACGGGCTGTACCTTTTCCATTAGGGCGGTCTGATCCATCTGAGTGATCTCTACCCCAGCATCCTCCAGCATCTTAATGGCCTTTTCGTTTTCCTTGGCAACCAGCTGGCGCTGGAGCAGGCAGGCATTCATGCCCTCTTCCAAAACCATTTCCCGCAGATCCTCGGGGACCTTTTCGTAGGCCTTCTCACCCATCAGGAACAGATTGGCCCCGTACACGTGACCGGTGAGAGCCACATACTTACAGATTTCCTGAAATTTGCTGCCGGTAATGCCTTGCAGGGGCTGCTCGCCGGCGTCAATGGTGCCCTGCTGCAGGGCAGTGTACACCTCACCGAAGGCCATGGGGGTGGCCTGGGCGCCCAGAGTGTTAAACAGAGCAATCTGCAACTCGTTTTCCATCGTACGGATCTTCAGGCCGTTAAAGTCGTCCAGAGTCTTCACCGGCTTGGTGGAGAAGATGTGGCGCTGCCCAGAATCCATGAAGCCTAGGGTGATGAGGCCTTGGTTGGTGCGGATTTCATCGGCGATCTTTTGTCCGACTTCCCCATCGGTCACCTTGAACATATGATTCGAATCTCTGTACAGGAAGGGAGCATCGAAGATGGAGCAAGCGGGGACGAAGTTTGCCATTATGGAGGTGGCGCTATACACGATATCCACGGTGCCTAGCTGCATACCCTCCACCATGTCCCGCTCGTTGCCTAACTGGGCGTTGGCGTAAACATCGACGCGGATGCGGCCATTAGAGCGCTCGGCCACCTTTTCGGCATAAGAGAGCATGGCCTGATGGAGCACTACAGTCTCGGCTAGACCGTGGCCTAGCTTGAGCACTACTTCGGGCTCTGCGGCCACGCTGCTGGAAGGGGCGGGGTTGGCTGCCGGGCTGGTAGCGTCAGAAGAGCCTTGGGCAGGAGCCGCCGCGGAAGAGCTTGCAGGGGACGATGCACCGCCACTGCAGCCCGCGAACAATGTCACCATCATGGTAAGTGTAATCGCAATCGCCAATAGTTTTTTTCCCATGGAATAATCCTCCTTTAAATGGTTGATCTTGTTTACATTGATCTTTTGACGCTATTTGAGAGCGTTCCGACTCATGAAAAGGCCAAGTCGGGGCGCTTGCTCGCTCCGAATGATCGCTACTGCCATTTTAAGTATTAGATTTCCCTGAGCATTCGCTGGGCATTTCCTCCCAACATTTTGATCTTTTCTGCCAGAGATAGGTGCCCCAGAATAATGCGTCCACCGGCACTTCCCATGT
The DNA here is from genome assembly GCA_018434245.1 of Oscillospiraceae bacterium. Classification (GTDB taxonomy): domain Bacteria; phylum Bacillota; class Clostridia; order Oscillospirales; family Ruminococcaceae; genus WRAV01. Next base: position 6,110 of record JAHDPQ010000164.1, read on the forward strand.
CGTTAAAAGGGATGTCCGTGCCAAAGACCACCCGATCTCCCTTGCCGTTGCGCACCAGATCCTGTACCGTCCAGGTGCTGGAAAAGCGGAAACCAGTGGTGTCCAGATAAACATTGTCGTATTCCAGCGCAAGCCGCAGGCAGGTGCGGTAACCCTCGGCGGACAGGGCGCAGTGAGCCAGCAGGAAGTTGACCTGGGGATAATCCCTGATGTACTCCTCAAACCAATCCGGGTGACTGTACAGGTTTAAGTGTCCGGGGATCACCCGCTCGTCGGTGTGGGAGATGAAGAAGGCGTTCTTTTCCTGCGCAAAATCCAGAACTGCGCGCATCTTGTCGCTTTCTCGCACCGAGTAGTGCATAAAGTCGGGATGCAGCTTGATCCCCTTGAAGTGAGAGGTGGCAAAGCAGCTTTTCAAGCTTTCCATGCTCTCTTCAAAATCGTTGAAGTTGACTGTCGCCAGCCCCATGACGCGGCTGGGATACTGCCTGGCCGCCTCCAGCACCATTTTGTTGCCCAGCACCACATCGCAGTTGATGGCCATGTTGGGGGCGATGGCTATACGGCTGATTCCAACACGGTCCATCTCGGCGATCATGCCGTCAATGTCCGGGTCGCCGGGGCACATAAACTGGGCGGGCCGATTCATATGGGCATGGATGTCGATTACCTCGAGCTCGGGAAGGTCCTTGCCCAGCAGCTCTTGAATGGTCATACTACAGACCCTCCCTTTAAGATTTTTTCGATGTTTCCAGCCAGAATTTTCTCCCGCTGAGCCTGGGTCAGATCGGCCAGCATCAGCATACCAAGAGCTGCCGCCCCCTCCTGGAAGGGCATACGGCTGCCGAATAGCATGCGTTCTGCCCCAAACTTTTTGGCGATGTCCTCCACTCCGTGGTAAATGTAGTAGGTGGCGATCTCCAGGTAGAAGTTGGGGTGAAGCTCCAGCAGTTTGTACAGGCTACGGTTTTGATTGTAGTCGCACTGGGTGTTAATGACCACCAGTTCGGGGAAGGCGGAGCAGATTGCGTGAATCTGGGCGGGGCTCACATCTGTTCCGTTAAAGAGCACCGGGATTTTGTTGCGCTCCAGCATGGCGTAAAGATCGCCGCAAACCCAGGGGTCCACAGGGTAGGAGTGATCCTTGGGCATCATCCGCACCATCTGCACCCCGTACTTTTTCAGTTCCTGCTCCAGAGGGCGCTCACACTCGATGTCCCAGGTGGGCAGCACCACCCAACAGGGTTTGATGCGGTCTTCAAAGCCTTTGAGCTGATCCGCCAGCAGGTAGTTGCCGTCAATGGGGTTGACTCGCACGGCGTAGGAAGAATAGGCGTAGGCAATATCAATTCCCAGATGCTCCATTTGATCCACCAGCTGGGCCGCTGTGGAAAATTCCAGCTTGTTGAAGGGCCAAGGGCCAACCATTGCGCTGATATCGACAATTCGCATAGGATCATTCCTTTTCCACAAAGTGGTTACAAGAACTGGTTTCAGCCGACTTCTGCGATAATCTTTTCCAGATATATCTTTGCCTCGGCGTACTCTTTGCGAGGATCGTCGGTGACGTTGATCTCCAGATCCAGGGTACCATCAAAGCCGATCTTCTTCAAGGTATGCACCACTTCAGTCCAGTTGATGGTGCCCTTGCCGGGAGAAAGGTGATAGTCCTCCACGCCATTGTTGTCGCATACGCAAAAACTCATGAGCTGGCCCTTAACCTTCTCGATGGAGATGGGCAGGCTCTCCCGCTGGTAGTGGAGGTGGGAGGAGTCCATCACAATACCGAAGTCCTTGGAATTAATAGCAGCGGCCAGCCGCAGGTAGCTGTCTGTGTTGTTCATCACAGTCATGGGCAGCGGCTCAATCGCCAGGCGCAGGCCCCTCTTCTGGCACATTTCCAGGCACTTGCTGATGGTTTCCACATAGGTGTCCCAAACCTGGGCCCAGGTGAGGTGGGAGGGTAGCACAATCATGGAAGGAGGAGCACCGGGGTAGGTATCCAGGTAGGAGACCACGGCCTCCTCGGGGGCACCGCACACTAGAGAAACTGTGTCGCACAAGCCAAACTCTGCGGCAATTTCGGCATTGCGTTCAAAGTCCCGCAGGCCTTCCTTCCGCCGTGCCTCGTCAATGGTAGCCAGCTTGTTGCGGGGAGCGCAGGCCACGAAATAGTCAGAGAGAATGTTGAGTTTTTGGTAGTGCTCCCGCAGCGCCTTTATATTTTCCTTGGTAAATGCTTCGTATTCTTCGTCACAGTATACCTCCAGGCGCAGGCTGTCAAAACCCAGCTCCGATGCAATGTTGGCCCCCTCGATCATTTCGTTGAAGAACACCTTGTCTCCGTAAAGAGAAAATAAGAACCCGGGATTCAGACCGACCTTCATAGCGTTTGACTCCTTTATTAATATATTTTATATTACCTGTATAGATGAAGGGTAACTGCTATCGGCAGCGCCTTGTGGGCATCACACCTGCAAAATCTTCACCAACAGCCGTTCCTTTATCTCCTTAAGTGCTTCATCCGTTGCAATCTCCTTTAGGTCATCGTCCAGGAAGGGCTCACCCCATCGCAGGCCGGAAATGTGCTTGGGCACCACATGAACGTGAAAATGGGGCACCAGATCACCATACACGGCGTAGTTTATTTTGTCCGGCTGGAACACTACGCCAATGGCGCAGGCCACCAAGGCTATATCGGCAAAAAAGCCGTCCCGCTCGTCCTTATCAAACCGGTGAATTTCGGTGACATGTCTCTTGGCGGCCACCACACAGCGGCCGGGATGCTTTTGATCCCGTAGAAGGTACACATTGGCATAAGCCATTTCCAGCAGGGGTTCCATTAAATCCCAAAGACGGTGATCCTTGGTGCAGTAAAAACAGTCTTCCACAGGTATCCCCCTATCTGGAAAGATATCCCCCATCCACTGGAATAATGGCACCGCTCAGGTAGTTGGAGGCATCGCTGGCCAAAAAGAGGGCGGTGCCCACCATGTCCTGTGCGGTTCCCCATCTGCCGGCGGGGATACGGTTCAAAATTTCGGTGTTGCGATTGGGGTCGTTGACCAGCGCCACATTCATTTGGGTGTCCATATATCCTGGGGCTATAGCATTGACGTTAATGTTATAACGCATCCACTCGTTGCCCAGGGCCTTGGTCATCTGGGCTATTCCCCCTTTGGAGGCTGCGTAGGCGGGAACGGTATACCCGCCAAAAAAGCTAAGCATGGAGGCGATGTTGATAATCTTGCCCCCCTCACCCCGGTCGATCATATTATTGGCGGCTAACTGGCATAGCAGAAAAGATGCCGTCAGATTGATGTCGATTACCTGTTGCCAGTCTTTGTAGGGGAATTTTTCGCTGGGGTGTCGGATTTGGATGCCTGCCACATTAAACAGCACATCTACTCTACCGTCTAAGGCACCCTGAGCCCGGGCAAAGGTTTTCTCCAGGGATTCAGGAGTGCCGATATCTCCCCGGATAGCGTGCGCCTGCCAACCTTTGGCTCGAAACTCGGCCACGATATCATCCAACTTATCCGAAATATCGATGACCGCTACTCGGGCGCCTTGTTCCAACAAACCCGCAGCCATCCCCTTGCCTAAATCACCGCTCCCTCCTGTGAATACAACATGCTTGCCTTGCACATCAAAATAATTTTTCATGCTTATCCTCCATTAATTACCGCAGTTAACTCTACCGGACTTTTCGCTTTGCATCTAAAGACTTCTGCATAATATATTATGCATTGTACATTGTTTGCTAACAAATGTCAACATTAATAATAAAAAGTAATCTATTTATTCGTAATTCGCAATCAAACAGTACAATTTTGACTATAAAGAACATGGAGTGATATCATAGAAATGCTTTTAAATATAAGCCTGCAAATAAAAAGTCAAGCCTAAATTCAGCAAAAGAGGGAACAGAAAAATGAGCAACACAAAAAAGCCACCGCCGGAGCGCTGACCTAAAGGGTGCAAAAAGTGGGCTATTGAGTATGTCCTGTCCATATCTACGGGCCGTTGGTCGTATTGAGATACTCTTTCACCCTGGAGTAGTAAATACGCAGGAACTTGTTGCAGCCAGAAGTCATGTAGACGTAATAGGGCTTGCCCTCGGTGCGTTTCTTATCCAAGAACTGAAACGCAGGGGCATCGGACGGCGCATTTTTGTAGCAGCACCGTCATCACGACAAAGAGCGTTTTTCTGAGTTCTGGAGAGCCTCGTTTTGAGGATCGTGTACTGGGGCCTCGTAAGTGCCAAACTGGTTTGCGCCGAGGTCAACTCCCGCGAACGCCGTCAGAGATCCCTTATGGGCAAAGCGGCGCACATCGCCGATCTCGGCCATGAGCTGCGGGCCGAGAGAATTTGCAACACCATACAGATTCATGACAACATCTTATTCGGGAAGTTTCTTGGCAAGCCGGTTCATTTCAGCACGAAACACTTCAACCGTTTTGGAGATAGCGTTGAGCTGGGTAATTGCTTCTTGCACCATTACTCTAGACAACGGATTTTTCAGCTGCATGGCAATCAGTTCTTTCGATTCAGAATTCCATCCGTCGCCTGATCTTGTCGTAACAGACATACCGGATGCGTTTGACGCCTTTGGTTTACCCGTTTGCGAGTCTAACCACTTTACCGCTGGTAGTCAAGACAAGTCCGCCGCCGCAGTGGCCGCAGAAGACGTTGCCGGAAAGCAAGGACTGTCCAGCGGTGTTGAGTGGTGTAGTGCGGGTATCCTTCTTTTCACTGATTCGATCGTGCATGATTTCCTGCGCCCGGTCGAAAGTGAATTGATCGATGATCTGCAGTTCCTCAAGCGACTCTGAGTGTGTCTCTACGCTTCGGAGAATTCCCTTGTACACGACATCGTATAGGAAAGCTCCTTTTTTCGCATCATACCAGTTGCGTCCAGTACGGTTCAACATCCCCTTACCATTTAGGAACATAGCCAGGCGCCAGCGGCCGAATCCCGAAGCGACAACCAAATCAAACATCATGCGTACTACCTTCGCTTTATCCTCATCAATGTCCGGCTTATATACTTCGTGCTTACGCTTGTTGAAGATTCCGCTCTTTTCGAGCCGGTATTCATAAGGTGCCTGCCTCCATCGAACCGCCCCCCCTGAACCATCTGACTGAGGGCAGTCTTGGTTCTGATGGAGGTTTTTTACTCCTACCATCGGCCTGCCAAAAGCGTATGTAGTTTGTGAGGAAGTCAGTGTGCGAATCAAACCGCCGCTCCCCCTCATTAACGCTCCAGACGCAGATTCCCGATTGCACGAGATCCTCTACTACAAATGGTGTTTCTGCAGCGATACGTCCGATACGGTCAAACATGAAAACCAGAAGGATATCAAATTTACCATCACGGACGTGCTCCTTAATGAGCTGTATCTTGTCGCAATCGGCTGCATGAACCTTAAAGCCAAAAATACCGTTTTCTTGTTCCTCCCGGGATGATTGTCTAGCAGCCTGCGTGGAGGCCGGATCAGATATAGCCGGGGCTGATGCTGTTGACGCGGATACCGTGCTTTGCGTAGCTCAAAGCCAAAGACTTTGTCAGGTGAATGACGGCGGCCTTACAGGTGGGGTAGCAGGTGATAACCGGCGCGTCGCCGTAAGGTGGGTTGACAATATGCCCCGAAACAGATGCCGTGTTGATAATCGAACCACCGTGCCCGTGTTGTATCATGACGTTGGCACACGCCACATCCACCAGCATGACGCCGATCAGGTTGACGCTGAGCATCTGGTTCCACTTTTCCAAATCCATATCCGGACTGTCGTCGAAGGCGCCAATGCCTGCATTGGAGTGCACCACGTCAATGGTGCCAAAAGCGTCAACGCTGCTGCACCATCCTGTCCACAGATACCTTGTCAGACACGTCTGCCGCTATGGAAATTGTCTTGACGCTGTACTTTTGTGCAATTTCTAAGGCGGTCTTTTGCGTAGTATCCTGCTTTGCGGAAATGTCCACAATCGCAACATCCGCACCAAGCTCTGCAAATGCCATGGAGGTTGCACGTCCGATCCCGCCCGCTGCGGCTGTGACAAGTGCTTTTTTGCTTTTCAGAGTGAACCGATCCAGGACAGATGTCGGCTCCTTTACATTGGTGGTTGCTGTAACAATGCCCATATTGGTGCTCCTTTTATTGATAATTGGCAGTGATGCTTCCATTAATTTCTTTGTCGCGCTATGCCGGTGTTTTTCGAGAGGCAATCCAGAGCCCACTGCTACCAGCAGCACAAGGCCATTGATAACAAGCTGTGCATAGGTATTGACGTTGAGCAGTAGCAGCCCGTTGGACAAAACGCCCATGATCAGAACGCCAATTACGACACGGGATATTTTGCCCTCGCCGCCGGATACGCTGGTACCGCCCAGAATAACGGCGGTGATGACCTGGAACTCAAAGCCCATGCCGGAGGTGGGTTGGCCGGAACCAAGCCGGGACAGCATGATCAGTCCCGCAATACCGGCGAAAAAACCGCAGAGTGTGTATACAAGAAGCTTTACATTATGTACGTTAACACCCGATAACTTTGCGGCTTCCTCGTTTCCGCCGATGGCGTAAACATAGCGTCCGAACGTGGTTTTGTTCAGGATAAATCCACCCAACAAAAACATGACAACCATAATGATAACCGGGATGGGAATCATCCACAGGTATCCCTGTCCCAGAATGCGGAAACCGTCCGGGAAACCGTATACCGCCATGCCGTTGGAGAGGATGAATGCGATTCCGGACATAACATTCATAAAAGCCATGGTGGAAATGAAGGGGGGATTTTCATCCTTGTGACCAGAAGTCCTGTAAATGCCGAATACGGTGGAGGAAAGTACGGCGAAGAATACTTGCAGCCAGCGGATGCAGCCCGAGCTTTACCATCAATATGGCGCAGATAACATTAACCATAGAGATCGCGGAGCCGACAGATAGATTAATTCCGCCCAGCAAAATCACAAACAGCATTCCCACCGATGCGACACCCGCCATAGAGACCTGTCTTGCTACATTCATCAGGTTGGACAGCGTAAGAAACCGCGGCGTCGCAATGGAGAATACAATGATAATTACGACCAGCGCAAGTATAATCGCATATTTCTTCACAATTTTTTTATGTTCTGCTCTTTCCCCCAGTTTCGTAGTAACCGATGCGTAGCTGAGTATCTTATCCTGCGAAAATTCTTCTTTTGCCTGCTCTCCGGTAATGCGGCTCTCGGATAATACAATTACCCGGTCCCACATCCCCATCAGCTCCGGCATTTTGGAGGAAATCATGATGATTGTCTTGCCGTTTTGGATCAGGCGGTTCATGAGAAGAGATACCTCTTGCTTTTGCGCCTACGTCAATGCCACGGGTCGGCTCGTCGAAGATGATGATTTCAGCGTTATAGGCAAGGAGCCTTGCCAGCACCACCTTCTGCTGATTTCCACCGCTTAGGTTCAGAACCTTCTGTTCGATCCCCGGTGCCTTGATGGACAGGTTTTCCTTTAAATCCAATGCGGTTATCCGCTCTGCCTGATTGTCTATGACGTCACATTTCGAAATCTTTGGGTAGCTTGAGAGGTTTATGTTTTTCATAATCGAAAGGCCCAGCACTAGTCCCTTCTGTTTGCGATCTTCGGGCGCCAGTGCGATGCCCTTTGCCATAGCCTCTCCCGGTGATTTTGGGTTGTAGCGCCCGCCTTTAAAAAGCCTCTCGTACCGACCCTTACGCGTAGAGTTTAGACACATCAGTTTTGTAATGAATATACTATATTGATGCCGAATAACTATATAAGGAGAATTATGCATGAATGACCGTGAAATCTTCATAAATATGATAAATGATAACCTGAACGAAATGAGAAACACAATCGACTGCCTATATACCACCTCCAACTCCTGCGTCAAGAATAAGCTACTAAACCGCCTGAGAAGAAATATGGCCAATCTTTCTATGCTTGTTCAAGGTCTGCAAAATCCAACAAGCATGAATAGCCCTCTGCCCGGTGCCGTCAGATCATTTACATTGGATGAACTGTCAAGGTATAACGGCAGGAATGGTAATCCAGCCTATGTGGCGGTAAACGGTGTGGTATATGATGTAACAAATAATGCCGCTTGGGGCGGAGCGACACATTTCGGACTTGCAGCCGGCACTGATGTAACAAACCAGTTCGCTTCATGCCACGCCGGTCAGCCGGTCCTTAGTAAACTGAAGGTGGTTGGGAAGATGATAGGATGAATCAAACAAATAACAACTGCCCAAATTTTTCGGTGAGGCTGGAGACGGCATCGGTACTTGTTCATAAGGCTATAGATGCCATCCAGCAAAAAACCACAAAGAAAAGAAACCTGATATGGCTTGAACTGACCGGATGTTCCGGAAACATCATCTCTCTTCTCGACGGGGCAAATCCGGACTTTAAAAGCCTGGTCACTCAAATGGTACATTTCGTATACGACAACAGCCTGATGTCCTCCGAGGGCGAAGCTGCCATGGAAAGATTGTTCAGCGTTATGGGCAACGATTACATATTAGCTGTTGAGGGCGCTGTTTCCACGAAGGACAACGGCCTATACAACATTATTGGAAGATGGAGAGGCCAACTGGTAACCGCATTTGAGGCTATTAAAGAATTTGGTGAAAAGGCAGCTTACGTCATTGCGGTGGGTACCTGTGCTTCCGACGGAGGCATTTCTGCGGCAAGACCAAATCCAGCGGAATGCGTTGGTATTCAAAATCTGTTGGACAGAAAAGTCATTAAACTACCCGGTTGCCCGTGCCATCCGGACTGGTTTATGGGGACGCTGGCCTATATCATGCTTTTCGGCGAACCTGAACTGGATTCCAGACAAAGACCGCTTATGTTCTACAGCACCTTAATTCATGATATATGCCCCCGAAGGCCGTACTTTGATCAAGGCATATTTGCATCGAAGCTGGGCGAGAAAACCTGTATGTTTAAAATTGGGTGCAGAGGGCCGATCACGAGGGTTGATTGCCCGATCCGGAAATGGAACGACCGTGTGAACTGGCCCATTGGCGACGACAGCCCTTGTATCGGTTGCGCTATGTTTGGATTTCCCGATAAAATGGAGCCCTTCATCAGTTATGACACGATATAAGAGAGGTGAAAAAAATAAAGAAAGTTGTAATCAACCCCGTGACCCGGATCAGTGGGTTTATGGAAATAGACGCTGTCATAGATAATAATATTGTAACAAATGCATGGACCGAGGGCTTGCTTTTCAGAGGCTTTGAAAAAATGCTGGAAGGAAGAAGCCCCTTCGACGCCGTGTATTTTACGCAGCGAGTATGTGGGATCTGCTCA
>JAHDPQ010000023.1 GCA_018434245.1 Oscillospiraceae bacterium
CTTTTTCCTCTCCACCTCCGAGCACCTATCCGGTGCGACCGTATTTCGCTATCAGGCGAAGAACCTGAATGCATGGCTCAAAAGCAGCACACTTGTCCCAACGGATATTCCGGGTGCACCAGATCGGCCCACGATCCTGAAAACCCGCTGCCCGACAAAACATATAACGGATCGTGGGGATCAGAGATGCAAATACCGTGCGCTCCCGAGAGGCTATACTCATCATTATACTCTTCCTCCTCTGTATAGCCCAGGCTATCCCGGCAACGCTCGATCCCATACTCCAGGGTCTCGGGGATATACACTCCACCCCCACCCCATACCCTGCAGATGATCCGGATCTTGCAGCGGGTGCCGCTGAGTATAAGCAGGCTTTCGGCGCCGGGGCGAACCCCACGGGCAGCCCTATCGGGGGAGGAGACGGCTACAAGGATATACTCACACCGACGCATCCCGGGGCGGGCAACATCGTCACAACCGCCGGCGAGCTGCTTGATGCCCTTCGGGATGCAGAGAGTGGAGATATCATCTACATCGATGAGGCTGCCCGGATCAACCTCACCGGAGCTCCGGCAGGAGTGGTCATACCTCCGGGCGTTACGCTTGCCGGCAATCGGGGAGAGCGGAGCGTGACCGGATCGGCAACATATGCATTTGAGATCAAAGAACCGGGAGATTATGCGTTTTGGGTTCGCGCATCTGGATTAAATGGGGGCGGAGGCACCATCCGGGTCTCGGTGGATGATGAGGAGATCCATCGATGGGATCTGGATGAGGTGGGGCAGGACTGGCACTGGAGCACCGGAGAGGTTCGCTACCTCTCCGGCGGCAATCACACCCTGAGCATCTACTGGCGTGAGGACGATCCGAGCCTTGATGCGGTTCTCATAACCGGCGATATTGGCTATCTTCCCGATACTGCAGCAGGCGGGCAGAGTGGGAGAGATAATATCCATATAGAAGCGGAGTCCGGGGATCTATCGCAAGGTCTGGAGAAGATTGCAGATCCGGCAGCATCGAACGGGGCATATATCTCGGCTCAGCGCAACTCGACGGCCCGGGGCGAATACCCGGTCTCGCCGGGAGGGTTGATCTACCTCAGGGCGGCGGACTCCGATCCGAGGATCGGATTTACCGCCGGTGGAGAGAATGTGAGGATTACCGGAATCCGCCTTGA
>JAHDPQ010000133.1 GCA_018434245.1 Oscillospiraceae bacterium
CTCTGGTAGAAATTTTCAAATCATCACATCCTATCTCTCATATTATAATATATGAATACTAGGAATTCAACTTGAACCGCGCAATCGGTGGAATTTCCCTGCCTATTTGATTGACTGCACCACAGTATAATATTTTATATAATCACTATGATATCGGTCCCCGACTGGGCGCGGGGGATAAAACCCCAAGAGTCTCAGCCGGACAATTATTTTACCCAAATGGGCTATTTTCTGACTTTGATCCTATAAATTGTTAGAGTAATGAAAACGTCAGCGTTATATACTAACCTGGATGATAGAAGTAGGAGTTGATTCAATGGGTTATAAGCGGATGGTTCCAATTACATTGATTCTTTTGGCTTGTATTTTATTATCCCCGATAAGCATTTTAGCTCAGGAAGAACCGGTAGAGGTTCCTATTATTATGTACCATAGCCTGAACAAAAAACGCTGTGATCCCTGGACACTGCATCCCGATGCCTTTGAAAAAGACTTGCAGTACCTGCAGGAAAATGGCTACGAGGCCGTGTTGCTGATCGATCTTGTAGAGTACGTGGAGCATGGTGTTCCCCTGCCGGAAAAGCCCATTGTCCTATCCTTTGACGATTGCTACTACAACAACCTTGTCTACGCCCTGCCCATGCTGGAACAATATCAAATGAAAATGGTACTGGCCATTATCGGCAACAGTTCCGAGCAGTTCAGCCGGCAGAAAGACCTCAACGTCAATTATGCTCATCTTTCGTGGGAGCAACTGTGTCAAATGCAGGATAGCGGTCTGGTGGAACTGGCCAACCACACTTGGAATATGCACAGCAATGCCAAAGGCGGACGCTACGGCTGTTGCCCCATGAGGGGAGAGGATCTGGAAAGCTATCGCAGCATCTTTTACAACGATGTGCGGAAGCTGCAGGACACCATACTGCAACAATGCGGCCGAGAACCCATTGCCTTTGTGTATCCCTTTGGCAACCGCTGTCCCGAAGCTTTGGCCATTTTAAAGGAGATGGGGTTTAAGGTCACCCTCTCCTGCTACGAGGGAATGAACTACGTTACCCCAAGCAATCCCGACTGCCTCTTTGATATGCACCGCGTCAACCGCACACCGGGGAAATCGGTGGAGAGCATTCTGAAGAATCTGAATAAAAAGGATAAGAAAAAATAACGCCCCCACATCCTAGGGAAGCGAATTCCCCCCCGGTTTGCCCTTGCAGCAGGCCGGGGGGTGTTCTGTTCCGGGAGCCCAACCTCACCTTGATTCCTCTACAAATCCGGCAGGGCTACAAAGTTTTATAAGAAATTAATACCCGCCTTACTTCTCTCGGATGAATTCCCCCGGGATTTATGATACAATACTTCTGGCGGTAGGCTTATTTCATTCGATATGGTCCTACCCGGCTTCATGACAGCCAGAGTGCCCTGAAATAACACCAGAGGTTTCCAATATATAATACGACTTCAATAATAACTCGAAACATTTTTATAATGTTTCTTTGCAAGGTGAGGTTGCCAAATGAAAAAGACAAAGATTGTATGTACCCTTGGTTACGCTTCGGAAACGCCGGAAATCATCGAAAAGCTGATGCTGGCCGGAATGGATGTGGCCCGCTTCAATTTTTCTCACGGGACCCATGAGGAGCACAAGAAGAAGTTTGACATTGTAACAAAGCTGAGAAGCAAGCATCGCCTTGCGGTGGCCACTCTGCTGGACACCAAAGGTCCGGAGGTGCGCCTTGGCCTGTTTGAGGACGGCAAGGCCATGCTGGAAACCGGCTCCTCCTTTACACTGACCACCAGAACTGTTACCGGAACAGCCTCCTGCGCTTCGGTCTCCTATACCGGGCTTCCCAACGACCTAAAGCCGGGGGATACCGTTCTGCTGGACGACGGCTTGATCGAACTGACGGTAGATCGCATCGAGGATGGAGATGTTCACTGTCAGGTGGTCCACGGAGGACCTATCTCCAACCGCAAGGGGGTCAATCTGCCCGGGGTTCACCTGAGTATTCCCTACGTCAGCGATCAGGACCGGGCGGATATTGCCTTTGGTGTGGAGTGCGGATTCGATTTTATCGCCGCTTCTTTTGCGCGGACCGCCAACGATATCCTGGAGATTCGGGAAATTTTACGTCAGCTTGACGCCGATGATGTGCGTATTATCGCCAAAATCGAAAACGCCGAGGGAGTCCGCAACATCGACGAAATCCTGCGGGTTTCCGATGGCATTATGGTGGCCCGGGGAGACATGGGAGTAGAAATCCCCTTTGAGGAGGTTCCCTCTCTACAAAAGCTGCTGATTCAAAAGGCTTATACCGCAGGCAAGATGGTGATTACTGCCACCCAAATGCTGGAAAGTATGCTCAACAATCCCAGACCTACCCGGGCAGAGGCCACCGACGTTGCCAACGCCATCTACGACGGTACCAGTGCCATCATGCTCAGCGGCGAAACCGCAGCGGGAAAGTACCCCGTCAAAGCGGTGGAGACCATGGCCATCATCGCCGAGCACACCGAACAGGATATTGACTACAAAAAACGGTTTCTCACCCGTGGAGGTCGCCACGGGATCGGAGGAGTGACGGATGCCATCTCTCACGCTACCTGTACCACCGCCTACGACCTCGACGCTTCCGCCATCATTGCGGTCACCATCTCGGGCCATACCGCCCGGATGATCAGCAAGTTCCGCCCGGATATTCCCATTTTGGGCTGCACCACCAATCCCCGCACCTATCAGCAGCTGGCTCTCAGCTGGGGCGTTGTCCCCGTCATGCTGGGGCAGGAGACAGATTTGGATGAGCTGTTCTCCCACGCGGTGGGCAAGGCCTGTGATCTGGGTCTGGTGGCCAGCGGAGAGCTGGTGGTTATCACCACCGGGGTTCCGCTGGGCATTGCGGGAACCACCAATCTGCTCAAGGTTCATATTGCAGGGGATGTGCTGGTGACGGGAACCGGCATTGGCGAGGGCTGTGTCAGCGCCAATCTCTGTGTGGCCTCCAACGAGGAGGATGCCCTGCTGCGTTTTAAGCGGGGGGATATTCTGGTAGTGCCCTCCACCTCCAACAACCTCATCTCCCTGCTGAAAAATGCCGCCGGCATCATCACCGAGGAAGAAGGAGCCGATTCCCACGCCGCCATTGCCGGCCTTGCTCTGGATATTCCGATTCTGGTGGGTGCTGCGGGGGCCACCAGTATCCTGAAAAGCGGAACCATCGTTACACTGGATGCTCCCCAGGGCGCTGTCATTAACACCGCGGATTAAGAGCATGCAAAGCTTGAACCATCCCAATAGGCCCTTTGGCAGACTGCCAACCGGCAATAGAGTTTTCAGATAACTCTGCATACGAGTGTTTCATACTCATATATTATTTGATTATCCCACTGGTTCCGGCCACGTGTCTGAGAGTCTGGCGCAGGTCAGCATGGGTAAATTACCGTCTATCGTAAATTCATCTGCCTTGACTAGTCGGAACCTTTAAAGTTGCACTCCAAAGAAATAATTGATTCCCTAATCCATTGCAGTTGTAAATACCTCTCATTCATTTCGATGTCTAACCAGCAAAAACTACGAGTATGTAATTGTAGAGTGATTCCAATGGAAATTTTAATTCGCACGAAAACCTGTCTGGAATATTAAGGAGCGCAAGCAGAAATACTTAATGTATGTTCCCATTCTAAATCTATGAAGCCTGTTGTTCTATGATAAGAATGAGTTTTAATATGTGAGATGTCCAATTCTTAAACTTGGTTTTGGTGTGAAACGATGTTTCAGTAGTGGATCAGGATTTAACATGAAAGGCAGAACATAATGGAGTCTATGAATGCTTCCTTTGAAGAGCTGTATCAACGTCTGTTGCTTGCAGCACAAAAGAGGCCGCCTTCCGATTCTGTAAAGGAATGGAAGGGTGATGCCTATAATGTAATGCATCTAAACTGTTTATTGCATCCTAAGAAGCACCCGGTAATCTGGCGGCTGGGCAATTGCCGCTGCAGTAATCCGGAGTCGCCGTCTTGCATGGACAGCTGTGATTTTGATGCGATTCACATGTCACCGGACGGCCCCGAGTTTGACCGTGAAAACTGCGTCGGATGTGGCGCATGTGTAGAATACTGCAAGCAAAACAACCTGATTGCCTCCCGGGATGCAATCGCAGTATTGGAAATGCTAGCGAAAAAAAAAGAAGGCCAACTAGTTTATGCTATGATTGCTCCGGCTTTTTTGGGGCAGTTTCAAGAGCAGGTTACGCCTGGCAAGCTGCGTACCTGCTTAAAGCTACTGGGGTTTGACGGTATGCTGGAGGTTGCCGTTTTTGCAGATATCCTAACATTAAAGGAATCTTATGAATTTGTGAACAATATTCTTGATGACGGTGACTACCAGCTAACAAGCTGCTGCTGTCCTATATGGATTGCTATGATTCGCCGAGTCTATTATCAGTTAATACCCCATGTGCCGCCAGCTGTCTCTCCTATGGTGGCTTGCGGCCGAACTGTAAAACACCTGCATCCAGATGCAATTACCGTTTTTATTGGTCCCTGCATCGCCAAAAAAGCAGAGGCCAGAGAAGCGGATGTACAGGACGCTGTTGATTATGTATTGACTTTTCAAGAAGTATTGGACATTTTTAATGCACTGAAGCTGGATCCTGCAGCAATGAAAGAAAGCGAAAAAGAAATATCCTCCCGCGCAGGAAGGATATACGCCAGAACGGGAGGTGTCAGCGAAGCGGTAGAGACAACCGTTAGCCGGATCAGCCCCCATCATACCATTCCTTTGACAACTCAGCAGGCAGATGGCGTGAAAGCCTGCAAAGCGTTGTTAAGCGATATCTTAGATGGAAAAATAAACGCTAATTTCTTTGAGGGCATGGGATGCATTGGCGGCTGTGTAGGCGGGCCAAAAGCAATCATAACAAAGGAAGAGGCTGCCTCCCATGTCAATCATTACGGGGATAAGGCAACCTATCAAACACCAATGGATAATCCCCACGTTATCGAGCTGTTGAAGCGGCTGGACATTCATACCCCTCGACAACTTTTAGAAAACAGCAAGATATTCACCAGAGATTTTAAGCAGCCTTAAAAGCATACTCAGTTGCTATTCCAGACTTTTACATCCTGAATAGCTGTCACCCTTGAACCGGGAGATTTACGGCTGCCCTTTGCCGGATAAATCGTCTACTCGTTTTTCGCCTTTATATTCATCCCGGGCTTTTTTGAGATCGGCTTTGCTTCCCGGAAGAGATTCAAAACCAAACTTCGAGGGTTCGGTTTTTTGTTCATATCTATGGCAAAAAAACGCAGTTTCACGGGATGGATCAATCTTTGCTCGATTACCATGCAGGGTTGGTTCCGCTTTATTATTATGATCTGCCATTAAATCCGCCTCCCTTTCATGGTTTTTGTTTAGGTTCTGCTTTATAATCGTACAGTTCTTCATAGGATTCCTCTTCCGCTTTGGTTTTGGGAGCGGACGGAATCAATCCGGTACAGTCCATAGACGATGCTGTATTCACTATATCCAGATGCGCCAACTTTTCGCTTGTATCATTTTTTCGATTCTGCTTTTCCATATAAAATCACCTATCCTTTGCTATGAGTTACGATACGTTTTTATTTTTACCTGGATGTCGCTATTTATTAAAGTATAAAAAAACTTATGTAAATTGGGATTCCTATTGTTTTTCTTTGGATTTTTTAGCGTTAAAATCTAGTCAATTCCAAAGATCATATAATGCTATGCTTTTCTCTATTTGAAAATATCGCTGCATATGCAAGCTTTTTTTTAGCCGCAATTTCTTTTCCATATGTTTTTTCGTGCAAGAACCCTCCTATCTATATCTATGATAGGAGGGTTCTTGACAATGTCCATTTTTTAGGTTTACGGTTAAACGGAGGGTATTGGAAACAAGAACAAGGCAGAGAAAATGCTCAAAGATGCCCCCTGGAAGTATAAGGAAATGGAGGCTATAAAACTAAGAGCGACAATATTTGCGTATGGGACGATGGAAGGCCGCCGTTCGGGGGTTGGCTATATTGAAATGATAATTCCAAGCAATTCAAGCCATGTACAGCAGCTATGTGTAGCGATAAAATAATCAGCCTAACATAATTTAAAGAATCAGCAGATTAACCTTTAACGGGGGTGTCTGCTGATTTCAGTCAATTGACGAAAAATAATAGCATGATTGAATATTAATATATGTATTACCTTTCGAATAAATAAGCGGAACAATCAAAAGCTATTCTATATATGGATGCATAAAAGAGAGGTTATTATGGATATGGAACACAAATCATTTTGGCAGATAGAAAAAGCACCAGTGTTTCCCTCCTTGCAGGGAAATCTGCAGGTAAATACCGTGATTATCGGCGCTGGTCTATGTGGGCTCCTATGTGCATATTTATTGCATCTTAAGGGTGTAAGGGATATTGCTATTGTTGATGCCAACGAAGTTTGCAGTGGCGTGACCGCCAACACGACCGCCAAAATCACCTCCCAGCATGGGTTGATCTATGCGAAACTTATGCAAGGGCTCGGCGAGGATGGTGCCACGCAATATGCCTCCGCCAATCAAAATGCCATAAAGCTGTATCGGCAAATCATCAGCAGCGAGCAGATCAATTGCGATTTTACTCCTTGCAATGCTTGGGTGTACACTACATGGGAGGAAAAGTTGCAAGCCATCCAAGATGAGGTGCAGGCAGCTCAAAAGCTAGGGATTAGCGCGACCTATGAAAAGCAGACAGAACTGCCGTTGCCTGTGAAAGGCGCTATCAAATTTCCAGATCAAGCACACTTTCATCCGCTCAAATTTGCGTTCCGTATTTGTGATATCCTTTCCAAGGCCGGGTGCCAGATATATACCAACACCACGGCCACAGCCGCGGAAGAAGGAATTGTGCGTACCCAAAAAGGAAATATCCGTGCGGCGAATATTATTTCATGCTCGCACTATCCCTTTATTGACAAGCACTCTCTACTATTTACGAAAGTGTTTCAGGAGCGATCCTATGTACTTGCGCTGAAGGGTATAGAGCCTATCCGGGATATGTATCTGGATTGTGTAGATGGCGGGTTTTCCTTCCGGCCCCAGCGGGACGAAAATAGTGAGGATATGATTCTTTTTGGCGCGTACGATCATAAATCGGGGCATGAAAATAAACAGCTGCATTTTGAGAGTTTAATCAAAGATGCGGCGCAATGCTATCCTAGCGGAAAGCCAGTGTATCTGTGGTCAGCACAGGACTGCATGACCCATGACAGTATTCCGTATATTGGACGCTATCACTCAGCGGGCAAGGGGATTTACCTGGCCACAGGGTTTAACAAGTGGGGCATGACCTCCAGCATGGCGGCAGCGGATATACTAAGCGATCTGATTACTAAGGGAACCAGTCGCAATCACGCCGTTTTCTCCTTGGATAGACAGGATATAGGCTTGCAGACCAAAAGCTTTGTCAAAGAAACGGTTGATATTGTCGGTAATTTCCTAACACATCTGACAATGGCAGATGAAAGCCTCCGGAATATTGAAAATAATCATGGGGGCATTGTGGAGATTGATGGTAGGCGTGTGGGAATTTATAAAGATGAAAATAGCAAGCTATATGCCGTCAAACCAGTATGCACACACATGGGCTGTGCAATCAAATGGAATCGGGACGAAAATACATGGGATTGTACCTGTCATGGCTCCCGGTTCGACTACAAAGGCAATGTGATTGGTGGCCCAGCGATGACGCCTTTGGAACGTTTGGAGATTGCGCAGGATAGTAGACGGTAAAGCATACAATCAAAGATAGCAGAATGTGAATACTTCTAATAATCAGGTATCTAAATCCGCCTAAAGGATTAGTAGATACCATGATAGTAATTTTTTCATGGCAGGAACAATCATTGCTTGTATAGTGTGGTGGTTTGTTTCGCAATGGGGAACCAAGTAGTGACCCTACAGATATTTCCATTTCAAAGCCCCTAAAATATATAGCTTTCTCTGTGACTTTTAGCGTTGCCTGCTCTTATTGCCGAAAGAATGCTGTCCAGCTTTGTGCAACCTGCGGCTTTCGTCGGAGTGAGGTCTTGGGGCTGAAATGGGACGTTGTAGCCTTCCAGCGCAAGACAATCACCGTCCGGCATACCATTATCCGCGAGGGATCAAATCCAAGCGTGGTTGGGACACGCCAACATCAGAAGCACAATCCCGCCTGCATGAGTACATTACTGTGCATCGTAAATCTATCAGCCTTGATCAATCGGAGCTTTTAAAGATGCACTCTAAGGATGGTAGTTTTGGTTATGCCGCCTTGGATGAAGTTTTTACGAAA
>JAHDPQ010000109.1 GCA_018434245.1 Oscillospiraceae bacterium
AAAATCGTCAACACCATTGTGGTGGTGGACAACCCCGACATCAGAATCGCCATGGATTTGGCGACCGTGCAGGAAATCAACAGGCAGGCAAAATCTGATGTAAATATCACCGCTACCCGCATGGACAGCGGCAAGCTGACCGGGGAAACGAAAAATGCCATTGGCAACCGTCCCATATTCGGTCTCAAGGTGAACTATGGCAGCGGCAAACAGGTACAGAGCTTTGGTGCAGGTAGCGTATCGGTAACCATCCCGTACACCCTCGGCGCCAATGAAAAGGCCGGGAATGTGCAGGCGGTCTATGTGGACAGCAAGGGCAAGATACACTGGCTCGCAAACTCGGTCTATGACAGTGTGGAAAAGGTGCTGCGTTTCAGCACGGATCACTTTTCCATCTACGGCATCGGCTATAAACAGGCCAACACCGCATTTACGGACATTGCAGGCCACTGGGCAAAGGAAGAGATTGAGTTTGTGGTAAGCCGTGGATTGCTCAGTGGTACTTCTACCACTACATTCAGCCCGAACACCGCCATGACAAGAGGAATGTTCGTCACGGCGCTGGGACGGCTGGCAAATGCCGATGTGAGCGTCTATAAGCAGAGTAGCTTCACCGATGTGAAGAACGACGCCTACGATATGGGCTACATCGAATGGGCAAACAAAAACAACATTATCAACGGCATTGGCGATTATAAGTTTGCCCCGGATCAGTCCATTACCCGTGAGAAGATGGCGGTTATCATGAGCAACTACGCCAAGACCGTCGGCTATACTCTGCCCAAGGTTCATGTGGAAAACATCTTTGCCGACAATGCCAAAATCAGCGCCTATGCCAAGGAAGCCGTAAAGCAGATGCAGATGGCAGGCGTGATCAGCGTTAAAAACGGCAATCTCTTTGACCCGCAGGGTACGGCCACAAGAGCCGAGGTCTCCGCGGTGCTGCGCCGCTTCGTGGAGCTGGCGATTTCCAGTGACACGGCGCAGGGCTGGACAATGAACGATTCCGGCAAATGGACATACTACAAAAACGGCAAGCCCGTTATCGGAAAAAAGGAGATTGACGGTTCAACCTATACCTTTGACCAGTACGGCGTGACGGCGGATGTTCCAAAAAACCTGCGGTACACCACCTATACCGTGCAAAAGGGTGACAGCTTCTGGCTCATTGCCCACAAGCTGGGCTGCACCATGAGCGAGCTGGAACGGCTGAACAACAAAAGCAGATCCGCTTTAATCCATCCGGGTGATGTGCTTCGGGTTCCGGAAAAATAAACGGATGGCTCCCTTTCCAAAACGCTAAGATTATGGCTGCAGGATGAGCAAAATGGAATAAGTAAGAGAAAATATCAACATACAGATAAAGCAAGGGTGGAAACCGATGTCGGTTTCCACCCTTGCTTTTCCGTATTCAGTTTACGTTTCCTTACATTGTCTTTATTGGTGGTTGTTTTTGCGGTGTGCCTTTTTAGTAAGAATAGCCCTGCCCCATGCCTGATAAACCCAAAACACGACTGCGAAAATATTTTGCGCGCTCCCTCTGCCCCGCGCCCTTAAAATGGGATAATGTGATTTTCTTGCCACTTGGGACAGGCTGTGGTATAATAACCGGAAAGTGGCTAGTAAAGATTCCTATGGTCCGGCGGTTTTGCGGCAAACCGCTTTCCTCCTTGCCGAGAGACTTTTCACAGCATGGCACCAAGTGGGGCAGCCAGCAAACGAAAAGCCCGGGGCAAGCTCCACCGCTTCTTTTGGAACAATGCCCGGGGACAAGGAGCACAGTTCTGCCCGGACAGCAGAAGCCGGCGGGCAATGAGGAGGAAGCATCGGCAGCATCAAGGGGCTATAGGCATATTTTGGCGGAACGGGATATTTGCGGGGAGAGCAGTCGGCTTTTTCCAGAGGACTCCCGGGAATGGTTAACCGCCTTCAACCAATACAAAACGCGGACCGGTGGTCACAGCGTATAATGCGGTCCGTTTTGGAGTAAAACTATACCAAATTACGGGCAAAATCACCAGGGGGGAACACCATGAGCGAAGAGATTTCCAACTTTATTCACGATATTGTAGATGCCGATTTGGCAGCGGGCTTTTCTCGGCAGATCCACACCCGTTTTCCACCGGAACCCAACGGATATTTGCATATTGGCAGTGCCAAAGCCATCTGGATCAACTACTCCACCGCACAAAAGTACGGCGGCCTCTTTAATCTGCGGTATGACGACACCAACCCCGTGCGGGAGGACGACGAGTACGTCCGCTCCATTGAGGAGGATTTGCGCTGGCTGGGCTGCGACCCTTCCGGCGGCATCTACTACGGTTCCGATTACTTTGAACAGTGCTATGAATTTGCCATCAAGCTGATCAAAGAGGGTAAGGCCTATGTTTGCGACCTTTCTCCCGACGAAATGCGGGAGTATCGGGGCACCCTGACCGAGCCGGGCAAGGACAGCCCCTACCGGAACCGCAGCGTGGAGGAAAACCTGGACCTGTTCGAGCGGATGAAGAACGGGGAGTTCCAAAACGGTACCCGCACTCTGCGGGCCAAAATCGACATGTCCTCCCCCAATATGAACCTGCGGGACCCGGCCATCTACCGCATCCTTCATGTTTCCCACCACCGGCAGGGGGACAAATGGTGCATTTATCCTTTGTACGACTACGCTCATCCCATTCAGGATGCGCTGGAGGGAATCACCCATTCTCTCTGCTCCATTGAATTCGAAAATCACCGCCCCCTCTACGACTGGGTGGTGGAAAATATCGGCTTCGAAAAGCCCCCCCGCCAGTTTGAGTTTGCAAGGCTCAACATCACTAACACTGTCATGAGCAAGCGTTATCTGCGGGAACTGGTGGAAACCGGGCGGGTGGACGGCTGGGACGACCCCAGAATGCCCACTCTCAGCGGTTTGCGCCGCCGGGGCTACACCCCCACCTCCATCATTGAGTTTGTGCGCAGGGCCGGTGTGGCCAAAACCTATTCAGTGGTGGATATTCGCCTGCTGGAATACTGCATCCGGGAGGAGCTAAACCAGACGGCTCTACGCCGGATGGCGGTGACCAAACCCATCAAGCTGGTGATCACCAACTATCCCGAGGGTAAAACCGAGACCTTTCCGCTGCCCAACAACCCTCTGGATCCCGAAAGCGGCACCCGGGACGTGGTCTTTTCTCATGATTTGTATATTGAAGAGGAGGACTTCTCCCTTGATCCTCCACCCAAATATCAGAGGCTGCGGCTAGGTGGCGAAGTCCGCCTGATGGGAGCCTACATCGTCCGCTGTGATGAAGTGATCACCGACGATGACGGAAACGTCACCGAGCTGCGCTGCACCGCCGATCTGGAAACCGGAAACGGCCCGCGGACCGAAGGCCCCCGGGTGAGAGGGACCATCCATTGGGTCAGTGCCGACCACTGTGTGGAAGCCGACCTCAATCTCTACGAAAACCTTTTTACTCTGGAAAATGTGGGAGATGTGCCGGAGGGCACCAACTATCTGGATCACCTCAATCCCGACTCCCTGCAAAAGCTGACAGGCTGCAAGCTGGAGGCCGCATTGGCCGACGCCAAGCCGGGGGAGCGGTTCCAGTTTGTCCGCACGGGATACTTCTGCGTGGATTCCCACCACGAGGGAACCTTTAACCGCATTGTGGTGCTCAAGGACAGCTTTAAGCTTCCTTAATATCAGCTCTAACAGGGTGGCCCAACAGCCGCTTTGTGTCAACATGATATTCTGAATAACGCCTGTACCTTATACAATAGGGCACCGGAGCAGTGGCCTGTTGCCACATTTTGGATATGCTGGATCAAGGGGTCTGATAGACAGGAGAGGATTGGAACTGATGCACATTACTTTGGAAGCGGATTACGCCCTGCGTATTGTAGACACTCTGGCGCGTCAGGAAGGCCGGATGGAGGCAAAAGCCATTGCCGAAAAGGCCTGTGTTACACTGCGTTTTTCGCTTAAAATACTGCGCAAACTGGTGGCGGCAGGCATTGTTCGCTCCTATAAAGGCTCTCAGGGCGGTTATGAAATTGCAAAACCGTTGGAAGAGATTACTGTGTACGAAATTCTGGAGACCATAGAAGGACCGCTGACTCTTAACCGTTGTGTTCTGGCCAACCACCAGTGCAACCGCATACCGGACAAAAAATGTCCCTACCACTACATGTTCGAGCATGCCACCGATCGTCTCAAGGCGGAACTTTCTGCGGTGACCATGGCCAGCGTAGTGAGAACTCCTAAAAAATAAAGACACTTCAACGCCCTTCCACCCAGCACAACGGTGGAAGGGCTGTTGTGCGCTGCGGCTGATTCTTGACTGGATACCCAAGGCGTGCTAAAGTAGGAATGGCATCAATCACCTGTATTTAAAAAATCAATAAATGGGTGGGAAAAGCGGGTTCGCCTGCAAGCCCCATGCCGTGAAGATTTTAAAGCCCGCAGCGGCTGAGACGTTCCTTTTGGAGGAATACAGGGCTTAACTTAAACCTGGAGGACAAAAGCTTGCAAAAGCTGCATATTGTTTTGGTGGAGCCGCAGATCCCCCAGAATACGGGCAACATCGCCCGCACCTGTGCCGCCACCGGCTGTGTGCTGCATCTGGTGCGACCCATGGGGTTTGCGGTAGACGACAAAAAGCTCAAGCGGGCGGGGCTGGATTACTGGTATCTGCTGGATATTCGCTATCACGATAATCTGGACGCTTTTTTTAAGACAGAAAACCCTCAGTCCTGCTTCTTTTTTTCCACCAAGGCAGAGCAGAACTACAGTCAGGTCACCTATCCTGCCGGAAGCTACCTTGTCTTTGGGCGAGAGGATGCAGGCCTGCCCGAAGAACTGCTGCGCAAGTATTATTCCCAGTGTGTCCGGCTGCCCATGCTGGAAGGAGCCAGAAGCCTCAACCTTTCCAACACGGTGGCGGTCGCCGTTTACGAGGCCCTGCGCCAGCAGGGATTTTCCGCACTGAAAACCAAGGGCTTCATTTCCGCCCAATCCACACCGAAAGACGGAGGACCTTTTGTTTGATGCAGAAGATTAAAATAGTCACCGATTCCGCCAGCGATATTCCTCAGGAGGATTTGGAAGCCTTGGGCATTGAAATGCTCAGCATTCCCATTGCGGTGGACGGCAAAGGATACTTTGAGCGCAAGAGCTTTTCCATTGAGGAGTTTTACGATATTCTGGACGGGGCTAGCGAAATCCCCGTCACCAGCCGCATTCCCGAGCAGGATTACTTTGCCTGCTACCGAGGTGCCATGGAAAAGGGCTACACCCACCTGATCAATGTCACCATCAACGCCAGCGGATCGGGGGTCAACGCTGCCGCCCACATGGCCCGGGACCGCTTTTACGCCGATATTCCGGGAGCCCGGCAAAAGCTGGAGATTCACATTGTGGATTCCGGCACCTACTCTCTGGCTTACGGCTGGCCCACCATGCAGGCTGCCAAGATGGCCAAAGGCGGACGGCGGGCGGAGGAAATCCTCCTCTGGCTGGAAGATTATTTTTCCACGGTGGAAATCTATCTTGGTTGCTATACCCTGGAATACGCCAAGAAATCGGGGCGTATCAGCGCGGCGGCCGCCTTTGTGGGGGATGTGCTGGGGCTTCGGCCCGTCATCTCCATGATTGGGGGAGGCACCAAGGTCATCGACAAGGTGCGGGGCGAGAAAAACGTAGCTCCCCGGATTTTGCAGGCCTATCTGGACAACTGCGCAGACCCCCAGGCCCCGGTGCTGGTGGTCTGCGGCAAAGAGCCCCAGTACGGCCGGGAGCTCGCCGAGGCCATTCAGAGCAAGACTGGGCTTTCCACGCCCCCTGTCTATCAGGCGGGGGCCTGTATTGTCACCAACGCGGGACCCCGAATGCTGGCGGTGATCTGCCGGGGGAAAAAGAGAAACTGACTCATACCGGTATAAAGTCCGGTGGTTTGGCCCATGGTAACAATAATTGGAGCTAACCGCTCTTCACCTCTGTGGGGGCGAGAGCACTTTCTGTTGCTTCCGAGCCGCGGCTTTGGGGCGCAATTGCTGTGTTTGCATTTAGCTTTCC
This sequence comes from Oscillospiraceae bacterium, assembly GCA_018434245.1. Lineage (GTDB taxonomy): Bacteria > Bacillota > Clostridia > Oscillospirales > Ruminococcaceae > WRAV01. The sequence continues at coordinate 6,059 of JAHDPQ010000109.1, forward strand.
CCTGCGTCCGACACCCGCCCCCTGATTACCACAACGAAAGGATATACTATGCCGGAACGTCTTTATATGGTGATTCCCTGTTACAACGAGCAGGAAGTTCTGCCCGAAACCGCCAAGCGGCTGAAGGCAAAGCTGGAGGAGCTGATCCGCAGGGAGCGGATTGCACCCGACAGCCGGATTCTTTTGGTGGATGACGGTAGCCGGGACAAAACCTGGGCCATGATTTCTGCCCTGCACCGGAAGGACAAGCTGTTTTCCGGGGTAAAGCTTTCCCGGAACCGGGGGCATCAAAACGCCTTGCTCTGCGGTTTAATGACGGCCAAGGATCTTTGCGACATCACCATTTCCATGGATGCCGACCTGCAGGATGACATCGATGTCATCGACGGCTTTCTGGAGGAGAGGGCAAAGGGCTGCGACGTGGTGTATGGAGTCCGCTCCGACCGGGAAAGCGATTCCGCCTTTAAGCGGGCCACGGCTCAGGGCTTCTACAAGGGGATGAAGGCCCTGGGGGTGGATGTGGTCTACAACCATGCCGACTGCCGCCTGATGAGCCGCCGGGCCTTGGAAGGGCTGGCCCGATTCCCCGAAACTAACCTGTTCCTGCGGGGGATGGTTCCTCTGGTGGGGTACCCTTCTGCCATTGTCACCTACAAGCGGGCGGAGCGGTTTGCCGGGGAGTCCAAATACCCCTTAAAAAAGATGCTGGCCTTTGCCTGGGACGGGGTCACCTCCTTTTCCGTCAAGCCCTTACAGCTGCTGGGGGGAACGGGCCTGACCATCGCCGCTCTGAGCCTCCTGTTCAGTTTGTACAGCCTGTTGGCCTATCTACTGGGCTGGCCCTTCCGGGGCTGGGGACCGCTGATGGGTTCCCTGTGGTTTTTGGCAGGGGTGATTCTGGCAGCTCTGGGTCTGGTGGGAGCCTATGTAGGGAAAATTTACGCCGAAGTCAAACAGCGCCCCCGTTTTTTGACCGAAGCTTTACTGGATGAATAAGCTACTCGGCTTCATGCTTTTGACAAAATCTTCTCTCATAGGGCTTTAGGCTGCTGCGCATACTAACGTTATCCCCCACAAAACACGGAGGTGACGCTATGGCAACCACGCCTTATGAAGACCCCATGCAGTCCATGGATGAAGATGGTTCCTTCTATCCCGATTTCTACTTTCAGGCGGGAAAGGCTCCCAAAAGCGAAGAGTGGGAGGAGTTCCTGCGGGTGGAAGGGCTGAAAAAGAACGGGGAGGACATCTATCCGAACTTTTTGGATTATTGGATGTTCTGGTCCTAGTAAAATAAGGGGAGGGGAGCGAAGGCTTCCCTCCCCTTGCGGTGTCATGGGGTTGCAAATTCTTTCGGAGGATGGTAGATTAAGTTTAAAATAGTAGTCTCCGCCCATAGTGGGGGAGCAAACCCGTTACCCATTATTGGAAAGGGGGAGGATCATGGAACCCAAGGTGATATTTCATATTGACGAACTGCCCAAATGGCGTCTGCTCCTCAATAACGCTGCCAATCTGACGGCGTCCTATGAAGGTGAGGTTCCCGGCCCGGCCATCAAGGTGCTGGCCAACTCCGAGGCGGTAAAAGGCTACCTGCAACAAAACAGTGCCGACTATTTTTTCAATATGGAGGCGCTGGCCCAAAAAGGGGTTGCGTTTACAGCCTGCAATCACTCCATGCGAGGGCTGAACATCGCCGCGGATCAGCTTCCCCCCTTTGTTACCGTGGTACCTGCGGGAGTGCGGGAGCTGGCCGACCGCCAAATGGAAGGGTACGCCTACATTAAGCCCTGACGACTAGAGCGACGCAGACAACGAGTGCCCTCCCCGACTATGGGAAGGACACTCGTTGTGCGTTATAACGGCAGAAGGGGACTGCTACCCCTTCCCACCACCACCGATGACGTTGGGGCTGTCGGACTTTAGTTCCTCCCGGGCCTGCTCTTCCTTCAACTCTCGGATCATAGAAGGAATGACGTCGGCCCGGCGCTGATTGGCCTCCTGCAACTGCTGGGCGGTTTTGTCGTCCGGGGTGGAGGCGATAATCTCCTGAGCGGCCTCCATATTGTGGAGTGTTGATTCAATGGTGTCTTGAATCCGACGGGATTTTGTTTTGTGGTTGGCAATCCGCTCCACTACCTGCTGACCGGAACCGCAGTCGTCAAACTTCCCGGCAGAAATATCACGAATGGCCTGTTGCAAAGCCTTTTCGTAATAGGCTTCCGGCGATGTGGTGCTGTAGGACTGATCGGAAAAATGGCTGCCGTTTTCCAGCCGGGCCAGGCGGGCGTATTCGCTCTTTACCTGCTGAATTAATTGGTTCCTGTTCATAGAGATACCCCCTGCGCTATTTGATTTGTGGTCTGGGCCGCCACCCATCGAGGGTTAGCCGTTTGTTTTGCGGTCCCCGTCAGAGGTGGCGTTCAGACCAAACTTGGCCCGGGCGCTTTCTGCCTGCGGATCGTGGTTCACATTCTTGGACGGGAACTTTCCGTCCTGCTTTTTGTTTTGTTTTGTGTTCTTCATCTTGTGCTCGTGGCTGCTCATAGTTTTCACCTACATTCTATGCTGTTCTGTTTTGCAGGATTCTATCGGATACCCAAGCTGCCGAAGCCGTTGTTCCAGCCGGTCACAGGTGACTCCGGTGTTGTCGTAATCCACCGCCAGGGTGTTCTGCTCAGTGTTGATGCTGACGGATATGACGCCGTGGAAGGCATCCAGTTGCTGCTTTAGCTCCTTGGTATCCCGTTTTCCCACGGTGCTGAGCTGAAAATATGCGCTTTCCTTGGACATTGCGATTCCCCCTTTATTCTACAACTTTTTTCAAGAGGTTAGAGGAGTTGCCCTTGTTAGCTTTTCCGTTTTTGCCTGATTTATCATTCGCCCATCCCGCCACAGTTTGAGTTTGAGGCAAAAGAAAAGCGCCCCGTGTTCCGGAGCACTTTGCCTTGTTATTTTTCCCGTTCCAGATAGGACCGCATCTTCTGTGCCTGTCGGCCTTCCGATTCGGCGTAATCGCGGAAAAACTCCTGCAGCTTTCCGCCGCCTACTTGTTCCGCATAATTCATAAAGTCCCGCACTCTTTCCTGCGTGTCCAAAAGAGCCTTCTTTAAATAGTCCTGAGTGTTGAGTTCCATAAAACCATATCCTTTCCGCCTGTTTTCTATAGCATTCACAGGCTGGGGGATATTATGCTTGCCGGAACCAAATTCCCGGACTATTTGATTGTCGCGAGGCCGTAACCCGCGGGCAGAGGGTCGCTTGAATGTGAGGGGAGCTTGACTCCCTTGACATCCTTGTGTTGCCCGGTGGTATCATTTAAGCTGTCACTGTTATGCGGAGTGAATTGAAATATGATCTGATATGCTATTCTGCAAGAATGTTGGAGGTGTAGCAGGCATATTTGAAAAGATAACACTGATTCTCAAAACAGTTATTGTGCCTAAAACAGCAGGTCTCACGGAGCATACGAGGATGGAGAGAAGCATAAACCAGAAAGATGTGAATCCAGTTCGAAATCACGGCCAAACAAAAACATCCTCTGATATTTTTAAGAAAATACCAGAGGATGTTTGGAGCTACTGGTCGGAATCGAACCGACAACCTGCTCATTACGAGTGAGCTGCTCTGCCATTGAGCCACAGTAGCGCGTTCCGGTTTAGAGTATGGCTGCGAGAAGCCGCTTCCGGTGTTGGTAAGGGAGTATCCCGCCTTGGTGCGAACTCAAACAGTATAGCATGATACCGGGAAATTTTCAAGCATTTGTCGCCATGTTGTTTCCCCCGATGATTGCCATAAAAGGTAGGATGGGATACAATAAAGAGCAGACGACTTTTCTGGAAAGAAGGTGCTTTGATGCCAACGGGACCCCGACGCTCCAAAGCTCCCATCTGGCGCATCTGCCTGTACTGCCTGCTGGCGGCAGGCCTTTTGATGCTGTTAGGCTACCTGACCTCCTGATTCATCCATAGGCCGGTACTCAAAAGCTCTGCCCACCTGCGGCTGCAGGTGGGCAGAGCTTTCTTGTTTGATGTGGGCCCGGCCTTGGATGGGCGGTGGGCCTAACAGCGTGCCTCGTTACCGAACCCTGGGCTGCTCCTCCCGCAGGGGATAGATCCCCTTTTCCCGCAGATAGCGGCGGGCGTTTTTAATCAGCAGGCGGTCGTTGTCGTAGGTGAGATATCCACCCATATTCCGCAGGTTGACCCAGCGGATTTCGCTGATTTCCTCCTCCTGACGCACCGTGCGGGAATCCTCGGCGTAGCCCAGAAAGTACACTACCTCTTTGGAAATTCCCGGCCGGGGAGAATAGCGCACCTGCTCCCGGAACCCCGGCATCAGCTCAATAGTCAGGCCGGTTTCCTCCCGCACCTCCCGCAAGGCGGTTTCTACCTCGGTTTCTCCCGCCTCGACATGTCCCTTGGGAAAGGACCAGTGCCCTCCCATTTTGTGGCGCAGGATCAGCATTTGGATGGTATCTCCCTTTTTGCGGTACACCAGTGCACCGCAGGATTTTTCCTTTGCCATTTGTCTGTCTCCTTGCGTGTGAACATAGCCCGGTTCCCCTTGAGGGGATCGGCTGCGGCAAATTTCTTTGCCCTATAACCAGATATTACTATATCATCTTTCCCGGCAAATGAAAAGTCCCAAGGGGATTTTTCCTAAGCTCCGGCCAAAATGCAAGCGCCGCCTTCCCCGACCTTTTGCGGGAAGGCGGCGCTGTTCCCCTGCACATGAGCCTTGCGGTTTGTCCCGATATCACTGGCGCCTGCGTCTATGTAGGACCCGTATGAATCCCGTACGAAGCGCCCAGTTGCTTCGGCTATTGAATTCCCAGTCCGAAGCTGATGGAAAGAGCCCGGTTAATTTCGTGCATGGAGGTTTCGTCCAACCGGCCCATTTTCTCCTTGAGCCTTTTTTTATCAATGGTGCGGATTTGTTCTAGCAGCACCACCGAATCCTTGGAAAGCCCCGACCCCACGCAGGGGAGCTGAATATGTGTGGGCAGCCGGCTCTTGTCCTTTTGACTGGTGATAGCTGCGGCGATTACCGTGGGACTAAACTTGTTCCCCACATCGTTTTGAACAATGAGTACAGGACGGATTCCTCCCTGCTCGGAGCCCACCACCGGGGACAGGTCCGCGTAATAGATGTCTCCTCTTTTCACAGTCACGTAGAATCACGCTCCGTTAGTTATTTCCTGCAAATATTGTTGCCGAAAGTTGGAGCGAATAAACAAGCTGATCCAAAATTTTGGCACTTTTGCAGCGTCTTCCCCCGTTATCATCATATTGCAAAGCCTGCCATCCCGTCCTTTGAGCATAAAAAAAGCTCCTCCCGGTTTTGGAGGAGCCTTTGCGGTTCAGCCTAAAAAGGCAAAGTTTTTCAGTTCTATTTTCAAATCTCCGCCCTCCAATAAAAGTTTGACCGGAAGGCCGGTGTCCCCTGCAATCAGCATGGAACACTCCTTGCCGTCTACGGTAGAACTTAGCTTCCACAGGCTTCCCTCCCGCACTGGAAGCTCCTCCGGCCGAAAGGTCAGCAGGGTACTCAGGGCGGTCAAGGCCTGGGGAAAGGGGACCAGCCCCGCCACACCCCCCGCCGATTTGTTTAAGGTGAAGCTCAGGCCAGAGAAGCTCACCTCCACTTGATCTAAGTCCAAGCGGTAAGTCAGCCCCGCCAAGCTCTCCGGGGCCGTCATCTCGATGACGCCGGAGCCGGGATTGGGTCGGGAAATCTTCCCCTCCAGCTCCAGACCGTCCATGGTGCAGGAAAACTCCGACTCAAAATGCTGGGAAAAGCTTTCCATCAGCTGTTTAGCCTTGGCCTGATCTCTGGACTTGGAGCAGCCTGTAAGACTCAGGCCCACCCATAGAATAACACCAAACACAAGAAAAAATCGCAGCAAAAAAGGCCTCATTTCCATCCTCTCCCCAAGGAGCAAGCAGCCCCGAGATGCAAGAAACAAAGCCTTATGACTGCTTGCCCGGCAGCCGCTACCTTCCCTGCTCCAAAAAGATGCCGGCCAAATCTTCCAGCACATCGCGAGGAAGCATGGCGGTGCGGGAAAGGCGCTTGGCGGTGCGGTCGGCAGCCATGCCGTGCAGGAATACCCCCACTGCGGCGGCGTGCCGGGGAGACATTCCCTGTGCCAGCAGAGCGCCGATCATGCCGGCCAGCAGGTCTCCGCTGCCGCCTTTGGCCAGACCGGAGTTGCCCGTCTCGTTGACGGTCAGTTCCCCGTCGGGACAGGCGATGAGGGTGCGCGGCCCCTTGAGAACCACCGTCACATTGTGGCGGTGGGCAAATTCCAGAGCCACTGCCTCCCGGTCTGCCTCTACTTGGGGAATATCGCAGCCTGCCAGCCGGGCCATCTCTCCCGGGTGAGGGGTGAGGAGCAGGGGGGCCTTTGCTTCTTTTAATACATGTATATTCCCGGCTACGGCGTTTATGCCATCAGCATCCAGCACCATGGGGCTGGAGGTGTTTTGCAGCACGTGCTCCAACAGCCGGGCGGTGTGAAGGTTGTTGCCCAGCCCGCAGCCGAACACCACCGCATCCGCCGACTCCAAGCATTCGGTGAGGGCGGAAAGAGGCAGGGTGCCGTCCAAAGTGCCCAGATCGTTCTGAGCAAGAGGAATCAGGATAGCCTCTGGCACTCTCGACGCAGCAGCGGCGCAGACCGGCTCGGTGGAGCAGAGGGTGACAAGGCCGGTGCCGCAGCGCAAGGCTCCCAGGGTGGAGAGGATGGCGGCTCCCCGGTAGCGGGCACTCCCCGCCACATTCACCAGTCTGCCAAAGGTGCCCTTGTGGGCGTCCTCCCGGCGGGGAGGGATCAAATCAAAGGCCTTGGAAAGAGTCATCCTCCCGGTGACGGAGGGGGCTTGGCGGAGTATCTTCTCTTCCGGGGCGGAAGAAGCTTCCAGCTGCTCCGGCAGAGGATCCTCCTCCGGGGCGCCGTAGGTTCCGTATACAATTCCTGCCCGGGCCTCGTCGGGGATGCCGATGTCCAGCACCTCCACCGCTCCACACTGATCCTTGGAGGCGGGGAGGACATGAGCGGGCTTGAGGCTGTCAAACACCAGCGTAAAGTCGGCCTTGACGGCTCCTTGGGCCACCCGGCCGCAGTCGCACTCCACCCCGGTGGGAATGTCCAGAGAGACGATAGCGCAGGTGCTGTTATTGATCAGGTCACAGGCCTGGCGGTGATGTTCCCGCAGCTCTCCCCGAAAACCGGTGCCGCAGATGGCGTCCACCACCAGATCGGTTTGGGTAAGCCAGCTGGAAAGCTTGTCGGCAGCGTGTTCAAAGGGAAGGATGGGTACCCCCATGGCGTCCAGCTGCCGGTACATCTCCTGAGCTTCGGGACTGGTAGGCTGGCCGTCCAGCAAAGTGACCACCACGTTGACATCGTGTTCGGTGAGCTTGCGGGCCACCACCAGACCGTCCCCGCCGTTGTTGCCTCTGGCGCAGAAGATAATGCAGTTTCTGTCCTGAATTTTAAAGGTGCGGCGCAAAAAAGCCGCCGCTGCCGAACCGGCGTTTTCCATCAGACGCTGAAAGGTCAGATCATGGTGCAGGGAAGCTTCTTCAATCTGCCGCATTTGGGCGCTGGTGACGACTCGCACGTTGAATCACCCCGTATCGTTAAATGGTATAGTTTCTCAAAAAACAGTTGCTGCCAAAGCCGGATCTACCCGCCGGTGGCAACCACAAAGGCCATGGCCAGTTCCTTAGTGTGGGAGATACTGACCGAAAAGGTAAGTCCCCTTGTCTGCGCAAGCTCCCGGGCCCGGCCGCTCAGGTGGAAGTAGGGGGCCCCCAGCTTATCCCGGAGCAGTTCCACCTCCCCCAGGGCAAAGCCCCGTACGCCGGTTCCCATGGCCTTGGAAAAGGCCTCCTTGGCGCAAAAGTTGGCGGCCACACTGTGGGGGGGACACCCCTTGGCCTCCAGCCAGATCCTCTCTCGCTCCCCGAAAAAACGCTGCAAAAACCGGGGATTTTCCAAGCTACGCTGGATCCGGTCCACTTCCACCAGATCCACCCCGGTGCGCAATATCACAGCCGGTTCCCCAGGACTTCCCGCCGGACGGAGCCCGGGAGAAATTTGCTCATGGCTCCCAACAGGGATTCGCTGGCATTGAACACAAAGGTCACCGAGCCCCGCTGGGGATGCTTGACGGTGCAGCGCCACAGGCTATCATCCTGCGGGGAGGAGCAGGCCATGATGGTGCCAGAGGGAAGCTTTTCCCCGGCGGTAAAGGGAACCAGCTGCTCCACATCCCGGCAGTGAAAGGTAAGAAGCCGCTTGCGGGAGGAACGAGCAATGATCTTGTCCAGATCGAACTCGCCGTTGGTCAGAGCGTATTCAAACTCCACCTGCTGGGCCCGGGCCAGGCGCCAGGCCAGAAAGCCGATGCCCAGCCCTGCCAGAATCACCAAGAAACCCAGCCCTCCCGCCATGGGCGAAAGCAAAAACGCCAGGAAAAGGGCTATCCCTCCGCCTAAAACAATCAGCAGCTGACGCAGCCGCAATCCGGGCGTCATCCCACGCTGAACCATGTACTCCACAAAAATGTCTGCCATTTTACATGCCCCCTCTTTTCTACCCATTAGTGTACCAAAGAATGCGAAGTTTTTCCATAGAGGGGGGACAAATTTACAGATTGTTTGCTTCCGGCGGAGCATTCCCTTCAGATGGGGAAAAATATGCTCATTCCTTTGCTATTTGCAATGGTATTTGATATAATTATATATGTTTGTAAGCGGAGGATAGCTTATGTTGTTTAAGAGGAGCAACACAGCGGAAGCTGAGCGCCTTGAGTCCGAAATTCTCGATGTGCTGGATTGTTTGGTGGTGGTGGTCAGAGGAGAGGACTGCAATATTTTATACCTCAACACTGCCGCCCAAGATTTCCTTATCCGGGAACAACGGGGGTTTGCAAGCTGCCGGAATGGTTGTGCTGCATTATTTTCGGATCTGTGTAAAAAGTGTGCCAATCGCAATGGAGACAGCGCAGATGCAAGCGAACAGTTTGAAATCTGTGACGATTTCGGCCGCCCTTATGCAGTGACTTCCCGGGGAATCAGCTGGCTGGACGGCAAACCGGCCACCTTGCTACTGCTGGAGGATATTCAGGAAAGGCGCAACATAGAAAAGCGGCTGTATAACCTGGCATATCTGGATCAGCTCACTCTGATGCCCAACCGGATTAAGCTCCGGGAAGATTATGATAAGATTAATAAACGAGGCAACCTCCTTGGCACCATTGCTATGTTTGACATGGACAACTTTAAGGCAGTAAACGATACCTATGGCCATAATACCGGAGATGTGATGATCCGCCGCCTGACCGATCACCTCAATCAGCTTCCTGCTTTTTCGGGGCATCTGTATCGGCTGGGCGGCGATGAATTTGTCTTGCTATATGCAGAGGAGGAAGGCCGCCTTAAAACGGAGGAGGATTTTCGCCGCTACTACGGCAGGATTTTGCGGGGGGCCTTTCACTCCTACACCATGCCCCACATCGATCTGTCTTGTACCATCAGCATGGGGGTGGCGTTTTTCCCGCAGCACGGCACGGTTCTTTCCGAGCTGCTGCGCAAGGCCGATATTGCCCTGTACAAGGCTAAGAACGCCGGACGCAACCAACTGGTTTTCTTCGAAGATCGATACGATACCGCCAAAAAGTTTGAGGACTATTACATCAGCATCCGCCCCCTGCTCACCACAGGGGGCAAGACCTTTGCCTACGAGCTGATGGAAAGCAGCCGCAAAGATGGCGGCAAAGACCTGAGTCTGGGAGATTACGACAGAGCCGTAGACTCCCTGGGCCTGCGGGATCTGGAAAATAACTTCAAGTACATCATCACCCACTCCAACAAGCTGGACTGCAAGGCGGTGCTCAACAACTTGCCCCGGGATAAGTTTGTCATCCAGATGGGCTTTGGCCAAAGCATAACCCCGGAGGAGCTGGAGGCCTGCAAGCGGCTGAACAGCTACGGCTATTCCTTGATGATCGACGGCTTGCGGGATGATGAGTGGACGGATGAACTGTTAAAAGTGGCGGATTATTTCAAATTTGCCCCCGGCCTCTCGGAAAAAGCCCGGTTCCAGATTATCTACAAGACTCCCGGAAAAACCTTTATTGCCACAGAGGTGAACACGCAGGAGGCTTGGGAAAATGCCCGAAAAGCAGGGTTTACCTTATTTCAGGGCAGCTACTTTAGCCAGCCTTCGGTGGTCCGCAAGGAAAAGGACGTCTCCCCCCTCAAGGCCAATTATCTGCGGCTGATCCGTCTGACCAGTACCGACGACTATGTGGATTTTGCAAAGATCACGCAGGTGATCTCGTCGGATGTGGCCCTTTCCTACAAGCTGCTCAAACTCCTCAACTCCGCTGCCGTGGGGCTCCGCAACCGGATGAGCTCCATTCCCATGGCGGTTTCCTATCTGGGGGAGGAGAGCCTGAAAAAATGGATCGCCCTGTTGGCTCTGCGGGGAGTAGCCGGGGACAAGCCCTTGGAGCTGATCCGCATGTCCCTGATTCGGGCGCAGTTTGGGGAGCTACTGGTTCCCCAGATGAATCCGCCCCGTGTGGACAAGTATGTTTTTTTAACCGGAATGTTCTCCCTGCTTCATATCGCCTTGGATATGACCGTGGAGCAGCTGATGGAGGAAATCCCCATGGCCGAAGCCATCCGCCTTTCCCTCACTACCAAGGAGGGGGTCTACTCCGACCTGATCGAATTCTTCAGCCATTACGAGTACGCCAATTGGGATGAAGTCACCAAGTTTTCTGAAGCAAACGGCCTAAACAGCGATGTCATCTATAACGCCTACATATCTGCCCTCAACTGGTACAATGATTTAGCCGGGATTTAATTCTTCCGCTTCCCATCAGGGAGCGAATTGCCTTTTAGATCGACATATTGCTGAAATGTTGGCACTCTGAATGATAGAGTGCCAACATTTACGATTTAGTCATAAAATCTGCAAATATACGTCATAAATGCAGGCTATAATAAACTTAAACCAAGAGACAGTCACAAGGACGCCCTCTGGTTCAGATCAGTAATCATCAATTGCAAAGGGATAGGAGGAATTGCGATGTTTGAACTGATACCCTTCCGCACAGGTAACCGAGGCATCTGGGGCTACCTAGACGATCTGGAGCGTAGCTTTTTTCAAAACGCTGCTCCCGCCACCGGAATGCTCCGCACCGATATTGTCGATCAGGGGGACCACTACCTGCTTTCCGCAGAGCTGCCCGGTCTGAGCAAAGAGGATATC
>JAHDPQ010000049.1 GCA_018434245.1 Oscillospiraceae bacterium
CGTACCGGCCTCTATATTCTCTGACCGGGCAAAGGCCCGGACTTGCGCTTTTATATGAAAGTACAACTGACAGCAAACCCCACAATGATTTATCCACTGATTGACCAACTACAACTACCGAAGGTGGGATACTCATGAACATTATTCTCGACGCTCATGGCGGCGACAACGCCCCTTTGGAAGTGATCAAGGGCGCAGCCATGGCGGTTAGGGAGTACGGTGTGCAAGTGACTCTTTGCGGCCGGCAGGACGATATTTTAAGCGCCGCTGAGGAAAGCGGCATTCCTCTGACCAATCTGGAGGGGATTAAAATCGCCCCGGCCTCCCAAGTTTTGCCCATGGATGTGGACCCCACCGAGATTTTAAACAGCTACTCGGGCAGCTCTATGGCGGTGGGACTCAAGCTGCTGGCCGAGGGCAGAGGGGACGCCTTTGTCACCGCCGGAAACACCGGTGCGGTGGTGGTGGGCTCCTCTCTTGTGGTTAAGCGGATCAAGGGAATCAAGCGGGCGGCTATTGCCACGGTGGTTCCCACCACCGAAAGCCCCTACCTGCTGATGGACTCCGGCGCCAACGTCGAATGCCGCCCCGAAATGCTGCAGCAGTTCGGCATCATGGGAAGCGCCTACATGAGCAAGGTGCTGAACATCGAACATCCCCGGGTGGGTGTGATCAATATCGGCACCGAGGACAACAAGGGTCTAGAGCTACAGATTGAGGCAGGCAAGCTACTGCGGGGCTCCCCGGTCAACTTTATCGGCAACGTAGAAGCCCGGGAGCTTCCCTTGGGCGGCTGCGACGTAGCCGTTTGCGATGGCTTTACCGGCAACGTTATTCTCAAGCTCACCGAGGGGATGGGCAAGTGGATTTCGGTGGAACTGAAGAAGATTCTCCTGAAGAATCTCAGCACCAAGCTGGCCGCCGCCCTGATCAAGGACGGCATCGACAGCTTTCGCAAGCAGATGGATTACACCGAGCACGGCGGGGCTCCCTTGCTGGGGATTGCCAAGCCGGTGATCAAGGCCCACGGCAGCTCCAACGGCAAAGCCTTTAAAAATGCCATCCGTCAGGCCAAGCGGATGGTGGAAAACCAGATGATCGACACCATTACAGAAGGGCTGGCCGCTCTTAAAACCCAGCAGGAGGAACAGAAAAACGCTGATGAGTGATATGGCATCTCTGGAACAAAAGATAGGCTACACCTTTCAAAACAAAGGGTTCCTGCGTCTGGCTCTGACCCACTCCTCCTACGCCAACGAGTCGCGGAGCGGGGAAAACAATGAGCGGCAGGAGTTCTTGGGGGATGCCGTCCTCTCTATTGTGGTTAGCGACTACCTTTTCCAGCGCTTTCACATGGCGGAAGGGGATTTAACCCGCATCCGGGCCTCTCTGGTTTGCGAAAAAAGCCTCTGCGGCTTTGCCCGGGAAATTGGTCTGGGCGACCACCTCCTTTTGGGCAAGGGGGAGGAGATGACCGGGGGGCGGGACAGGGCCTCAGTGCTGGCCGACGCCTTTGAAGCTCTCATTGCCGCCATCTATCTGGATGGTGGCATCGAACAAGCCAAAGGCTTTATTCTTCCCTTTGCTCAGCGCTCGCTGGAAGGGGAGGTGGAGCAGGGCTTTACCGATTACAAAACCCAACTGCAGGAGATTGTGCAGAAAAACCCCGGAGAGCTTTTGGCCTACCGCTTGGTGGAGGAGACGGGGCCCGACCACGACAAACGGTTTGTGGTGGAGGTTTTGCTCAACTCCAACATCATCGGCAAGGGGCAGGGCCGCAGCAAAAAAGCGGCGGAACAGGCTGCCGCCAAGGAAGCTCTGGAGCTGATGGGCCAGTGAAGTCTCACGCCAATATCGCTATTTTCGTACCCCACCAAGGCTGTCCCCACACCTGTACTTTTTGCGACCAGCGGGTTATTTCCGGCCGGACGCAGCCTCCTTCTCCCGAGGATGTCGACCGACTTCTTCATGGGGCGTTGGAGCAGATGGGACCAAGAGCCGGGCAGGGGGAAGTTGCCTTCTTCGGCGGGAGCTTTACCGCTATCGACTCCGGATACCGCCGCGCATTGCTGCAGGCGGTTCAGCCATATCGTGCCAACTTTGCAGGCATTCGTCTTTCCACCCGGCCCGACGCCGTGGATGAGGAAATATTGGCCGAACTCAAAGCCTTTGGGGTTACCTCTATCGAGCTGGGAGCCCAGAGCATGGACGACGAGGTGCTGGCCCTAGCTCAGCGGGGGCACTGTGCCGCCGATGTGGAACAAGCGGCGGCCCTTATCAAAGCAGCGGGCTTTTCTCTGGGGCTTCAGATGATGACGGGGCTGCCGGGGGATACCGGGGAGACTACCCTCCAAACCGCGGAGAAGCTGGCGGCTCTTTTCCCCGATACCATGCGGATTTATCCCGCATTGACTCTGGAGGAAACCGGGCTTGCAGCCCTTTACCGGGCAGGGCAGTACCTTCCCCCCGACTTGGAGGAAACGGTGGAGCTTTGTGCCCGCCTGCTGCAATTCTTTGACCGTCGGGGGATTCCGGTGATCCGGCTGGGGCTTCACGATGAAGCACAGCTGCGGGAGCGGCTGGTGGCCGGGCCCTATCATCCTGCCCTGCGAGAGCTCTGCGAGGGCAAGATTTTGCTGGATGCTGCAAAGCGGCAGCTTACCCAGCAGGAAATCCCGCCCGGTCCGATTACACTGTATGTAGCCCCCGGTCATCAAAGCAAGATGGCAGGGCAAAACCGCCGGAATCTGCTGCATCTGGAAGAGATGGGCTACCGCTGTGCCATTGAGACCGATCCTCTTGTCAAGCCCTTGCAACTGCGGGTGGAGCGCCGATAGCGCCTGCCTGCCGATTGGAATGATCCCGGCCCTTCGGGGCCATTCCAATGGGCAGGAAAAGCCGTCAAAGATTCGCTTTGCCCATTCAACGCCCACACCCTCTCAACCAACGATAGGAGGAAACGCCATTGCGTCTGCGCAAACTGGAAATTCAGGGCTTTAAGTCCTTTCCCGACAAAACCGAGCTGACCTTTGAGCGCCCCATTACCGCCGTGGTGGGGCCTAATGGCAGTGGCAAAAGCAACATTGCCGATGCGGTGCGTTGGGTTCTGGGGGAGCAGAGCAGCAAAACCTTGCGGGGCGGCCGGATGGAAGATGTTATCTTTGGGGGAACCCAAAGCCGCAAGGCGGTGGGGTACGCCTACGTGCAGCTGGTCATCGACAACTCCGACCAGCAGCTACCGGGGCAGCCGGAGGAGCTGACCGTCTCCCGCCGTCTCTACCGCTCGGGAGAGAGTGAATACCGTATTAATGGCGTCATGGTACGCCTGCGGGATGTTCACGAGTTGTTTATGGACACAGGCCTTGGCCGGGACGGCTACTCCATCATCGGGCAGGGAAGAATCAGCGAGATTGTGTCGGCCAAAGCCTCCCAGCGCCGGGAGATTTTTGAGGAGGCCGCCGGCATCTCCAAATTCCGCTACCGCAAGGAGGAAGCAGAGCGCCGGCTGGCTCAGGCGGAGGAAAATCTGGTGCGCCTGCGGGATATTCTGCTGGAGTTGGAGGACCGGGTGGGTTCCCTCAAGGAGCAAAGTGACAAGGCCAAGGAATTCCTTAGCTACAGTGAAGAGAAAAAGAGCCTGGAAATTTCCCTTTGGATGCAGGGGCTGGAGCTGCTCAAGGAGCAGATGTCGGCTCAGGAGGATAAGCTCTATCTCGCCAAAAACCGCTACGAAACTCTGGAGCGGGAGGGGGCGGAACACCAGCGGGAAATTGAGGCCGCCTACCTCCAAGTGCAGAGTCTAGGAGTCGAGGTGGAAGAAAAGCGGGCCGCCGTCAAGGGACTGGAGGAGCAGATTGCCGCCCATCAGGCTCAGGTGGCGGTGCTGCAAAATGACATCCACCACAACAAGCAGAGCATTGCCGAAGTGGAGCAGGAGCTGGCAGCCTTGGGGCTAGGCAACGATGCTCTGCAAGCCCGGGCCCGGGAGAAGGAGCAGGAGCTGGAAGCCGCCAAAGGGGAGCTTGCCTCTCTGCAATCCAAGCTGGAAGCCGCGGAGGAGCGTCTTGCCCAGCAGCGGGAGCAGGTGGCCAAGGTCAATCAGGAGCTGGAAGTCCTGCAGGTCCGTCGGGATTCGGTGCAGGAGGCCATGCAGGAGGCAAAGCTGTTCAAGGCCTCCTCCGGCACAGTACTGGCCGAAAGCACCGCACGGCTGGACGCTCTGCGCCAGAGCAGCGGCGCCCATGACAAAGCCGTGGCGGAGCTGGAAGAGGCCATTGGGGAATGCGACACCCAAAAAGCCGAAGAAGGGGAAAAAATTCAAGGACTGGAAAACTCCAGACGGGGCTACCAGCTGAAAGGGGAAAGCCGCAAGCGGTCCCTGCAGGAGCTTTTGGAGAAGATGCAAAGCCTGCAACATCAGGCGCAGGATGCCCGCCGCCGGGCAAAGCTTCTGGAAGACATGGAAAAGAGCATGGAAGGCTTTGCCGGAAGTGTGAAATACATACTCGGCCAGGCGGAAAAGGGAGCCGTCAGGGGCATCATCGGCCCGGTCAGCTCTCTGATCTCCACCGAGGACGAGTATACCTTGGCCATCGAAACCGCTCTAGGAGCCGCCATGCAGAACATCGTGGTGGAAACCGACAATGTGGCCAAAGGGGCCATTCGGATGCTCCAGAGCGCAAAGGCAGGCCGGGCGACCTTTCTGCCCCTCAACACCATCAAGGGAAGCCGCCCCCCCAATGTCTCCGCCGTTCGGGGGCAGGAGGGCTATCTTGGCCTGGCTTCCGATCTGGTGCAGACGGAGCCCCGCCTGCAAAAGGTGGTGGAGCAGCTTCTGGGGCGGGTTTGCGTGGCCGAGGATTTGGACTGCGCCAACCAAATCGCCAAAGTATCTGGGTATTCCCTGCGGATTGTCACTCTGGACGGTCAGGTCATCAACGCCGGCGGTTCCTTCACCGGCGGCTCCTCCGCCCGGGGGACCGGGGCTCTTGGCCGCAGAACCGAAATTGAAAAGCTGCGCAGTAAAGCGCAGGAACTGGAACAACAGATGGCCCAGCTGGAACCGGGCCGCAAATCTCTTACCGAGGAGCTTTCCGCCGTAGAGGCCGCCATGAGCGGGATCGACGCGGAGATCAAGACCGCTCAGGAGGAGACGGTCCGGCTGCAGGCAACGGGGGATCAGCTGCGCAAAAATCTGGAAGGGGCCAAGCAGAACCGGATTCTGGCCCGGCAGGAGGTAGAAAATCTCACCGCCCGGCTGGAAAGCCTGCGGGACGAGGAAGTCACCGCCGAGCGGCTGGTGGAGGAGCTGGAACAGCAGCTGGCCGGTTTGGAAGAACAGGTGGCCTCGG
Source organism: Oscillospiraceae bacterium (assembly GCA_018434245.1). GTDB lineage: Bacteria > Bacillota > Clostridia > Oscillospirales > Ruminococcaceae > WRAV01. Next base: position 5,352 of record JAHDPQ010000049.1, read on the forward strand.
TGCGCACCCGTCAGGAGATGCTAGCGGTGGGAGCACAGGCCGCCACCGAAGCTCTTGGAGAGCAGCGCATGCTCCGGCTGACGGCGGAAAAGGACACCCAGCTGCTGGCTCAGGAGCTGGAACAGGCCCGCAGCACCTTGGAAAACGCAGGGCTCCGGGCCCAGGAGCTCAAGGCCCGGCAGGAAGGGCTGGAGCGGGAAAACCGGACCATCCTTGCCCGGATCGAAGAACTGGGCGCTTTGATGGAACGGGAAGCCGCGGAAAAGAAGGAGCTGGAGGAAAAGATCGCCACTCTCATTGTCCAGCGCAACCAGCGGGAAAAACAGATCACCGCCCTCCACGCCGCCGACCGAGTGACGGCGGGGCAGAAGGAGGCGGTTGGCCGGGAGCTGACCGCTCTGGAAGCCAAGCAGAACACCCTGCAAGGCGATTACGATGCCATCATCGCAAAGCTCTGGAACGAGTACGAGCTAACCCGCACACAGGCCGCCCAGCTTGTGGTAGAGCTGCCGGGCAAGGACAAGGCGCAGCGCCGCCTGTCCGAGCTGCGGGGCAAGATCAAGGGGCTGGGCTCAGTCAACGTGGCCGCCATCGAAGAATACAAGCAGGTGGGGGAGCGGTACGAGTTCCTCTCGGGGCAGGTGGCGGATGTGGAGCAGTCCAAAAAGCAGCTGCTCCAGCTCATCGGCGACCTGACCCAGGAGATGCGCACCCTGTTTACCGACACCTTCCAGCAGGTATCTCACCATTTTTCCCAAATCTTTGTGGAACTTTTCGGCGGGGGAAAAGCCGAGCTGACCCTGACGGCAGAAGAGGACGTGCTGGAGTCGGGGGTGGAGATTTACGTGCAGCCCCCCGGCAAGATCATCAAGAACCTGACGCTATTGTCCGGCGGAGAGCAGGCCTTTGTGGCCATCGCCATTTACTTTGCCATCCTCAAGGTGCGGCCTTCCCCCTTCTGCCTGCTGGACGAAATCGAAGCCGCGCTGGATGATGTCAACGTAGTCAAGTTTGCCACTTACCTACGTAGAATGTCAGGGAGCACCCAGTTTATCGCCATCACCCACCGCCGGGGCACCATGGAGGAAGCCGACGTCCTCTACGGGGTGACCATGCAGGAGGAAGGGGTTTCCAAACTGCTGGAACTGGCGGTGGAGGAAGTGGAGGCCACACTGGGCATTTCCTGACAGGGATAACCCATACTCAAGACTTTGTTTCCTCCCGGCGGGAGGCTTGGATTCAACAATACATTTCCCGGAGGTTTGGACTGTGGGCTTTTTTTCAAAAATCAGCGAGGGACTGAAAAAGACAAGAGAGAGTTTTTCCCAGCAGATGGATTTGATCGTCAACTCCTTTACCGCCATCGACGATGACTTGATGGACGAGCTGGAGGAAGGCCTGATTCTGGCCGATGTGGGCGCGGTGACCGCCTCCCGGATCATCCAGAAGCTGCGGGAGGAGATCAAACGCACCGGAACCACCGACCCGGCCAAGCTCAAGGGGATGCTGGCCGGCATTGTGGCCGAAATGCTGGAGGGGGACTGCTCCCTCCAGCTGGATTCCAGCCCCGCCGTGATTTTGGTCATCGGGGTCAACGGGGTGGGCAAAACCACCACCATCGGCAAGCTTGCCCTGCTGCTCAAGCAACAGGGGAAAAGCGTGCTCCTTTGTGCCGCCGACACCTTCCGGGCCGCCGCTATCCAGCAGCTGGAAATCTGGGCCCAGCGGGCGGATGTGGAGATCATCAAGCAGAGCGAAGGCTCCGACCCCGCCGCCGTGGTCTTTGACTCCATGCAGGCGGGTAAGGCCCGAAACCGAGATGTCATCATCTGCGATACCGCCGGGCGGCTTCACAACAAAAAGCACCTGATGGATGAGCTTGCCAAAATCCGCCGGGTGATCGACCGGGAACTGCCCGGAGCCGATGTGGAGGTTCTGCTGGTGTTGGACGCCACCACCGGACAGAACGCCCTGAGTCAGGCCAAGCAGTTTAAGGAGGCCACCGGCCTGACCGGCGTGGTCCTCACCAAGCTGGACGGTACCGCCAAGGGCGGCGTGGTCATCGGCATCAAGGAAGAGACGCAAGTGCCCATTAAATTCATCGGCGTGGGAGAGGGCATCGACGATTTGCGGCCCTTTGATCCCGCCCAGTTTGCCACCGCCATGTTTGCGCCGGTGGAAACCGGGCAAGAATCTCAGGAGGAATCCCAATGACATCCATGGTAGCCGCAACGGGAAACCCCCACAAGCTGGAGGAGTTTGCCCGGATTCTCACCCCACTAGGAATACAGGTCCTCTCCCCCAAAGAGCTGGGAGTAGAGCTGGAGGTGGAGGAGACGGGGGAAACTTTTGCAGAAAATGCATATATGAAGGCAAAAGCCTTTTTTGAAGCCACGGGAAAACCTGCCCTAGCCGATGATTCCGGCCTTTGCGTAGATGCTCTGGGGGGAAGGCCGGGGGTATACTCCGCCCGGTACCACGGGGAAGATGCTCCCTACTCCCACAAAATTGCCGCTTTGGTGGCGGAGCTGGAGGGAGTGCCTAGGGAGCAGCGCACCGCCCGCTTTACCTGCGCCATCTGCTGTGTTCTGGATCAGGACACCGTCCTGCGGGCGGAGGAGCACTGCGAGGGCCTTATCGGATACAAGCCCCGGGGCAGCAACGGCTTTGGCTACGACCCAATCCTCTACCGGGGAGAGCGCAGTCTGGGCGAACTTTCCGATGAGGAAAAGGACGCTGTTTCCCATCGGGGCAAGGCCCTGAGAACCTTTGCCCAGCTTTTGGGCACAACACTGGAATCTCGGTAAGGAATTTGGTGCAGCCTTATAGGGCGGGGAACTGCCTGCCCTGCCTGCTCCTCCACCATGGGATGGAGGGGCCGTACCCTGAAAAAATCTTCCATCATGAAGGAGTATTTATGATTACAACCAAACAACGGGCCACCCTGCGGGGCATGGCAAATTCCATCGACACCATCCTGCAGGTGGGAAAAGGCGGCATCGGAGACGCCCTGCGCAAGCAGGTGGACGATGCTCTCACCGCCCGGGAACTGATTAAAATGCGGGTTTTGCCCACCTGCGAGCTTTCCTCCCGGGAAGTGGCCCATCAGCTGGCGGGGGAGCTTTCCGCCGATGTGGTGCAGGTCATCGGCACCCGGTTTGTTCTGTACCGCAACAACCCGGAAAAAAATCTGATTAAGCTGTCTTAACCCGCCGGAAAATCGGCAGGTGCGCGGCACCGTCAACAAAGGAGGCGAAAGGCTTTGGCCATGAAGATCGGTGTCTTTGGAGGAACCTTTAATCCCATACACAACTCTCACATCTACCTTTCCCGGGAATACGCAGCCCAGCTGGAGCTGGACAGGATGGTGATCGTACCCTCCTTTATTCCACCTCACAAGCATGCGGAAAATCTGGCTTCCGGTGAGGACCGTCTGGCCATGTGCCGTCTGGCTACCCAAGATCTTCCCCTGTTTCACGTGACGGAATTTGAAATAAAACAGCAGGGCAAGAGCTACACCTACAAGACCCTGCGCCACATTCTGGAAAAGTATCCCGGCTCCGAACTGTACCTGATTATGGGCGGCGATATGTTTATGACGGTACAGGATTGGCGTCTGGCTCCCGAAATCTTTAAGATGGCCACCTTGTGCGGCGCCCAACGGGAGCAGGGGGAGCTGACCATGATGGAAATCCACAAGCAGGTGCTGGAAAATCAGGGGGCCAAGTGTATCATCATCAACATCGAAGCCCAGCCCCTCAGCTCCACCCAAGTGCGGAAGATGATTGCCGCCGGGGAGGATGTGTCCAGCCTGCTCCACCCCGATGTGTGGGAGTATATCATCGCCCACGGGCTGTACCTCAAGCCCTAGGGGATCAAGGGTTGCCTTTGTGAGAAAAAAAAGACATTTCTGGCAGGAGGCACTTTGTTGAGAGTTTACACCACCTTGCCTTTTCGGCAAATATTAAAAGAAGGCCTTTCCCCCAAGCGATATCATCATTCCCTTATGGTGGAGCAGACGGCTCTTGAGTTGGCGGTTCTTCACCGTGGAGACTGGTACCGGGCAGGCCTTGCCGGATTGCTCCACGACATCTGCCGGGACAATCATCAAGGCTGGCAGCGGGAGTACATGGAACACCACGGCTTTGACTTCCGTGAGGAGTGGCTGCAAAATCCCCAGATTTGGCACGGGGTCTGCGGCAGCTTTTATCTCAAAGAGGAGCTGGGGATTGCCGACCGGAGCATTTTGCAGGCGGTCCGGTATCACACCACCGGCCGGGCGGGGATGTCCCGGCTGGAACAAATCGTCTTTGTGGCCGACGCCATTAGCACAGATCGCAGCTACTCCGACGTGGAGCAGCTGCGGGAAACAGCCCGGCATTCGCTGGACGAAGCCATGTTCCTCTGCCTTTCTCACACGGTGGCTTATGTGGCAAAAAGGGGATTGCCCCTTGTCAGAGAGAGCTGGGAAGCGTATAATGAATATTCAAGCAAAAAAGGATCGGAGCGAAAGTATGACTTCTAAAGAAATTGTAAAAAAGGCAGTAGGGCTACTGGATTCCAAAAAAGCCGAGGATATTGTGGTGCTGGATATCCACGAGGTCACCAGCTTGGGCGACTATTTTGTCATTGCTTCTGCGGGGAACACCACGCTGGTGAAAACTCTGGCTGAGGAAGTGGAGGAGAAGCTTTCTGCCCAAGGGGTAGAGCCTCGCAAAATTGAGGGAGCCTCTTCCGCCATGTGGATTTTGATGGACTATAACGATGTGGTCATCCACATCTTTTACAGTGAAACCCGGGAGTTTTACTGTTTGGAGCGGCTTTGGGCAGATGCTCCCAAGCTGGATGTTGCCGAGCTGCTGAAGTAGCAACGTGTCTGACGACTATTTTATGCGCCAAATCCGTGGCATTGCCGACGTGCTGTCTCATCTCCTACTGAGTAAGCAGGACGAGAAAGAGGACATCTGCTGGCAATCCCAAATATCCATGGATGACCGCTCTTTGCTGACTACCCTGCGGTTTTTGATAAACGTGGGACAGATCGGCGAAGCGGAAGACCTTTTGTTTGAGGAGTTGGAGCACAGGCCGTCCAGCGGTCTGCCGGAGGTGGTGGAAGTTTTTTACCACTGGCTTTTGCAGCTGGATGGCCGGACTCTGGTCCGGGGCGGTTTTTCCCGGGAGGAGATTACACAGTGCCATGGGGACGCCGTGGCACTGTTGGGAAAAAACAGGGACAGGCAGAGTGCCGACGGCCTGTTGCTGGACAAGGAAGAAAAAGCGAAGGAGAAATAACATGCGTTACGATTTTGCGGCCGTGGAAAAGAAATGGCAGAAAATTTGGGAGGAAAAGCAGGTCTTTGCCGCCAAGCAGGACTACACTCTGCCCAAGTTTTACCCCCTCATCGAGTTTCCCTACCCTTCGGGTCAGGGGCTTCACGCGGGGCATCCACGGCCCTATACCGCTTTGGATATTGTGTCCAGAAAGCGCCGTCTGGAAGGATACAACGTCCTGTATCCCATGGGATGGGACGCCTTTGGCCTTCCGGCGGAAAACTATGCCATGCAGAACAACGTTCATCCCAAAGTAGTGACCGAGCAGAACATCAAGCGCTTCACCGAGCAAATCAAATCCTTGGGGCTTTCCTTCGACTGGAGCCGAGAGGTCAACACCACCGATCCCAAGTATTACAAGTGGACCCAGTGGATTTTCCTGCAGATGTTTAAGCACGGCCTTGCCTATAAAAAAGAGATGGCCGTTAACTGGTGCACCTCCTGTAAGGTGGTGCTGGCCAACGAGGAAGTGGTGGGCGGAACCTGTGAGCGCTGCTCCGGCGAGGTGGTCCGTAAGGTGAAAAGCCAGTGGATGCTGGCCATCACCAAGTACGCCCAGCGCCTCATCGATGATCTGGACGAGGTGACCTATCCCGAGCGGGTGGTCGCCAGCCAAAAGCACTGGATCGGCCGCTCCGAGGGTGCGCTGGTCAACTTCGACACCACGGCGGGAGATGTGCTTCAGGTGTATACCACCCGGCCCGATACCCTTTTTGGAGCCACCTACATGGTGGTCTCTCCCGAGCATCCCCTGATCGAAAAGTGGGCGGACCGCATTCAGAATATGGATGCCGTCCGTGTTTATCAGGCGGAAGCTGCCCGCAAGTCCGACTTTGAGCGCACCGAGGTGGCCAAGGATAAAACCGGCGTCCGGCTGGAGGGCGTGAACGGCGTAAACCCCGTCACCTCCAAGGAAATTCCCATCTATATCTCCGACTATGTCTTGGTCAGCTACGGAACTGGTGCCATTATGGCGGTACCCGGCCACGACCAGAGAGACTGGGAGTTTGCCAAAAAGTTCGATCTGCCCATTGTGGAAGTAGTGCAGGGCGGCGACATCACCCAGCATGCTTTTGAGGACTGCAACCAGGGGATCATGGTCAACTCGGGAATGCTGGACGGCCTGACGGTGGAGGAAGCCAAGAAGAAAATTACCGCCTGGCTGGGCGAACAGGGCAAGGGCGAGCATAAAATCAACTACAAGCTCCGGGACTGGGTGTTCTCCCGGCAGCGGTATTGGGGCGAGCCCATTCCCATCATCATCTGCCCCAAGTGCGGCTATGTTCCTTTGGACGAGAAGGACCTGCCCCTCACCCTGCCTGAAGTGGAAAGCTACAAGCCCACCGGCGACGGTGAGAGCCCTCTGGCCGCTCTGGACGAGTGGGTCCACTGCACCTGTCCCAAATGCGGCGGAGCAGCTCAGCGGGAAACCGACACCATGCCCCAATGGGCAGGCTCCAGCTGGTACTTCCTGCGGTACTGCGACCCCCACAACGACGAAGCTCTGGCCTCCCGGGAGGCGCTGGAGTACTGGACTCCCGTGGACTGGTACAACGGCGGCATGGAGCACACCACGCTCCACCTGCTCTACTCCCGGTTCTGGCATAAGTTCCTCTACGACATCGGCGTGGTTCCCACCAAGGAGCCCTATGCTCGCCGCACCAGCCACGGCATGATTCTGGGCGAAAACGGCGAGAAGATGTCCAAATC
>JAHDPQ010000005.1 GCA_018434245.1 Oscillospiraceae bacterium
AGGTGCCCCTCGGGAACCAGGCTGTCCAGACACGCAAATTTTGTTGTGTAGCGTAAATCTTCACTTCGCTCAAGCATTTCCATCACCAGATTCATTATATCAAAAATAGCCGCTCATGGCGACCTTTTTTGACAGGCTGAGCGGTCCCAACCGGGGCCGCTCTTTCCATCCCAAGCCGGAGACTCATGCCCTGCCTGCTTTACATTGCTAAGGCCTGCATTATATAATGTAAGGCAGGATTCCCGATTAAACGATTGGCATTCTCTTCCGATATTGCCTAATGGATCAGGATAACTAAGGTCACACTTTGATAAGGAGTCGGAATATATGGAGACAACAAAGCGCCAAGAAGGAGGATATAACGGCTTACCGGTTCGGGTCAGTTTGTTCGGAGGGCTTTCCATTCAGATCGGGGGGCAAATGATCAAAGATTCTTCGTCCCGGGGGTATCAGCTGTGGAGCCTGCTGGAATACCTGATTGCCTTTCGCCATAGAACCATCCCGCCCGAAGAAATCTACGCCGCTCTATGGGAGGACAGCCCCGTCGACAATCCTGCCAGCGCTTTAAAAAATCTGGTATATCGCATTCGCACGCTGCTTTTGGGATATGAAATTCCCTTTGCCAAAAGCATCATCCTCTACTGCGATGGCACCTACCAGTGGAACAACGACATCCTCTGTGCGGTAGATGCCGAGGAGTTTGAGGAGCTGCACCGCAAAGCCGGGAACTGCGCCCTTCCCATGGATCTTCGCATCGATTACTACCTCCGGGCCATCGGTCTGTACACCGGAGACTTCTTAGCGGACAGCGCTCCGAAAAGCTGGATTACCCCAGTGAGAGGTTACTATAAATCCCTATATTTCCAGTGTGTCTGTCAGGTGTTGCAGCTGCTGCATACCCTTAGCCGCTACCCGGAGATGGAAGCCATCGCCCGGCAGGCCCTCACCGTGGACCGGCATCACGAAGCGGTCCATCGGTACATGCTCCTCTCCCTCATCGCACAGGGGGATGGCAAGCAGGCCGCCGAGCATTATCGGCAGGCTGACCGGCTGTATCGGCAGGAGCTGGGGGTTCCCCTCCCCCCTTCCCTGCGGGAACTCTACCGCCAGATAAGCAAACGATCCCTCTCTACAGAAACGGATTTGGATGCCATCCGGCAGGACCTGCGGGAAAGCTACCCCGGCGAAGGTGCCATTTTCTGCGATTACTCCATCCTAAAGCATATTTATCAGGTGCTGTCTCGCTGGGTGACCCGAACTGGACAGAGCGTCTTTCTGGCCCTCCTCACCCTTGCCGATGACCATGGAGAGATTCCCCAGCCCCAGCATCGCCCCCAGATGATGAGCGCACTGCTTCGAGTGATACAGACAAGCACCCGGCACTGCGACGTCTTCGCCCGCTTTTCCGATTGCCAGTATGTGCTGCTACTCCCCACCTCTTCTCTGGAGCAGTGCGATTTGGTGCTGGTGCGCATTCAAGAGGCTTGCCGGAAGCATCCCCACTTGGCGGACATTCGGCTCCATACCAATGTAGGGCTGGAGGACTCTGGTATTTTTTAGATTTTTAAGACTAAAGGACGGATCAGCCTACCCGGCGATCCGCCCTTTTCTTTTTAAATCAAAGCTGGAAAAAGATTCAGTAACTGGGGAATCTCATGGATGATGTGGTGGGGCTGGTGGGTTTGACTGGGAGCCTCCTTGGAGGGCTTATCCTGATCTTGAATCCGCACCATCAGGCCATATCCGGCAGCAAAAGTTCCCTCTACATCCCGCTTGGGGTTGTCGCCGATGTAAGCGCACTCGTGGGGCTGGGAACCGATGGCCCGTGCCGCCAGAAGGTAGATGTCGGGGTCGGGTTTGCGTAGCCGTACCTTGGCGGAAAGGATGGTGGTGGTGATGTAGGGGGAGACGCCATCCTCAATCATCCAGTTGGGGATTTCGTATTCGGTAATGGTATTTGCGATAATTCCCAGTTTGTATCCCCGATTGTGGAGCTGGACGATGGTGTCCTTGACGCCGGGACGAGGAACCCTGCGCCCGTCGTGATCCCGCCAGAGCTTGGTAAGCTGGGCGGCGTGGCGGGCAATGTCTGCGTGGGGATAATCGGGAAGCAACCACTGGGTCCACAGCTCCATCTCCGAAACATCCAGCAGAGTGGTTTTGGCATTTTTGCGGTAGGCTTTATAGTTTTCTTCCAGTTCTGCAAAAAACTCCTGGTGAGAGCAGGTGGTGCCTACCAGCTCCATCATTTGCCGCTCTGCGTTGGCCGAAAATTCCGGGTCCTCTACCACCACCCGTAGGGTGGCACCCACATCAAAAAAGATGGTGTTCACTGTGTTCTTCATGCCAAATACCTCCTTTGTTATTATAAGGCTATCTACTGCGACATACATGGCTCCCTGTTAGCGGTAGCGCTTCCCCTTTCCCAACACCATGGACTCGTCGGCCTTTTGCATCTTATGGTAGTTGCCATCCCGGTCCAGAGCAATGCCCCGGCCCACACCGTCCACAATGGTTCCAATGCCGATTTTCGCCATCTCAGCGTCCAGCTCCTCCAGCAGAGCAGGAGCGCTTCCCGGCTGGGTGCTGCGGCCATCAAAAATAATATGTACGTACACCTCCGACAGCCCCGCTTCCTTTGCCATACGCAGCAGGGCCAAGGGATAATCCACCGATCCGTGGGAGCTTTTTTTGGTCAACAGGGCCAGCAAATGTAGGGCCCCTCCCCGCTCCATGGCGTTTTGGATGGTCCTGTGGAACACTGGATTCTTCTGGAAGGAGCCGTCCTTCATGGCGGCATCCAAGCGAACGTCGTCCTGCATCACCATCCGTCCGGCACCGATATTGATGTGCCCTGCCTCCGAGTTGCCCGCCTTACCTGCCTGCAGGCCCACCGCCTCCCCGGAGGCCTGCAGCCGGGCCATGGAATAAGCTGACCGCAGATGGTCCCAGTAGGGGGTGTTTGCCACAAAGATGGGGTTGGAGTCGTCCTCTTGGCCAATTCCCCAGCCGTCCAGGATGATGAGTAGAACCTTTCGGCCCTCTCCAAACGTCTGCCCCGGCACAAGGCTTTCCCCTGTCATGAGAAGGGGCTGCCGGAGGCTCAGCACCTGCAAAATTGTAGGGGCTACATCCTGCAGGCTCCCATCCCGGGGATGAAGAGGTGCAACTTTTTGGGGATCGATGAGGAAAAACGGTACGGGATTGGTGGTGTGGGCTACATGAGGTTTCCCCTCTTTGCCATAAGCTACCTCCAAATTTCCGTGGTCTGCGGTGATTATTACCACATAGCCCATCTTCTTGGCAAGCTCCACCACCTCCTCCAGATGCTGGTCCACGCAGGCGGCGCAAGCCACCTTGGCCTGGGTGTTAGAGGTGTGACCGATAACATCGCCATTGGCAAAATTGGTAACAATAAAGTCGTACCCCTTAGTGATTCCCTCCTTCACCTCTACCGCCACAGCAGGCAAACTTAGCTCGGGCACCGTATCAAAGGGGACCCCCTTGGGAGACGACACCCGAAGGTCATCTTCTCCCGGCAGGGTCCGGCTGCTTCCACCATTAAAAAAATACGTAACGTGAGCATATTTTTCCGATTCCGCCAGATGCAGTTGCTTCATCCCCGCCTCGCTAATGCATTGGGCCAAGGTTTGTTCCACTTGGGTGGGGGCAAAGGCAATGGGCATATCCTTGTATTTTTCATGGTACATGGTGAGGATGACAAAGTCCAGACCCTTGAGCCTTTCCCGTTGGAAGTGGGGAAACTCCAAAGCGGTAAAGGCGTCGGTCAACTCAATTTCCCTCTCGCCCCTGCGGCAGCAGAAGATGACGGCATCCCCCGGCTTGATGGTCCCTACCGGTATGCCGGAATCATCCTCCAAGACCAGCGGCTCCATGGAGTAATCCACCATCCCCTTGTCATAGGATGCCCGAACGGCTTCGGCCAGATTGCTTCCCCCGTGTCCCAAAACAGCCATCAGAATTCTCCTTTCCTTATTTATTTTCGTACGCTGCAAACTCTACGTTGACGTCCGGTACTCCCGGGCAAAGCTCCAGCAACTGGCTAAACCGGAAGATGACGGCATCGGGACGATTAAAGTCGGTCATTGGTTTGCGGGAAAGGGTTTCGGGGTTGGTGAACAACACGTTGACTCCATACCCCGCCGCCTTGGAGCCGGGAATATCCCGGTTAATATTGTCCCCCACAAAGGCGATTTGCTCTTCGGGGAGTCCTGCCTGCCGGGCTGCCAGATGGAAAATCTCCACTCCTGGCTTGCGCAGACCGCAGACGCAGGAAAGAAGCACCGGGTCAAAATACCGGCCCATCCCCGACTCCTCCAACCAATCCGGGACCTCTTCGGAGGTAATGAGGTTGGAGATGATGCCCAGACGATAGCCCCGCTTGTGGAGGGTATCAATCACCTGTTGGCCGTTGGGCACCACCAGCCGCTTGCCCGAGCACTGCCGGTACTGAAAGGCCATGTCCACCGCATGTTTTAACACATGATCCCGGTCGTATTCCGGAAGCAGCCACTTGGTAAACAGCTCGGCCTCCGTTGCCTCCCGCTGGGTGCGAAAACACCACTTGCGGTAGCCTTCGTAGCGGTCGTCGATCATTTCCAGAAACTCATCAGGAGAAAGATGGGTGCCCGCCAGCCGGGCAAACTCCCTTTTCCCCGCCTCCTGATGCTCGGGAATCTTATGTAGAATCCGCAGAGTGTTTCCTAAGTCAAAAAAGATGGCTTTGATCGTCGTGTTCATATTCCTTTCCTCCCAACTTATATACTAGGTGTTGATTTCTGCCAAATACTCCGGCGGAACCTGTGCCTGCGGTGCGACCGGAAACAGCTCCAACAGGTCCCGGCAGCCGCTGATGATGGCGTGAGGCCGGGTTTCTTCGGTAAAGTCCCGGGGTAAAGTCCCCTTGTGATCCACCAGAATCCGCATGCCAAATCCCGAGTGATAGGCCCCTCCCATATCCCGCTCGGCGTTATCGCCTATGTAGGCGCACTGCCGGGCAGGCACAGGAATTTGATCCAAAGCAATCTGAAAAATCTGAGGGTCGGGCTTGCGAATACCGGTGTGAGAGGAAAGCACCACCGGATGAAAATAAGGGGTGAAGCCGTCTTCCTCCAACCAGTCGGGCAGCTCCCGGGATGTAATGACATTGGATATAATCCCCAGCTTGTAGCCTCTGCGGGTCAGCTCCTGCACCACCTCCATGGCACCGTCCACCGTCACCCGATATCCCTTAAATTGCCGGAACAAAAAGGTGAGCTCCACAGCATGGGGGACCACCAACCCGGGGTCCAGCTCGGGAACAAGCCACCGGGTCCACAGCTCCTCCTCTGATAGCTCCACCCAATCTTTGGTGGCGTGGTTGCGGTACTCCTCGTACCGGTCATTGATTTTTCGGGCAAAGGCTTCCGGGTCTTCGGTCAGACCCAAAAGCTCTACCGCCTGCTCCTTGGCTCTGCGCCGATGCTCGGGAATATCGGTGGTGATGCGCAGGGTGTCCCCTACATCAAAAAAGATGTGCTCAATGGTAAAACCCCTCATTCATACGCCTCCTCGCTATAATCATCCCATGGGTAATATAGTCCCAACGCTTCGCAAACGTTTTCGTTATTTGCATTATACAACATTGTGCTTTTTGTTGTCAATCACCAATGATACAATTTCATTTTGTATAAAGTTTTAACATGTTACAACTATTTTTATTGCAACATGCTTTTTGATTGCTTTTTTCTTGGATTCAATCTATAATATGAGCAGAAGTTTTAACGCAAACGTTTTAATTTATCTGCATGTGAGGTGATGTTTGGTGGGGGCTATAGGTGCTTACATAAAACCTTACCGGATGCGGATTGCTCTAGGGCTGATCATCAAGTTTTTAGGGACCCTGATGGACCTGATCATCCCATGGCTGCTGGCTTATATTGTGGATACCCTCATGCCGACCAGGAATGTTCCCTTGATTCTGAAGGCGGGAGGGCTGATGGCATTCTGCTCGGTAATTGCCTTTACCTTTAACGTAAAGGCAAACCGGATGGCCGCCGCCACCACTCGGGATATCACCAAAAAGCTGCGATATGATTTGTTTGAGCACATCCTGTTTTTGCCCGCCGACAAACGGGACAGCTTTTCCGCTTCCTCCCTTATCTCCCGGCTTTCTACCGATACCTACAACGTCCATCAGTTGGTGGAGCGATCCCAACGAGTTGGTATCCGCGCCCCCTTGCTGATGCTGGGAGGCATGCTCTTTACCTTTCAGCTGGAGCCCCATCTGGCCACGGTGCTGCTGCTTCTGGTTCCCCTGCTTTCTCTGGTGATTTGGCACATCACCCGCAAGGGCATTCCCCTTTATGCCAATGTTACCGAAAAAATAGACGATTTGGTTCGGGTGGTGCGGGAAAGCTCCATTGGAATCCGGGTGATTAAGGCTCTTTCCAAAACCGATTGGGAGGTTTCCCGTTTTGAAAAGGTCAACCAACAGGTCCGGCAGGCAGAAACCTCCGCAGGACTGATGATCTCCCTTATCGCCCCGGCCATGACCTTTCTGCTCAACACCGGGTTTATGCTGGTAATTTTGCTGGGGGCCTTCCGCATCAATGCCGGACAGACCCAGCCGGGAAAAATCATGGCTTTTCTCTCCTACTTCACCATCATTCTCAACGCAGTGCTTTCCATTCGTAAGATTTTTATCCTCTGGTCCACGGGCGGTGCTTCGGCTCAGCGAATCAACAAAGTGATGGGCACCCCTGTGGGAATGCCTTTATGTGAACCGGATCATGTGGACAACGGGCTCCATATTTCCTGCGAGAGCATATCTTTTTCCTACAATAAGGCCCTCAACGATCTGGAGAATATCAGCTTCGCCCTCAAACGGGGGGAAACTCTTGGAATCATCGGCCCAACCGGAGGTGGAAAAACCACCCTTATCAGCCTGTGCATGCGCTTTTATGATGTAGATGACGGTCGCATCCGCATCGACGGAGAAGATCTGCGGAGCATTCCCCTTCACCAGTTGCGACTGCGGTTTGGGGCGGTATTCCAAAATGATGTGCTGTTGGCCGACACCATCTACGAGAACATCTCCTTTTTGCGGGATATTCCCAGAAAAGATGTGGAAAAGGCGGCTCGCACCGCCCAAATTGCCGATTTTATCGAGAGCCTCCCCCAAGGCTACGACACCCGGCTGGATATACGGGGCTCCAACCTCAGCGGCGGTCAAAAGCAGCGCCTTCTCATCGCCCGGGCGCTGGCAGCCAACCCGGAAATTCTGGTACTGGATGATGCGCAAAGCGCTTTGGACTATAGAACTGACGCCGCCCTGCGTAAGGCCATTGGGCAGGAGTATGCAAACACTACCATGGTGATTGTCAGCCAGCGGATCAGCGCAATTTGGGGGGCCGATCACATCCTGCTGCTGGAGGAGGGTCGTCTGGTGGATTCCGGCACTCATCAGGAGTTGGTGGAGCGGTGCAATGATTACCGCAAAATTGTCCGGGTTCAGATGGGAGGTGCCACCCTGTGAAAAAGCCTTCCAAAACCAAGGTGCTGCCTGTCCTCCGACGGTTCTGGCAGTATCTTGCCCGGCGGAGAATGGTGATCGCCGCTGCCTTTGTGGTGATGATCGCCTCCAACCTTTTGGCTCTGGTGGTTCCTTTGCTGTCGGGAGCAGCCATCGATGCCATTGGGACCAAGGCAGGCAGCGTAAATTTCCCCGCCGTGTTTTACAACTGCACCCTCATGCTGGTTTGTTACGGAGCCTCGGCGGTACTCTCCTACCTGCTCTCCCTCATCCTCATCCGCCTGAGTCAGACAATTGCCGGATGCTTGCGGCAGGACATCTTTGAGAATCTGATGCAGCTTCCCGTTTCCTATTTTGACACTCACCCGGTGGGGGACATTATCAGCTGCATTTGCTACGATGTGGATACCATCGGCACTTCTCTGTCCACCGACCTAATTCAAATTTCAAGCAGCGTGGTGACGGTGCTGGGCTCCCTTGTCATGCTGCTGATCCTCTCCCCCGCCCTATCGGTGGTGGTGCTGGTTAGCGTCCCCGTCACCACCTTTGTCTCCCGCTGGCAGATGAAGCGGATGCATCCCCTGTTCCGCAGGCGCTCCAAGAAGCTGGGGGAGCTGGGAAGCCTGATTGAGGAAAGCATATCGGCAGGACGAGCGGTCAGCACCTACAGCTGTGAAGATGCTATGCTCCGCCGTTTCAAGAACAAAAACAACGAGGCTATGGATGCCTTTTATCTAGCCGATGCCAAAAGCGTTCTGTTGGGCCCTATGGTCAACTTTATCAACAACATTTCGCTGGCCTTTGGCAGCGTGATGGGGGCTATTCTTTGTCTCTCCAGACGGCTCACACTGGGCGCAGTCTCCTCCTTCATCCTCTACTCCCGCAAGTTTTCCAGCCCCATTCGGGAGGCCGCCAATATTGTCAGCGAAATTCAGGGCGCTGCTGCCGCCGCCGAACGGGTTTTTCGCCTGATCGATGCCCAGCCCGAGCTCCCCGACCGTGAAAACGCTCTTTCCCTCCCTGCGGTGGAGGGTCACATCGGGCTGGAGGACATCTCGTTTTCCTACACCAAGGAAAAGGAGATACTCCGCGGCATCACCCTTGATGTGCCCAAGGGCAGCATTGTTGCCATTGTAGGGCCCACCGGTGCGGGAAAAACCACCATCGTCAATCTTCTTATGCGGTTTTACGATGTGCAGTCAGGCAAAATTACCGTAGACGGCACCGATATTCGCGATATGGTGCGCCGGGATCTGCGGATGTCCTACGCCATGGTGCTCCAGGACAGTTGGCTCTTTTCCGGCACTGTGTACGAGAATATTGCCTACGGAAACGAAAACGCCACCCGGGAACAGGTGATCGCGGCTGCCAAAGCCGCCAAAATTCACAAGCATATTTTGTCACTGCCTCAGGGGTACGATACCCCATTGGAGGATGGCGGCGAGAACTTTTCCAAGGGACAGCGTCAGCTGCTGACCATTGCCAGAGCCATGCTGATTGACGCCAACATGCTGATTCTGGACGAAGCTACTTCCAACGTGGATTCCAACACCGAGCTGGAAATCAACGAGGCCATGCAGTGTTTGATGAAGGACAAAACCTGTTTTGTCATTGCCCACCGCCTTTCCACCATCGAAAACGCCGATCTGATTTTGGTGATGGATCAAGGCCGCCTGGCCGAGCAGGGAACCCACCATGAATTGTTACAGAATGGTGATATTTACTATAAATTATATTGCTCACAATTTAAAATATATAAATAACATTTGACAAATCCCAAATAGTATTCTATAATATAGCATAGTGCGCAAACGTTTACGAAGTCGCAAGTATTTCTTTTTGCTTTGTCTTCGCAAACGTTGTCGAAAAGTGGATCTCTTAAAGTTGGCCAAGTCGGCCGAATTAGGGTATTCTTCCACCGCTATGAACGCGGGAACGTAAAGTCCTGCCCGGTGCAGTTCGGCAAAGCTCGGCTCCTTCTTCGGGAAGCTGTTGCAGAGTTCATTCCACCTGAAACACAGGGTTATGATACAGGGGATATGTTGTGGCAAATCTATCACAAGAAAGAGGTGTTGGTGTGGCAAAACCAAAGCGAAAACCACTCACAGGGAAGCGGCTTCGGAATCTTGTATTGAATGTGGTCACCAATCCATTCAACATGATTGTGTTCATCTCCCTTATTGTTCTAATCTGCCTCATCATCATTCCCCTGTTGCAGATGGTGCAGACTACCTTTACCTTGGCTCAAAGCGAGTTGCGGCGGGTAGATGGTCAGGTGGGAGACTTTACCCTTTACTACTGGAAGCAGTTGTTTGCCAGCAATCTTTCTTCGGCGCTGCTGTGGCAGCCTCTGCGCAACTCGCTGCTGGTGGGTATTATCACCGCAGTCATCTCGGTACCTTTGGGGTCTCTCCTGGCTTGGTTGATGGTTCGCTCCGACCTGCCGGGTAAGGACTTTATCGGGATGCTCATCATCATTCCCTACATGATTCCCTCCTGGTGCAAGTCCATGTCCTGGCTTGCCATGTTCCGCAACTCCCGCAGCGGCTCCCCAGGATTTTTGTGCGGCCTTGGGATTCCTATTCCCGACTGGCTGGCCTACGGTCCCATCGCCATCATTCTGGTGATGACCCTGCATTATTATGCCTTCTCCTACATAATGGTTTCCTCCTCCCTGCGCTCGGTCAACTCGGAGCTGGAGGAGATGGGGGAAATTCAGGGAGCCAGCAAAACACAGATTTTACGGTATATCACTCTGCCGCTGGTGACTCCGGCCGTTCTCTCCTCCACCATCATGACCTTGTCCAAGGCGGTAGGCTCCTTTGGCGTAGCGGCCAATCTGGGGATGAGAATCGGATACTTTACCCTTTCTACCAAAATGCACGACGCCATCAACAATCGGCAGGCAGGCTTTGGTTATGCCATGGCAATTCTGCTAATTGTGATGGCATCCGGTACCATATTTGCCAACCAGCGAATGGTGGGAACCCGCAAATCCTACGAAACCATGGGGGGCAAGGGGACCAAGCACACCCCCATGCCCTTGGGGAAGGCCAAGAAACCCTTGCTTATCTTTTTAGCTGTTTTTCTGCTGTTAGCTATGGTTCTGCCTATGTTGATTTTAATTTTGGAAACCTTCCAGGTCAGTACCGGCGGCGGCTACGGACGCGACAACCTTACCCTTTACAACTGGATCGGTGAGCTGGACCTTGAAAGTCGCGTCAGCCATGTCCCGGGTATCTTCCGCAATCCCGATTTTACCAATGCCCTTGCCAACACCATTAAGCTGACCATCGTCTCTTCCATCATCACCGCCTTTTCGGGGCAGTTTCTGGGTTACATTAGCTCCCGGGGACGGGGAAAATGGTATGGAAAAGCCACCGAGCAACTGGTGTTTGTGCCCTATTTGATGCCGGCCATCGCCTTTTCCGCCATTTATTTGTCCATGTGGAGCGTGCCGCGGCTGGGAGGGCTAATCCCTTCCCTATACGGAACTTTTACCATTCTGGTACTGGCCAGTGTGGTCAAGCACTTCCCCTTTGCCAGCCGGGCAGGAACCGCCAACATGCTCCAGATTGGCGTGGAGCTGGAAGAAGCTGCCGATATTGCGGGAGCCAGCTTTTGGCGGCGGATGGCAAGTATTATCATCCCCCTGGCCAAGCAGGGATTCATTTCCGGATTTATGCTGGTGTTCATCAGCATTGCGAAAGAGCTGGATCTGATTATTCTCCTCATCACCCCCCAGAACCGCACCCTTTCCTATCTTGCCTATACCTATAATAAGGACGCCCTGCCCCAGATGGCAGACGCGGTTTCGGTTTGTGTGCTGGCTTTTGTACTGCTGTGCTATTGGATTGCCTACAAGTTCTTTGGCGCAGATATTGGCAAGAGCTGGGGTTAAGCGGAGCATCCTGAATGACGAATACGGAAGGATTCTGATTATGAGTAGAATAGAGCTTATTAATATCGATAAATTTTATGGAGACAACCACGTGCTCAAGGACATCAACCTTGTGATTGAGGACGGC
This sequence comes from Oscillospiraceae bacterium, assembly GCA_018434245.1. Classification (GTDB taxonomy): domain Bacteria; phylum Bacillota; class Clostridia; order Oscillospirales; family Ruminococcaceae; genus WRAV01. Next base: position 11,563 of record JAHDPQ010000005.1, read on the forward strand.
GACTTTATGACTTTGCTGGGGCCTTCCGGCTGCGGAAAAACTACCACTCTGCGGGTGGTGTCCGGGCTGGAAAAACCTCAGAACGGCAGGATGTTGATGGACGGCCGGGAGGTAATTAACTGCGACGATGCCTACTACGAAGAGCCCAGCAAGCGGGGCCTGAATCTGGTCTTTCAAAGCTACGCTCTCTGGCCTCATATGACAGTGTACAAAAACGTTGCCTTTGGCTTGAAAATCAAGAAGATGCCCCCTCAGGACATTGAAGATAAGGTAATGAATGCCCTAAAGCTAATGCGGATCGACGAGCTTTCCCACCGGTATCCCAACGAGCTTTCCGGTGGTCAGCAGCAGCGTGTGGCCATCGCCCGGGCCATCGCTTCCGATCCTAAGCTGCTGCTGTTGGATGAGCCGCTGTCCAACCTAGATGCCAAGCTGCGCATCGACATGCGCTCCGAGCTCAAGCGGCTGCACAACGAAATGGGAACTACCATCATTTATGTCACCCATGATCAGGTGGAGGCTCTGACCATGTCCACCAAAATCGCCCTTTTCCACGAAGGCGTCCTCACTCAGGTGGCGCCCCCCATGGAGCTTTATATGAACCCCATCGATCTGCAGGCTGCCGACTTTATTGGGAACCCCCGCATCAATTTCATTCAGGCTACTGGCAAAATCGCAGGCGGCAGACTTCATGTGGTTTCCGATCTGGGCAGCTACGTCTATGAAAGCGAACATCTCACCGATGAGCCCATGCCGGAAGGGGATTTTTCCTGCGTGATCGGACTTCGCCCCGAGCAGGTGTGCATCGAAACTGAGCCCTTTGAAGGGGCCATCGAAGCCAGTATTTACGCCAGTCAGCCTGCGGGTTCCGAAACTCTGGTGACCCTTTCAGTGGGCAGGCAGGAGTTTTTGGCAAAGCAGATCGGTCTGGCCGAATACAACATCAATCAAAAAGTGTACCTACGCATTGATCCCAACAAGATGAATGTCTATAACGAGAAAAGCACACGGTTGATCAAGCTTGCGGTCTAAAAGGCCCGCGGCTGATATATTGGCAGTACTCACATTTACAAGCAGAAAGGGGAACTTTCGCATGAAAAAGACTCTGGCATTATGTCTGGTTGCACTGATGTGCTGCACTGTCCTATTCGGATGTCAAAGCGCTTCTCCTGCCCCGGCGTCAAGCCCCGATTCCGCCGCTCCCAACTCTGCCGCCCCCGCCCCGGCTTCCAGCAGCTCCGATGCTCCCGCTGCCGAAGCGATCAGCGAAGACGACAAGTGGAACGACATGACCGACGAAGAGCTATACGAGCTAGCCAAGCAAGAAGGCGGGGAAATTACCATCTACGCCATCACCAGCCGTATGCCCAAAACCTGTGAAGCTTTTATGGAAGCTTACCCTGAACTAAAGGCTGTATCCACCGACTTTGACCAAAACGAAGCAGTTTCCAAAATTGAAATTGAAGCCAAGAGCAACAACGTAAACGCCGATATTCTACAGTGCAAAGACAGTGCGGGAGAAATCTACTACGACTTCTTCCCTTCCGGGTATCTGGAAACCTATTACCCCAGCGATATCTGCTCCACCATCGACCCCGAGTTGCTGAAGTACGGTATGCCCTTTTATGTGGGGCTCAACTTCTGGTACTATAATACTGCAATACATGATTCCGCCCCTGTGAGCAACTGGTGGCAGATTATCGAAAAAGATGAAAGTGGCAACAACAAATTCAATCTGGTTTTTCAAAACCCCTCTGGAAATGACACCTATATGGCTCTGTATTGTAACATGATTCTTTTAGCTGAAGAAATGGCAAAGGCGTACGAGCAGACCTACGGCAAGCCGCTGGAATATACCTACGACGCTTCTAAAACTCCCGGCGTGCCCGAAAACAATGCCGGTTATGAATTCCTATACCGTCTGAGCCAATGTAAGCTCACCTTTATCAATGATGGAGACGACATTGTAGAGGCAGTTCATGCCAGTAGTACAACAGGCATAGACACCTTAGGCTTTGCCTCTGCCGGTAAAATTACCAACCGGGACGAAAACGGCTGGGATATTGAATGGGTGGACGATTTGGACCCCTTCCTCAACGTCATGAATGCCAACTATCTCTACCTGGTCAAGGGGTGCGACAACCCCGCAGGCGCTCGTCTCTTTATCCGCTTCCTGATGGGCGGTGCAGAAGGCGGAGGCCCCGGATTTAAGCCCTTCACCAAAGAAGGTAACTGGTCTGTTCGCAGCGACTATACCAACCCCAACAACCCCTTTGCAGCCAGCGAAGTCAAAAGCATTCCTACCGATATTGAAGGCGTTTACGGCATCTTCTTAGATGCCAAGGATTTCTGGGACTACTGGCTGGCCAAAAGCCCTATGAAATAAACTGATTTGCCACAGGCTTGATATCACATGTTTCAGACGGTGGTTTGCCCGCTGTCTAACGACAGATCAAGCAGATCAATAAGAAACGGATGATGGCAATGGCTCAAACTCCTCAGATACCCCCAACCGAACTGGAACGGCAGCAGCGGTGGAAGCAGAGGGGGGATGCCTTTTGGGGCATCTTCCTCCCCACCAAAAACGGAAAAGTCAAGAGTACCCTTGTGCTGAACAGCTTTTGCCTTTCCATTTTGTTTTTGGCTGTTTACGCCATGGCTTACCTCCTTCTTCTGGACGGTCTGGACGCTTTTTTGGCGGGAAAGGTTTCTCTCTTCTGGATCAATGTTCTGGAGAGCTTGATTCCCGCTTTGGTCGGCACCTTTGTCTGCAATGTCCTACACTTTATCTTTGCCGAAAAGCGACTTGTGCCCGCCGCCTTTGTCTGGTTGCTGTTATACGCCGTTGCCGTCACCGCCTATCTGCTGGCCTGCTCCCCCGCAGAGGCTCGGGGCACCACCCTCAAGCTGTTGATGATGGTGGTTCCCCCTTGCGTCTTATCGGGATGTGCGCTTTCTGCCTTTTTGTATCTGCGTCACCGGAAGCTGCACCCGCCGAGCAAGCCCATGGAAGAGCTTCCCCCTTGGAAGCAAAACCGGCGCTGATCTTAGGCCGGTAGCTCAAAAAAATGAGAGAGCGGTTGACGCCGCTCTCTTTTCCGTTTCTATAATTGTCTTCAAATCTTAAAAAGTCCGCTGATCCAATGCCGATAAACTCTGTTATGGTGGGATTATTTTTCTTCCAGAGAGCGGACCAGCTCCTCATCGGGCTCTGCCAGAATGGTGTGATAAGTTTCGTAAATCACCATCCCCGGCTTGGAGCCGTTGGGCTTGCGGACATTGCGCACCCGGGTGTAATCCACCGGCACCTTGGAGGAAGCCCGGCCTTTGGAGTTATAGGCGGCAATGGCAGCCGCTTCCTCCAAGGTGGCGTCGGGGATGTTCTCCCCCACTCCCCGGATAATGACGTGGGAGCCAGGAATCTTCTGGGTGTGGAGCCAGATGTCCTGCTTTTCCGCCTCCTTGATGGTCAGGCGATCGTTTTGCAGGTTGTTACGTCCGCACAGAATCAGATACCCATCGGTGGAGCGATAGCGCAGGTAGGGTATCTTTTGAATTTTAGGTTGCTTCTTTCCCGGGGTAGAGCGGGAGCTCCGGCGCAGGTAGCCGCTGTCCCTCAGTTCCTGTCGGATGGTGTCCAGTTCAGTTTCCCCGTCAGCCCGGGTGAGGGCGTCGAACACCGAATCTACATAGAGCAGTTCCTCTTCCCCTTGGGCAATCAACTGCTTCAGGTGCTTTTCCGCCGTATCCGCCTTGCGGTACCCGGCATAGTACCGCTGGGCATTCTGAACAGGAGTCAACCTTGGGTCTAGCTCAATTTCCAGCTCTTCCCCTTCCGGATGGTAGAAGTTTTCCACCCGGACTGCGGTATCACCCTGCCGGATGTGATAGAGGTTGGCGCTGATCAGATCCCCTTTTTGCCGCAGCTGCTCCCGGTCGGCGCACTGGATCAGCTCTTCCCGCTGATAGGCCAGCTTCCGGGTGATCCGGTCAGAGGTGGCAGCCAGCAGGTTGAGAAGATCCCCCGAGCGCTGACGCACCCGCTCCATCCTCTCCCGGTCGCCATAGAAGCTTTCCAGCAGGGAGCTGCAGTCGGGGTAATCCCGGGTGATCATGGCCACTCCGTACTGATGAACCGGCAGACAGCAGAAGTCCTTAGGCCGACCGTCAGGCTCCAGCACCATGGTGGGAGTTGGCGTACCCTCCCGCAAGGACTGCGCTACACCGGCCAGATAAAAGCACAGGCGCTCTGACTGCTCCGATGTCAGCTGGGTGGCCAGAACCTCCCCGCCTCTGGTGGCAAAGTGGGCGGCCTCCCGGCAGACCAACTGGGAAAAGCCCTCCACATGCTCCATCAGCCCCTTGGAAAGCTCCGCTTCCCGGCCCTCCCGCAGCCGCTCCACAATGACAGAGGGCTCGGCTTCCAGAAGGCTTATTTTGTTTTGAGAAGGCGGCAGAACATAGGTCATCCCCGGCAGCACCTGCCGTACCCGGGAGGTGGTGATGTCCACCCGGCGGATGGCGTCGATGATCTTGCCGTCCTCCTCGGTGACAATCAGGTTGCTGTGCCGCCCCATGATTTCCAGAATCACAAACAGGGTCACCGGGTCCCCCAGCTCGTTGCGGGCCTCAAATTCCAGCCGCAGAATCCGGTCCAGCCCCATTTGTTCCACGCCTGTCAGCCTGCCGCCCCCCAGACGTTTGCGCAGCAGCATACAGAACATGGGGGGAGTTTTGGGGTTTTCCGGCACCTCCTCCATGAAGTGGATCCGGGGAGCCGCCGCCCCACCGGAAAGGAGCAGCTTCCCCGAAGCCTCCCGGCCCCGCAAGTGGAGGATCACTTCCTCCCGGGAGGGCTGAACAATCTTATCCACCCGGGCACCGAGAAAGCCCTGCAGCTCCCGCGTGAGAAAATACAGAAAGATACCGTCTAAAGCCATGTGTTAGGATTCCCTTTCGTTTTTTGCAGGGGAGCAGAAGCCTTATCCCCCAATGTATTGGGCAGGATCGGCGCAGACGCCGGCAATTTGAATGTCGACACCAGGCAGGGCTTGCCTCAGTCGTTCCAACAAGACGGGGAGCACCACTGCCTCGGTGGCGTAATGGCCGCCGTCCACCAGGGTCAGCCCCATGCTGGAAGCCTCCAGCAGCTGGCTGTGCTTGACGTCCCCCGTCACCAGGGCCTGTGCTCCCGCTGCCGCCGCCCGGGTGATGAATCCTCCCCCCGAGCCGCCGCAAAGAGCCACTCTCTGGATATTCTGCTGCCCGGGAGTGTATTTGATCCCCCCCACCTGCAGCCGCTCCTTGACATAGGCGGCAAACTCGTCGGGGGCAAGGCTTTGCTTTAGGTTGCCCACCCGGGGCAGCCCTTCCTGGGTGAAAAAGGAGTGGGTATCCAGAATGTCAAAGGCAGGCTCCTCGTAGGGGTGAGCTGCTTTCATGGCGCGGACAGCCGCATCCAGACAGTGGGGAGCAACCAGCATCTCCAGTCGCAGCTCCTCCGCCATTTCTAGGTTCCCAACCTCTCCCAAAAACGGGTTGGCCCCTTCCAGCGGGATAAACCGCCCCTCCCCCGGAGAGAGGAAGGCTGCGCCGGCATAATTTCCCTGTTTGCCTGCTCCCGCCTGTGTCATGGCGTGATACACCTCTTCGACGTGGGTGGAGGGCACATAGACAATCATCTTTTTCCACGGGCTGGAACGGCTTTTCTCCAGTAGGGAAACCTCTTGCAGTCCCAGCCGGGCCGCCAAAGCATCGTTGACGCCGCCTTTGGCCACATCCAGATTGGTGTGGGCGGAGATCACCGCCACTCCCCTTTGAATGGCGTGATATACGGGGCTTTCGGAGGGAATCCGCCCCAGCTTTTCGTAGATGACAGGATGATGGGTGACGATGAGATTGGCCCCCGCTTTCTCCGCCTCCCGAATCACCGGGAGGGTGGCGTCCAAAGCCACCAGAGCCCGCTCTACCCGCTGATGCCCCGAGCCGATGAGCAGCCCGGGATTATCCCAGCTTTCGGCCAGAGAAAAGGGGGCGATTCCCTCGATGGCGTTATAATAATCCTGTACCAAATAGGTTTTCATATTCCTTCCCTCTCTATGCGTTCTATCTCCGCCGCTAAGGCAAGATATTCCCTTGCCGACGCTTGTCCCTTGGGGGAGGTAGCTAGCCCCTCTCCGGCGCGGCGCAGCCGTGTGGCAATCCGGCGCAGCAGAGCTTTGCTGTGGGGGCAGCGGCTTTCCGGCAGCTTCCCGGTCCAGAGAAAGAGAGGTTCCGGTTCCCAAATCTTTCCCGTATAGGCGACCTCCATAACGGTGTAGAGGAACTTTCCCGCCGCCACACCTTCCTCACTGATCAGCTCGTAGCCGTTTTGACATAGCCAGCGGCGCAAACGCTCCGCCTTGGTCATGGGCTGCAGCAAAAAGCCTATCTCCTGTCGGCGAGCACCGGGGCAAGCCTCTAAAATATCGGCAATCAGCTCTCCCCCCATGCCGGCCATTACCACATGGGTGATCCGGTCCAGTGGAAGCCCCTGCAGGCCATCGGTCAGGTGGGCTTCCACCCTGTGTTCAAGGCCGCGGCTTTGAATCTGCCTGCGGGCATTTTCCAGCGGCTTTTCCCCAATATCACAGGCGTAGGCATAGGAGGCAATCCCCTTCTCCGCCAGATAGCAGACCAGATAGCCGTGGTCGGTACCGATGTCGGCCACCACCGCTCCTTTGGGAATCTTTTGCGCCAACAGCAGCAGCCGGGGATCGGTAAGAAAAGCATCCTTCACAAAACCGACACCTCTGTTTCCTTCCGGTGCAGTTTCCGGGTTTGTATTTTTTGCGCCCACCACATCAGCCCCACGGTGATAAACTGAATCCCGGTCAGGGTCAGCATAGCATACAGGTAGCCGTCCAGCGTTTTGGGGAAGCAGGCTAAAATCAGCAGACCCACAATTCGCCCTGCGCCCAGCGCCGCTTCCCGCAGGCCGGTGAGCTCGGTGATAATCGCCCGCAGGGTCTCGTTCTGGCCCATTGCCTCATAGCAGATATGGACTCCGATGTTGTTAAAGAAGTAGGCTAAAAAGGTGTTGAGCATCCCAAAAACCAGCACTGTAACAACATTGAGTTTGAGCAGCAGCCCCATACAGCAGACAAAGATGGCTCCGATGGACCCCAGCGCCAGCTTAACTCTGCGGTCAGGGGTGACAATCCGACCAAAGACCCAGGCCGCCGAAATGGAAAACACTCCGGTGAGGAAGGAGTTGAACCCCACCAGAGCTTCGTCGGTGACCAGAGCAAATAATAGCATATTGAGGAAAAAGGTAAAAGCGCCTTCCCGTATCCCCCGGAAAAACTCAATGAACATCATAATCCGCAGGGAAAGCTTGCGCACCACCAGCTTGAGGGCAAAGCGATAATCCCGGGGACGGTGCTTTCGCTCCACCGGGGTCAGCCGGTTCATATAGTAAAACTGGGAAAGGATGGTTGCAATGGCAACACCAAACATCACCCGGTAGCCGGTCACCCCCGGCATCCACCGCAGGATAAAACCGAAGATCAGCGGCAGGGTCAGGTTCATGATACCGGAAATGATCCCGGTGATGCCAATACCCACAGCCCGGTTACGGGGAGTGGTATAAAGAGTCAACAACACGTGATGCCCCGACCAGTAAAGCCCCATAGCCAGTCCAACCAAGGAGCCGATATAGTACATCAGACTTTCCAGATGATCCATCCAGCCAAACATGAGGCCAAAGAGAATCACATACAGAATCCCCGCAGCCTTAATGGCCCGGATGGGGGTGATTACCCGGGAAAAAGCAGAACAAATATTCATACCAATGGCACTAAATAGGTAGGTGAGGCCACGGTAGAACAACACGCTGTACATATTTCCGCCGCTTACCCGGAAAATCAGAGTGTTGACAAACACTGTCTCGATGGTGTAGTAGACCATGACGAACAGGTAATTTAGGGCCAGAGTGGCATACTGTTTGCTCAATAAATCCAGCCCCAGGACATCAATCGCTTTGCGATGAATGCCCCCCAGCAATCTTTTAACGGTAAAGTGCGGCTTCTCTTGCATTGAGCTTCCCCATCCTGCCATGAGAGGGGGAGCACAGATCCCCCCGGGCTTTACTTATTGTTTAGGCTAGCATTGAGCTTGGTAATCAAATCCCCGCAGTCCACTCCATGAACCTCACAGGCTTCCTCTACCGTTTCTCCCCGGGAGGCGGGACACTGCCTGCAAGGCATCCCGAAGGATTCGAATACTTGGTTACAGTCCTCGTCGTAATCCAAAATATCACCGATGATCGTATCCCCGTTCACCTGCATATTGGCATCCCCTTTCCCCCATGTTGTACAACTATCATAATACGGAACCTACTGGAATGCAAGGGGTTTTCCCCTGTAATCTACCTTATGAAAGCCTTAGCTCGCCTTTGCCCTTCTCCCCTTTTCAACCGCCCTTTTGAGAGACAGCGTGCATCTGCTCCGGACCGGGACGAAATCGCTGCAAAATCCAGACCATATCCTTGCGGGTAATGCTCCCCACCGAAAGGAGTACCAGTCCATACACCAAGCTGATGACCACAAGGCCCAGAGCCACGCTTTGCCACAGAGCCATCTCCCCCAAAAGGGAGTAGTTGCACAGGGCCTTCCAGGCCTGACTGGCCGCCAGTGCCGCCAGAACAGGCTTAAAAACCCAGTCGTTGATTCGCAGGGAAATGCGGGCGATCTTCATCAGTCTGGCTAGATTGAGCAGGGAGGTAAACAAATTGCTGGCCACCACCATCCAGACAAAGCCCCAGACACCCCATTTGGGAATAAGTAGCCAGACCATCAGCACCCGCAGCAGGCAGTCCCCCACCGAATAGAAGGCGCTGTGGGTCTGTTCCCCCATCCCCTGCAGGATGCTGACCACCACCGTCTCGATGCACATAAAGGGGCACAAAAACGCCATAGAGCGCAGCATCTCCCCCACCCGGGGGTCCTTGTAAACCACCACGCCGATCTCGTAGGAAAAGCTCATCAGCAGGCATACGATGAGAACCCCCAGAATGGAAGTTACCTGCAAAATCTTGCCGATCACCGATTCCAGCCTGCGCCGCTCCGACAGGGCGTGGAGCCGGGAAACCTCCGGCGTCAGGGTGATGACAAAGGCGGAAAGCAGGCTCAAGGGGAAGATAAGCAGGGGCATCACCATACCGCGGAGCATACCGTAGGTTCCAGTGGCGTCGTCGTGGTTGCCTCCAAAGGCAGCCAGCCCCGAGACGATGAGAACATCCTCCCACAGGCGGAGAATACTGCGAATGTAGTGACTCACCGAAATGGGCAGCGCAAACCCGAGGATGCGCAGGTTATATCCCCGGGCGAAGTCCCGCTGTTGTTCCGGGTACCTTCTGCGGTCAATCAGGTACCCGGCCAAGGTATAGACAAGGCAAACACCTTCTCCCAAGGTGATGCCTAAAACCACCAGAGCACATCCTTCTGCAATTCCCTTGGAAAGCCCTGCCGACAGAGTGGTCATAATGAATGCCATTTTGAAGAGCTGCTCAATCACCTGAGCCGACGCAGGGACCGCCACCCTCCGGCAGGCGATAAAGTAGCCTCTCAGACAGGCGCAGACCGAGAGGAAGGGCAGTCCCGGAGCCAACAGCTTGAGGGAGGGAACGGTGCGGGCATCCCCTAGAATGTTAACGGCAATGGGGTCGGCAAAGAGGTAGAGAATCATGGCTACCACGCAGCTGAGCGTCAGGGACATAGCCACACTGCTGGTCAGGATGCACCGGGCGTTTCCCGTTTTGCCCCGGGCCAACTCCTCCGCCGCCAGCTTGGACACCGCCGTGCTGATTCCGGAGGTGGCAAAGGTAATGCTCAGGGCGTAAACCGACATCACCAGAGAATAGAGCCCCATTCCCTGAGCTCCCATGGTGTTGGAAAGATACACCCGGAACACAAATCCGATCAGTCGGACAAACAGGGCCGAAGCACTGAGCACAAGGGTGGAAAGCATCACGTTTTGTCTCTTCATGGGCGGTATTCACTCCTCTTTGTTGGGGGAATCCTGGCTTTATTTTCCTGCGCCTTTGACGCAGCAACCAGCTGCTTTTCTCCCGGCTGAAAGCGACAGAATGGTGCTACTCCAGTATATTCAGCCCGGGGAGTGAAATATTTGCCGTTTCGGGGAAGATGTCCCCCAAAAAAAGACAAGAGCCCTTGGGGGCAGCAACCGCTGTCACCAAGAACTCCTGCTTTTGCAAGGCTATTCTCTGCCGCTTTTGATCTGCTCGATCTTGTCCCGCAGATAGGCGGCGTGCTCGAACTCCAGCAGCTTGGCGGCGTTTTTCATCTCTGCCGTCAGCTGTTTGATCAGGGTGGCTTTTTCCCTGGGGCTCATCTGCTTGAGCCGTTTGCCCTTGCGGTCCACATCCTCCTTGGAGGAAATCTCCAGAACGTCCGCCACCTTTTTCTGGATGGTCTGGGGGACGATGCCGTGCTCCTGATTATACCGCTGCTGAATTTCCCGGCGGCGGTAGGTTTCGGTAATGGCCCGCTCCATGGAAGGGGTGACCGAATCGGCGTACATAATCACCTTGCCCCTTGCGTTGCGGGCGGCCCGGCCGATGGTCTGAATCAGAGAGGTTTCCCCCCGCAAAAAGCCTTCCTTGTCGGCATCAAAGATGGCAACCAGGCTCACCTCAGGGATGTCCAGGCCCTCCCGCAGCAGGTTGATTCCCACCAGCACGTCAAATTCCCCGATGCGCAGATCCCGAACAATCTCCATCCGCTCAATGGTGTCCACATCGTGGTGCATGTAGCGGATTTTGACCCCTAGGTTGTGGAGGTAATCGGTTAAATCCTCCGCCATCTTTTTGGTCAGGGTGGTGATAAGGGTCCGCTCCCCTGCCTCTACTCGTGCATTAATTTCCATCACCACGTCGTCGATCTGGCCCTCTACCGGGCGCACCTCAATCTCCGGGTCTACAAGTCCGGTGGGGCGGATGATCTGCTCCACAATCTGCTGGGCGTGCTCCCGTTCAAAGGGACCGGGGGTGGCGCTGACATAAACCGTCTGATTGAACTTGCGATAGAACTCGTCAAAGTTGAGGGGGCGGTTGTCAAAGGCGGAGGGCAGCCGGAACCCATAATCCACCAGATTCTTCTTCCGGGCGTAGTCGCCACCGAACATCCCCCGAGCCTGAGGCAACGTCACGTGGCTTTCGTCGATGAAAAAGAGGAAATCGTCGGGGAAATAGTCGAAGAGGGTGAAGGGGGTGCATCCCGGCTGACGGCCTGCCAGCACCCGGTTGTAGTTTTCGATTCCGGAGCAAAAGCCGATTTCCGTCAGCATTTCCATGTCGTAATTAACCCGCTCGGCAATCCGCTGGGCTTCAATCAGCTTGCCCTCGCTTTTAAAGAACTGCACCCGCTCCTCCATCTCCCCCTTGATGTCCTCGATGCCTTTGAGCATCTGCTCCCGGGGCACGATGTAATGGGAGGCGGGATAGATGGCCACGTGACCCACCACCGCTTTGACCTCCCCAGTAAGGGGGTTGACCTCGCTGATGCGGTCGATCTCATCCCCGAAAAACTCCACCCGAATGGCCTGCTCGTTCCAATAGGCGGGGTAGATTTCTACAATGTCCCCCCGCACCCTGAACTTGTTGCGGATAAAATTTAAATCGTTGCGCTCGTATTGGAGATCCACCAGCTTTTTAATCAGGTCATCCCGGCTTTTTTCCATGCCCTGCCGCAGGGAGATGACCATTTCCCGGTAGTCGATGGGGTCTCCCAAGGTGTAAATGCAGCTGATAGAGGAGACAATAATCACATCCCGGCGCTCGGAAAGGGCCGAGGTGGCCGAGTGGCGCAGCCGCTCAATCTCGTCGTTGATGGAGCTGTCCTTGGCAATATAGGTGTCGGTGCCGGGAATATAGGCCTCCGGCTGGTAATAATCGTAGTAGCTGACAAAGTATTCCACCGCGTTGTCCGGGAAGAACTCCCGAAATTCGCTGCAAAGCTGGGCGGCAAGGGTTTTGTTGTGAGCCAGAACCAGAGTGGGCCGGTTGACCCGGGCGATAACGTTGGCCATGGTAAAGGTCTTGCCCGAACCGGTCACCCCCAGAAGAACCTGCTCTCGCTCGCCACGGTTAATCCCCTCCACCAGCCGCTGGATGGCCTCGGGCTGATCCCCGGTGGGCTGGTACTCCGACACCAGCCGGAAGGTGTTTTCTTGCACTGCGCGCCCTCCTTTCGTACGTTTGTTTACCTCAATGATTGTACCACATGTCCGGGGAATACTCAATCTATTCAGCAAGCAAAGGAGCACTATATAATGAGTGGATAGATCATTTTCCCAAAAGGGTGATAAAACTCCCCTTCCGGCAAGGCATCCTTTTCCAGTCATTGTGCGGTGAATCTACGTTTTTCCCTTTTTTCCCAGCACCGGACTGGTAATTGTTGTGCAGGAATGGTAAAATACTATCATGATCAGATTTTGACCGCTTTTTTAAATTTACCTGGACCGATAACCAAAAAGGCAGGTGTCACCTATGGCGTCCATGGAACAAAAGATTCTAAAAGCTCTGCGCTCTCATCAGGTGCAGGGGCTGAGCAAAAAAACTCTGGCAAAAGCAGTGGGCCTTAAAAAAAAGCAGAAGGAGCGGTTTGTCTCGACCATTGACGAGCTCCTCTCTCAGGACAAGCTGCTGGAACGGGCCGACCGCCTCTTCCCTGTGGAAGGGCAGCGGATGGCCTACGCCACCATTACCCGGGTTAGCGGAACTTTTGGCTTTGCCCGACCGGAAGGTGCGGAGCAGGATGTCTTTATCCCCGGGCGGATGCTGATGGGCTCCATGCCCGGCGACCGGGTTCTGCTGCGGATCAGCGCCGACAGCGGCGAGCTGGAAAAAGGCGAGGTGTTTCGCATTGTGGAGCAGTCTCATCAGCCCTTTGCAGGCACCTTGCAGGTAGAAGGTGGCGTCTATACCGTGCTGCCCGACCATTCCATGCGCTGGCCCCTTCCCGTGGTGCGAGGCGGTGTGATGAACGCCCGGCCGGGAGACAAGGTGCTGGCGGAAATCGCCACCCGGGGCGAGCGCCACAGCGAGCACACCGCCCGGGTAATCACCACCTTTGGCAGTGCCCTTTCGGCGGCCTCCTGCTCCCTTGCGGTGCTGGCGGAGCTGGGGGTTCCTACCCAGTTCCCCGATGAAGTCAAAGAGCAGGCCCGGGCCATTGGTGCCTCTGCCGGGATTCATCCCAAGGAGATTGCCGCCCGGTTGGATCTGCGGGAGGAAGTGATTTTCACCATCGACAGCGCCGATTCCAAGGATTTGGATGATGCTATCAGCTTGAAAAAGCTGCCCGGCGGTTGGGAGCTAGGGGTTCACATTGCCGATGTCAGCCACTACGTCACCCCCAATTCCCCATTGGATCAGGAGGCCTTTCAGCGGGGCACCTCGGTTTACTACGCCGACAGTGTGATTCCCATGCTACCTCCCGAGCTTTCCAACGGCATTTGTTCCCTCAATCCGGGGGAGGATCGGCTGGCCTTTTCCTGCTTTGTGACCTTGGATTCTTCGGGAGTTATGACCGCCTACCGGTTCCGCAAAAGCGTGATTCGCTCCCGGGTCAAGGGGGTTTACAGCGAGCTTAACGCCCTGCTGGATGGCAGCGAGGACCCTGCCCTGCAGGAAAAGTACGCCGACATTCATGAGATGCTTTTGGAAATGCAGGGGCTGGCTCAGCTGCTGATACGGAACCGTCAGGCGGCGGGCAAGCTGGAGCTGGAGAGCATAGAGGGCAAAATTATATTGGATGAAGCCGGGGAGCCCATTGACGTCTATCCCCGGGAGCGGGGCTTCTGCGAGCGCCTGATCGAGGAGTTTATGCTGCTGGCCAACGAGGCCGCCGCCACCTTTGCCACCGAGCACAAGCTTCCCTTTGTCTACCGGGTCCACGACAATCCCTCCCCTGACAAGCTGGAGGAGCTATACGAGGTGCTGGCCCGGCTGGGAGTTTCCTTCCGCAAGCCCAACGCCACCGCTCTTTCCAAGGGGCTGGCCGACATCCTCAAGAGGGTGGAGGGCACCAAATACGCAGGTGTCATTGGGGTGTTGACTCTGCGCTCCATGGCCAAGGCAAAATATTCCCACCAGAACACCGGGCATTTTGGGCTTTCCCTGAAAAACTACGCTCACTTCACCTCCCCCATCCGGCGCTACCCGGACCTTGCGGTGCACCGCATCCTCAGCGCCGCCCTCTCCCCCATGAAGAAGGAGAATCTGGTGCGCCACTACACCGCATTTGCCGCCCGGTCCGCCGAGCACTCCTTTCAGCGGGAGCTGGTGGCTGTCAACGCCGAGCGGGGCTGCGAGGCCTGCTACAAGGCAAGCTATATGGGCCGGTTTATCGGGCAGGAGTTTGAGGGCGTGGTGTCCGGATGCACCGGCCACGGAGCCTATGTTCAGCTGCCCAACACCTGTGAGGGACTGGTCAAACTGGCGGATTTCCCACCGGGCGACTGGGGATTCGACGGCCAGATCGCCATCGTCAATGCTGTGGGAAAAGGCCGCATCCAACTGGGAGATACCGTCAAAGTAAAGGTACTCTCCGTCAATGTCTCGGCCGGGCAGATCGACTTTGCTCTGGTGAAGTAGGCAGATTAGAATTCATCGGCCGGGCTCACTGCAAGGGATGCTAAATCTGTAGCTTCAAGAAGGTCACAAGCAGCCCCCGGTTTACTTTCCGGGGGCTGCTTGTGCTATTGCGCAATCCCGGGTTCTTTGGCGGAATAATATCATGGGCATTCGGGTAGTTGTTACGAGTGAGAGATGGGCATCAGAAAGGATAGTGACATGGCCAGAAAAGAAGTTTTGGATGCCGGCGTTTTATCCAATTCCAGCATTTATGCGCACATGCCGTCTTATTTTGCACAGGATGCCTTGTATTATCTGCTGTATGCGGGGGAATTCCGTTGCGACACCCGCTATCGGATTGAACGGCAGCATCTGGATATGTTTTTGGTGATGTATGTGGTGGAGGGTGAACTCCGCTGCCAATTCGGAGAAAACGCCCTGTCGGTGGGCCCCGGCGAGCTGATTTTGATGGACTGCCGACAGCATCATGTGTACCAGTCTATTGCGGCCAATACGCTGTTTCGGTGGTTTCATTTTTATGGGGCTTCCAGTTGTGTTTATTATGAGCAGATTTGCCAAAGGCACAGTCTGGTCATCACCCCATCGGAAAGCTCGCTGCATAATTTGGATAGTATCCTGATGATGATGCAGGAGGAAATGGTCGAGGAGCATCTGGCCTCCATCTTGATCCATACGCTGTTGTGGGATATAGCCACCTCTACCAATACCAAAGATTCTCGCAACCCCCACGCCAGACAGGTTCTTTCCTACATACACTCTAACTATCAAAGCGATCTGACGGTCGCTCAACTGGCCGATATCGTCAATCTCAGCACCTACCACTTTATTCGCTGGTTCAAGCGCCTGACCAGCAGCACCCCCCACGAATATCTGATTCATTACCGGCTGAAAAAGGCCAAAGAGCTTTTAATTAACACCGATGAGTCGGTGGAGCAGATTGCCGTTCGCTGTGGATTCAACAGTGCTTCCCATTTTTGCAGATGCTTTAAAAAAGCAGTGGGGACCACACCGAGAGATTTCCGCAGTTTCCTATTTTAATTAGCTGTCACGGGTACGCAAAACAGGGCAGAGTGAACATTCACTCTGCCCTGTTGGCATATCCGGATAGAGTCGCAGGTACCACCTGACTATTTTGCAGCCAGTTTTCTGGCTTTTGCCTCCATTTGCTCCCGGGTGATGTCAATAAACACGGCCAGCACAATCACCGAGCCAATGACGATATACTGGATGTCGTTCTGGGCGCCCAGTAGGTTGAGGCCGTTGCGGATGACCGCAATCAGTAGCGCCCCGATCATGGTTCCCCATATGGTTCCTTTTCCCCCCATAAAGGAGGCTCCTCCAATAATACAGGCGGCGATGGCGTCGGTGTCGTAGGTGATGCCGGCCATGGCATTGGCTGAGGATACTCTGCCCACCAAAACGATTCCGGCCAGTCCGCACATCAGGCCGGACAAGGTATAGACGATTCTCATCACCTTTTTAGAATCAATCCCCGACAATCTGGAAGCTTCGGCATTGCCCCCCACGCAGTAGATATTTCGCCCCAGAGCGGTTAGGTTGAGGAAAATGTCAAACAAGGCATACAAAAACAACACCACAATAAAACTGATGGGAAACCCCTTGATGGTTTTGGAGCCCAGATACAAAAGCGTATCGACCCCCTTGTTCTGAAAGCCGATGGGGGTAGCTTTGGTGATCAGCAGAGCAACTCCCAGCACGATGTTCTTCATGCCCAAAGTAGAAACAAAGGGGTGAGGCAGATTGAGCTTGGTCAGCAAAAGTCCATTGCCGTACCCCACCAGCATACCGCTGAGCAGCGCAGATGCCATGAGCACGGCGGTATTAGTAACCCCCATTTGCATCAGCACCCCCATGACACATGCCGCCAGAACACAGTTGGAACCTACAGACAGATCAATTCCTGCGGTGATTAAAACAATGAGCATTCCGGATGCGATGAGGCAGTTGATGGACGCCTGCTTGAGGATATTCATGAAGTTGCCATAGTTAAAAAACTTATTCGTCGCAAAGGAGAGAACAACACACATAAGAATCAGGGCCACCAAGGGGCCCAGTCCCATAATCAGGTCCTTGATGTTCATTGTTTTTTTCCTCATGACAGAGTCCCTCCCCATGCTGCCGTCATAATGTCCTCCTGATTAAAGTGTTTTCCTCCCCGCGGGATTTCTGCGGTGATTCTGCCGGAACGCATAACAATCACACGGTCGCTCATCCCCAGAATCTCCGGTAGCTCCGACGATATCATAATGACGCACTTGCCATCCTGCACCAGTTGGTTCATCACCTTATATACTTCGATTTTCGCCCCCACATCGATTCCCCGGGTGGGCTCATCAAATATAAAAATTTCCGCATCCACATTCATCCATTTACCGATGACAACTTTTTGTTGGTTCCCGCCCGAAAGCTGAGCAGCCACAGTATCGATGGAAGGGGTCTTGATTCGCAAATCGTCCACAATGGAGCGGCTACTGTCTTCTATGTCTTTGCGTCGAAGGAAAGGCCCCGTGCAAAATCCGCTGAAGTTGGATAAAATGAGGTTGTACTTTACATATTGGGAAAGGACCAACCCCTGTCCTTTTCTGTCCTCCGTTAAAAAGGCTATTTTGTGCCGGATGGCGTCTCGGGGATGCCTGATGTTCACCGGCTTGCCGTCTACCAGTATTTCACCGTCATCCATGGGGTCGGCACCGAATATCCCGCGGAAGGTTTCTGTCCTTCCGGCGCCAACCAGCCCCGCCACCCCCAAAATCTGCCCCCGATAGGCGTCAAAGGAAATCCCGTGCAACACACCGGCAGAGGTCAGGTTGCGTACCGAAAGCGCCACCTCCCCTTTTGTACCGGCTTCCTTGGGATACATATTGTCCAAAGTGCGGCCCACCATGGCGTGAATCAGCTTATCGTGATCTAAGTTGGAAATGTGCTCGGTGAGAATGTACTCTCCGTCACGCATTACAGTCACCCGGTCGCAGATGACAAAGAGCTCCTCCAGCTTGTGGGAAACAAACAGCACCGCAACCCCCTGGCTGCGCAGTCTGCGTGTGGTTTCAAACAGCTGCGCCACCTCTTTTTCCCCCAGACTGGAGGTGGGTTCATCCATGATGATCAGCTTGGCATGCATGTGAACGGCACGTCCGATTTCCACCATTTGCTGAATGCCCATGCCTAGTTTGCCGCATTCCCTATGGGGGTCAATATCGTGGCCCAGCAGGGCCATAGCTTGTTTGGCCTGCCGGTGCATTTCTTCATAATTTAAAAGCCCGCTTTTCTTTTTGATCTGGCGGCCCATAAAGATGTTGTCGGTAATGGAAAGCTGCTTGACGATATTCAGCTCCTGATAAACACAGGCGATTCCCGCAGCTCTTGCGTCCAGGGGATTGCGGAATACCACCTCTTTGCCTTCCATCAGCAGGGTTCCTTCGTCCGCATCGTGAACGCCGGTCAGGTACTTAATCAATGTGGATTTTCCCGCGCCGTTTTCTCCAACCAGCCCGTGGACTTCCCCCGGCAGGATTTGGAGGGACATGGATTTAAGGGCCACCACACCGGGAAACACCTTTGTGACATTTTTTATTTCTGCAACATACCCGCTCACTTTATCACCTTCTGTCCAGCAAGAATGCTCCTGCGAACTGGGATGCCCGGTTCGCAGGAGCATCCTCATTTTAAATGGCTTGCTCTTGCATTGCCCTAAGATCGATTCCTCTGACATCAGCATCCCACCAGTATCAGGGAGCATCTCTTTTCAGCAAGAACTCCTCATCCTCTTTGTTTTTAGGAACTCCAACCGTTCTAAACCTGAAATTCGGCTACATTTTCGATGGTAACCAGTGCAGCGGCAACATCCTGATGAGCCTCAATCGCTTCTCCCTTGACGGCTTTATAGGCTTCCTCCACACATTGATACCCCATCAAATAAGGCTGCTGTGCCACGGTTGCGGCGATTTTTCCTTCTTGAATCAGCTGAAGAGCACCCTGATCGGCATTAAAGCCTACGATGCAAATATTGTCCACTCCCGCATTGGCGCAGGCCTGCTGAATGCCGATGGCCATATCGTCGTTCATGGCCAAAACCGCATTGATTTCACCAGGATATTTGGTCAACAGGTCCTCCATGACAGCCATGGCTTTGTCAGCGGTATTGTTGCCGAACTGCTCTTCCAGTACGATGGCTCCGTTTTCCTCCAGCCCCTTCCGGAATCCGCTCAGCCGCTGAGCACTGGTCACTTCGCCCTGCTGCCCGCCAATCAGAATGGCTTTGCCCCCTTGCCCGATGATGCTGGCGGCATATTCTCCGCCCAGCTTGGCCGCTACCTCGTTGCCGGTACCAATAAAGGCAGTTTTGCCTTCCAGTCCCGCGTCGGTGTCTACCAGCAGCACCGGAATTTTCCCAATGGCCGGAGACAGTGCGCCTATGACCGCATTTTCTTCACAGGGGGCCACCACAATGGCATCTACGCCGGCGGATATCTGTTCTTCGATTTGGGTCACCTGCTGTGCAATTTCACTTTCGGCATTGGGGCCTAATATGGTTACTTTAATGCCCAGTTGCTGCGCGGCATCCTGTGAGCCTGCCTCCATGGTCTTCCAATACTCTGCCGAAAGGGTTTTAAAAATAACGGCAATATGTACTTCATCCTTATCTGCTTCGGCAGAAGGAGCGGGCGCGGCTTCGCCTTTCAACTCGGAGGGTGCGGAGCTTTTTTGTTCCGGCGCCTGAGGTGTGCTTCCACAAGCTACCATAGTCATTACGAGTGAACATGCCAGCAGGAATATCATTGCCAATCTTCTTTTGCGCATGATGTTATCTCCTTTTATGTATTTCGTTATCCCTTTACCATGATATGTGAAACCATGTAAAGGGTATGCCGCACTCAACAAATTGTACCAAATTCTTTACTATTGTATCATATTTTTATTGATATGACATTGTATAGAATTGCTTAATTCTTTACATTTATTGCTTACTCCCGCTCGACACAGACAGGCACAGAATATTTATAATAGCAAAAGGTGTGCAAAATAAGCCATTACATCATATGCTTTTCAGGAAAGGGATTGTTCCCTTGAATAGAACCTTTGTTTTATGTTATATGAATCGCAATATTTGTATATAATTGAGCAACCACATGCAATGACTTGACTCTGTATACGGTGTAATATTATGTTTGGGAGCTTTTATCCAAACCACATACAACAATAAAGGGGCGAGCGCTGTGATCAGTGAGAAGGAAAAATCCATTTTGCGGGAAGTTGCCAAATACCAGTTGGAAGTAGCAAACTCCCCAAAGAATCAGGAACGGGTAGTCCTTTGGAAACGGCACAACGCTCTAAAGGGAGAGCAGCCTCTCATCCACATCGAAATTGACCATTTTGCAGGCGAGGTGATTGAGCCAAAGCTTGAGTGTACCCATCCGGTAGCCCGAAGGTTGGAGCATCAGCTTTATCACCGCTGCTTCAATCTGACGGAGCTGGATGACGACAAGGTGGTACCCGACTATTTTGCCATTCTGTGGGATTGGTGGTTCAAACCCTTTCAGCTGGATATCCAAAAGGTATCTGCCAGCGGTGGCGGAGTAGGTCACCAGTTTCAGCACCTGATCGAGGATTTGGGGGAAGCATACCCCACTCTGAAGCCCTCCACCTTTGGAATACATACCGAGAGCACCAAGGCATATTTTGATGCGGCTCAGGATGTTTTTGGGGACATTCTTCCGGTGCGGATGACCATGAAAAGCCTGTGGTGCGTTCTGACTCAGGATCTGGTCCATATCATGGGGATGGAGAACTTCCTCATTTCCCTGTATGAATACCCCGATGAGCTGATCGGCATGCTGGACCGCCTCTCGAACGATTATATCCGCTATTATCACTGGTTGGAAGAAAATGGCTACCTCATCCCTACCACCTCTTACGAGGAGCTCAACCAGGGGTCCCTCTCCTTCACTGACGAGTTGCATAGTCGGGGTCCGGTCACTGTGAGCCAGGTGTGGGGCTACATGGATTCTCAGGAATCGGTGGGAATCTCCCCGGATATGTTTGGAGAGATGATATTCCCCTATTACAAAAAGGTGGGAGATCTGTTCGGGCTGCTTTCCTATGGTTGCTGCGAGCCGGTGGACCCAGTCTGGCAGTACCTAAGCCAATATAAAAATCTGCGTAAAATTTCCATTTCTCCCTGGGCCAATGAGGAGATCATGGGCGAACAGCTGGCCTGCAGCTCTATCATCTACCAGCGCAAGCCCAGCCCCAACTTTTTAGGCGTTGGCCCCGGCTTTGATGAAGAGGGCTGGAGGCAGCATATTGTAAAGACCCTGACCTGCGCCAAAAACTGCAAGCTGGAATTTACCTGCCGGGATGTCTACACCATCCGCGGTGATCTTGCCATGGTAAAAAGAGCGGTGGAGATCATCCGGGAAGAAATCACAAATCGCTGGACTCCGTAATACTGACAAATACATCCAGCTTCATCGGATTTCTCAAAGGGAGAAGCAGTATGATGATATGTCAGAGGTGGGGGCGTCTAAAGCATAAATGCTACAGTAGGGAGTTGTGGTGCTGCGGATATCGATTCAGCGGATCATTAACGGGTAGCAAGTAACAGTCCCTTCGCAAGTGCCAGACCGCAATTATGCCATTTAGATGTAGCTCGTAGTAAAGGGCTTTGCCCGCACACAAAAAGAGCCGTCCAAATTTGGACGGCTCTTTTGTATGCTATGCCATAAATTACTGGGTTACAAACTCTGCCCCCCGCTCCTCCAGGACCGTCAGGGAATCAAGATCCAACCGTAGGTATCGCATTCCGTTTTGCTCATAGACTTCCAGAACTCCCACCACTTCACACCAATCGTCCTCCTCAGGCCACTCCCCCGTCCAGGCAACCTCGAACCCGGCTTCGCCGTCGTATCCGCAGCAGCCGGGACCATAGCGAATCACGTAGTAATAGGTCTCGCCGGTTTCTTCCCAATCCATGGTTTGAAAGATGCCCTGGTACTTCACAGTTTTGCCTAAATAGTCCTCGGGGTTCAGGTAAATATCGTTGGTTTGGGCAATAAACAGCCGCTCCTTAATCTCTACTAAACCCCCTGTAGGAGCCTCTATTTTTGCGCTGTGGGGAGCTTGCGCCTGCTGAATCTCCGAAGATTGAGCCGCAGATTCTTGTTGACTGCTTGCGTTTTTTGACTGGTAGGAGGGCTCAGATGCCAGATGCTCCACTTTTTGGTGGGTGCTCCCAAGGCATCCTGTCAGAATGATGATCAGCACCAGCAGAACCAGTATTCCTCTTTTCACCGCTTCTGCAAACCACCCTTCACCACGCCGATCAGACTGCACAGAAGAAGGGCCACCAGGTTCACTGTCACTACGCTGGCTCCGGTGGGCAGAGAATACCAGTAGGATAAAAAGATTCCTACCAGAAAGCAGAGCACCGAGCTGACCGCCGAGAAGATGACCACTGTCTGAAAGCGCTTGCACAGCCGCATAGCGGTAAGGGCGGGAAAGATAATCAGCGCCGAAATCAGCATGGCTCCCATCATGCGCATCCCCAGAACAATGGTGATGGCGGTTAAAATGGCAAGGAGCATGTTGTAGATCCCGGCCTTGGTCCCCACCGCCCGACTAAAGGTTTCGTCAAAGGTCACCGCAAAAATCTTGTGGTAAAAGAGGATAAACAAAATCAAAACCAGAATAGAGAGCACGATACTGAGCCGGACATCTGCGTGGCTCATGGCCAGAATGCTCCCAAACATATAGTTGCACACATCGGTGTTCATGCCGGTAGTGACTGAGATAAAGATAACTCCCAGCGCCAAAGAACTGGTGGAGATCAGAGCAATGGCGGCGTCCCCTTTGATCTTGCTGTTCTCACTGAGGCGCAGCAGCAAAAAAGCCGCTGCCACCACCACCGGAATCGAAACGGTGAGAGGCGCCACATTGAGGGCGGTGGCAATGGCAAGAGCACCGAATCCCACGTGGGAAAGGCCGTCGCCGATCATGGAATACCGCTTGAGCACCAGACTGACCCCCAGGAGCGAAGCACAAAGAGAGACCAGCAACCCAACGATGACGGCGCGTACCAAAAAGGTATAGGACATCATTTCGAAGATGACGTCAAACATCTTGGGCACCTCCCAAAAAACGTTTGGCCAAGTCGGTTTGCAGGTAGTCTTTGGGGGTTCCAAAAAATAGCTGCTGATTACCCAGATGCAAAATGTGGTCGGCGTACTCCACGGCGCTGCGAATATCATGAGATACCATGATGATGGTCAGCTTTTGCTCCCGGTTCAGCATCTGGATCAGGTCGTACAGCTCCCGGGTGGCGAGAGGGTCCAGCCCAGCCACTGGCTCATCCAGTAGCAGAAGCTTTTCGGTGGCGCAAAGGGCCCGAGCCAAAAGCGCCCGCTGCTGTTGACCGCCGGAGAGCTCCCGGTAGCAATGGTTCTTCAGGTGGCCGATCCCCAGCTTCTCCATGTTTTCCATGGCGATTTCCCGATCTTTTTTACTGTAAAACGGGCGGCCCCCCCGCTTGCTCTGGCGGCCGGATAGCACCACTTCCAGCACACCGGCGGGGAAATCCTTCTGTGCTGCCGATTGCTGGGGTAAATAGCCGATCTCGTTGGCCTTGAGGCCATCCCCCATGAGAATTTCCCCCGATACCGGCATTTTCAGGCGCAACAGCCCCTTGATCAGCGTGCTCTTTCCCGATCCGTTTTCCCCCACTACGCAAAGGTAGTCGCCGGATTCTACCGCAAAATTAAGGCCGCTTGCCACAATCCCTGTATCGTATCCCAGAGCAGCCTCCCGACAGGTGATTAACGCCATATCAGCCCAGTGCCTCCTTTAAATGCTCCGCGTTTTGCGCCATCAGCTCCAGATAGGTGACACCTCGCTTCACTTCGTCTTTGGTGAGATTATGGCAGGAGTGAAACAGAAGCTTTTTGGCTCCCGTGCTCTCGCTGATGGTGTCGGCCATCTTCTCGTTGGAAAGCTCGATATAAAACACCACCGGAATCTCTTCTGTCTTTACCTTATCCACCAGAAAAGCCACTGCCTTGGCGTTGGCCTCGGTCTCGGTGGAGCAACCGGGGAAGGCGGCGTAATAATCCAGATCATACTCATCCACAAAGTACCGGAAGGGAAACCGATCCCCAAAAATGAGGGTCTTGCGCTGTCCCTCCTCCACTACCTGATGGAAGGACGCATCCAGAACATCCAACTTGGCAAGATAGGTGGCAGTATTCTCGCGGAAGATGGGAGCATGTTTCTCATCTAGCTGACACAAAACATCGGACAGAGCCTGAGTAATGCGCTTGGCGTTGATGAGGGAGGTCCAGACATGCTCGTCGTATTCGGTATCCTGGTGATCCCCATCCTCGTGATCGTGGTCGTCTTCGTGGTCATCCTCATAGCCGTGCTCATGGTCATCCTCGTGGTCATCCTCGTGGTCGTGCTCCATGCCTTCCTTAATTTCTTCCCGCACCACATCCACAATATCCATCATGGAGAGAATGGTCATACGGGAAGTGTCTATGGAATCCAATATACCCTTCATCCAGGCATCGGAATCACCGCCCACATAAAGGAAGACATCGCAGTTTTGAATGGCGATGATGTCCTGGGGGGTGGGCTCAAAGGAATGGCTTTCCGATCCAGGGGGGAGCAGCATGGTCACTTTAGCGTTTTCCCCTACGATCTCCCGGGCAAAATCGTATCCCGGAAAGATGGTAGACACAATGCTCAGCCGATCCTCTCCGCTGTTTGCCGTGCTCCCGCTTTTGGGAGTCGATGGGCTGCAGCCGGAAATAATAGCCAACAATAAGATCAGAACCAGGCCGACAGATAATTTTTGTTTCATAAACAGAAGCCTCCGTAATCGTTCCAATGGATTTAAGTGTCCCCCGTTAGATACTGATAGAACTTGACACGGAGGTGGTTCAATGGTTGAGCCGCACCTTTAACCGAACCGGTGAAGCGTTCCTCCCTTGGGTTACAGCTTCCCTGAGAGCTAAAAAACTCCGAATAAACAAGATAGTCGCTATTAAAAAGCCTGTCTCCAGCAGAGAAAACTGCTGAAAGAGGTGGCCCGTATGGCGAAGCTGGTCACAGACTTTGCATCCAGAACCGATACACTGGTGGCCGGCGTGACGGAGCACCAGTGCCGCTGACAGAATGGTCACTGCGATCAGGGCAAGGCAAAGCAGAAGTACCACCATGCTCTGCTGTGTCCAACGCTTCACCCAATCCCCTCCTCCATCGGCTTCATGGCTAATCTTTTTGGGCACAATTCGCACACATTCCATAAAGCACTGTCTTGCGAGGATTGATCTTAAAGGAGCTCTCCTCGTAGATGCTCTGCTCTACATGATCCAACTCATCGTATGGATAATGGGCAATCACGCCGCAGCCTTCGCATTTTAAGTGAAGATAACGGTGTTCCGCCTCGTCTTTTCCGCAGTACTGGTAACAGGCTCCCGACACACCATCTATGGTGTATTTGTGCACCTGACCACACTCCACCAACCGCTCCAGATGGCGGTAAATCGTGGCGATGCCGATGGGAAATCCGGTGTCGTTAAAATGGGCCTGTATGCTGCCGGCAGTGGCATGTTCCCCCTTCAGCGAGACGATATAGGAAAGAATGGCCTTGCTTTGTTTGGTGCGGTATCTAACCGGACGCTTCACTTTCATGACCTCCAGCCCAAATTGATAGTAGTTTTCAGTTTAACACAATATCTCCTGCCGGTCAATATGAAAACGCTTCTTAATTTATAGTTTGGCTAAATTTTGGAGAAAAATGTATATTGCTCTTGTATCTATCGGATTGAGAGGAAAAAAGTGCTTCATCGCAGAAAAAGGCCCCCTTCCCAGCATGGAAGGAGGCCTTTGGGTTTGCAGGATCCGCTGCCCAGCGGATCAGGTCCTGTTAGTTTTGTTTCCAAGTGGACTCGTTGGAAAAACGGGATAAAAACTGGCGGGTGCGTTCCTCTTTGGGGTTGGAGATCAAATCCTGGGGGCAGCCTTCTTCCACGACGACGCCGTCGTCCATAAAGATGATGTGGTCGGCTACGTCCCGGGCAAAGGCCATCTCGTGGGTAACAATGACCATGGTGGTCTTTTTTTCTGCCAGACTGCGAATCACCCGCAGCACCTCTCCCGTCAGCTCTGGGTCCAGAGCGGAGGTGGGCTCGTCAAAGCATAAAATGTTGGGGCGCAGGGCAAGGGCTCGGGCAATGGCCACCCGCTGCTGTTGTCCCCCCGAAAGCTGATGGGGATAGGCGTCCACCTTTTCCGACAGGCCCATCTGCTCCAGCAAGCCCCGGGCCTGCTCCTCAATTTCCCGCTGAGCGGCCTTGCGGCCCGACTGCTCCTTTGCCAGCAGTTCACCGGCCAGAGTCACATTCTTCAGCACCGTATACTGGGGAAAGAGGTGAAAGGACTGAAACACCAGCCCAAAATTTAGCCGCTTTTTGCGGATTTCCACCTCTCGCTGGGTAGCAGGATCTCCGGCATCAAACAGCACTTTGCCGTTGATCCGAATCACGCCTTGATCGGGACGCTCCAAAAAGTTTAGGCAGCGGAGCAGCGTTGTCTTCCCCGAGCCGGAGGCTCCGATGATGGCAAGGGCCTGACCCTGCTCCAGAGAAAAGTTGATTCCCTTGAGCACCTGAGTTTGCCCAAAGCTTTTATAAAGATTTTCCACTTCCAAAATAGCCATGTGACACCTCGCCGGTGAAATGATAACAGCTCAGCCGAGCCTAAAGCTCTATACAGAGTATCGTTCTATGCCCGAAAATAATCCAGCTTTTTTTCCAGCCAGTTGAACAGCAGGGTAAGCCCACCCACAAACGCGAGGAAAAACAGTCCGGTGGAAAACAGCGGCCAGATCAGGCCTTTGGCGGTGTACTCCTGCGCCATCATAATGATCTCTTTGTTGGAGATGATCCGGGCCAGAGATGTGTCCTTCACCAGTGTGATGACCTCGTTGGCCATAGCAGGCAGAATGCGCTTGACCACCTGCAGTAGAGTGACCTTAAAGAAAATCTGGGATTTGGTCATCCCCAATACCTGCCCTGCCTCGGTTTGCCCCCGGGAAACTCCCTGAATCCCCCCCCGATAGATTTCGGAAAAATAGCAGGCATAGTTTATCACAAAGGCCACAGTGGCGGCAAAAAGCCGCCCTCCGGTACCGGCTTTCCAGGGAGAGCCCAACCCCAACAGCCCCGGCGCAAAGTAGATGATGAGGATTTGCAGCATCAAAGGGGTACCCCGTATGATCCAAACCACGGTTTTGGTGAGGATCGAAAGGGGCCGAAAGCGGCTCATGGAGCCAAAAGCCACGACAAGGCCCAACGGCAGGGCAAAGAGTAGGGTGAGGAGAAAGAGCTGGCAGTTGAGCTGGAACGCCTCCAGCAGCCGGGCCATAATAACGCTAAGGTTAGTCATAACAGGACCTCAAAAGACTTCCCCCGGGACAGGGACCAGCCTGTCCCAGGTGTGTTTTAATTTATGCCAGATCCAAACCGTACTGGTCGGCCAATGCTCCCATGGTACCATCGGCTTTGAGAGCCGCAAAGGCTTCGTTCACCGCATCGCAAAGGTCGGAGCCCTTGCGGAAGGCCACGCCGTAGTCTTCTACCGCCAGACGATCCCGGATAGCTAGATTGTTGTAGTCGGTACCTTCCCCAATCATGGCCTTGGCCAGAGTCAGGTCCAGAACGGCAGCATCGGCAGTTCCGGCAGCTACCTCCATCAGGCAGGCGGTCTGCACCTCTTTGGAAACATAATCGGCTTGAGCCAGACTCTCGTTTTCCTGAACCGTCTTTTCGCCGGCGCTTCCAGCCTCGGCACACACCGTCTTACCAATGAGAGAAGAGGCATCGGTGTACTCGGCATCGGTCTTCATCACTACAACCTGTGCGTTTTTGACATAAGGCTCGGTGATCTCCATGGTTGCTTTGCGCTCATCATTGATGGTCAGCCCGTTCCAGATGCAGTCGATGCTCTTGGCCGACAACTCGATCTCCTTGGTATCCCAATTGATCTCAACGAACTCCGGAGTCAGGCCCAGTTCCTGACAGACAGCCTCGGCCAGTTCGGTGTCGAATCCGGTAAAGACGCCGTTGCTGTCAGTATAGTTCATGGGTTCGTAGACAGTGTATCCGATGATCATGGTGCCCTTATTCTTCACATATGTAAGATCGCTCTCGTCGGTGGGCTGGCTGTCGGATTGCGGAGCCTCCGATGCAGGTTCCGATGGACTGGCACTGCCGGAACCGCCGCAGGCAGTCAAGGTAACCATTGCAAGAATTAAAACAAGAGAGAGCATTTTTTTAACCATTGTGCATATCCTCCTAATTGAAGCAAAATAAATTGGGCATACTGCGTTTTAATATATTACCACAATAAATCGATAAAAGAAAGGGCTTTCCTCGTTTTTTATGGTTTCGTCAAAATTGGAGGTTGAGGAAAGGTAAATATACTGCAAACTGCCGGAGTTCCTTTTTGTGCCTGCTCTTCCCCGTTTCTTGTCGAAAAACTATTGACAAATTCCTGTACAATGGCTATAATATAAAAGCTGTCTGTGAGATTGCCCGATTGTGTAACGGTAGCACGACAGACTCTGACTCTGTTTGTCTGGGTTCGAATCCTAGTCGGGCAACCAATTTGTTAAGCTACAGGAAAGCCTATGATTCATAGGCTCTCTTGTAGTATAACAAGTATATAAAGGGCAGGACGTAAGGCGAATACGCCCTACCCTTGTATATAAACCTTACCTTGACATCAACAGCCGCTTGTAGTTTGCAAGCGCATAGCTCCGCAGACATCGTTCGTTGAACGGGTGCCGCAGATGCTCTATCCTATGGTTGTATAATTCGGATAGCTCTTACTTGTGGCATTCACGAAGCGAGAAGTATCATTATCTTTTACAGGGTCATAGCGATTCAGTCTACTACAGTCTGATTTTAGCCAAAAGTTGTCGCTCGTGCCTTTGCGTCATTCATAATGAATACGTAGCATTGATCCGTAAGGACAGGCAGTCTTGGCGCTTTTGCTTATGTCGCTTTCCGCTCACCACGGTTCTGTAAAAAAACGTGCTGATGATGTCGGGATTAAGTTGTCAAGGTGCAGTTGCACTCTTGCTGTTACAAGGTGCGGGACGTGGAGCAGGCCGCAGGGCCTGTCCCACACAGCGATCCAGATTGTGTTGTAAAGGTACTACTGGACGCTGGATTTATTTCAAGCGCTGGAATGCGCTCAAAACCAAAAAACAAGAGCCTACAATGATGTTACCAGACTTTGCCGGTTGGATAACATCTGTAAGCTCTTGCGCAGTATTCAAATCCATGCTAAAATAGCACGGTATGAACCGCTCTCACAAGTCTTAGCAGATG
>JAHDPQ010000070.1 GCA_018434245.1 Oscillospiraceae bacterium
CTGAAAGACCGTCTGAAATCCGGCGTTCAGGTCACGCCACCGGCGGACATTCCGGCGGTAGGATGACTGGCGCTCTTCTCTTCGGCGTTTGGGTCATTTCTGCCCGGCGTTTTAGGCCTTTTTCATTCCGGCGTTGACAGGGGAGAAGTGGTAGCGGTTTTCCTGAAGCCGCTTGAGCCCCTGAATGGCCCAGTTCAAAATTCCTGGCAGCTCCAGCTCCAGCTTTTCCAGCAGATTTTCGTCTCTTTCCGCCGGGGTAAAGGTTTTGTTAAAAGGGATAATCAACAGCTTTCGAAAGAACCCGTGAGTCACATCCGCTGTGTCCGGCAGGGTATTGACGAGAAACAGCAGCTTGCACGAAAGGGCACAGTGCAAATCCTCCTTGTATTTGCGCTGGATGTTCATGCTGTCCCCACTTACAATCGCTTTGAAATTCTCGCTATTGAATTTTGTAGCCAGCTCGTTTTCAGCGGCAATGTTGAGGTTCTTATTGACCAAACTTGCCAACGCGAAGGTTTCACCAAACTTGCTGAGGGGTACCCCGGAGACGTTGTCTTGCCCAACCAAATAGGTAATCAGCTTAGCCATGACACTTTTGCCATTACAGCCGTTCCCATAGAACAAGAATGCTTTTTCTGCTTTGGTGTGGTGACAGAGGAAGTATCCTGTCATTTCCTGTAGCAGTCCCACCAGCTCTTTATCGTCACGGGTGATTTCCAACAGAAATTGATCAAACCGTGGGCAGGTGGCATCCTGGTTATATTTCAATGGAATTTGGATGGTGGAATAGAACTTGGGCGAATGAGGCAAAATCTGTAACGTTTCCAGATCCAACACACCATCGAGCAGGTTGATATGCTCCGTCTGGTTGAAGTTCTTTACAATCCGGGTGATGCTTCGGCGATACGAGTCTAACGCCGCTGTCTCATTGTTCCTGGACCACAGCGAGTCATATTGGCACATCAGGTACTTCACCAGCTTGCCCATTAACTCATCATCGCCCGCCTGGTAATAGCCTTGGCGGTTGTAGAGGTAAAGATTTCCGCAGCTATCTTGTACACCGGTCAAGCACTTTGCCAGATAATCAGCAAAGGTATTGGCCTGAAAGCGGTAAAAGGTTCGGCCCTGCCTTCTATCCTCATCCTCTACAAATCCAATTGCCCCTAGATTCCGGCGCTTTACCTGTGGGTCAGCGGTGTCCGGAAGCAAATATTCAGGATTGATGTATTGAGCCGGGTCGAAATTGTAATGGTGTTCCTTAAATCCCATGTTCCATATCCTCCGCTTCTTCCGTTTCTTTGGTACTGGGCTGCATGGACACAACGTTTTCAAAGACATTGCCTTTTTCGTCCTGGCTATGGGCAATGGTCAGCATACCTGTGCTGCCAATCAGTTCCCGCAAGTCCAGCTTTGTCGTGCGGTACGCATTGCACAACATTTGCATGAACCGCATGTAACGGCTAGCCGGGCTTTGCGAAACAGTGAAGCGTTGCACCAGCTGCTCCTGCCGATCGTCCATTGCAAGCTCAAAGGTGAACACCAGCCGATCTCGCATACCGTAATTGGTTAAAGTATCATGCTGCGCCTCAACATTGGCCAGCCGATAGGAATACACTCCCTCGTCAATTTTAGAGGTGCGTAACAGTGAAAAAGAAAATAAGTTGCTCATTCTAAAGTCTCCTTTGTTTTTTTATAATAGTTACTTTTACCGGGATCTTTGTAATAAGCTTCTGCATGCCGGTAACCATGCAGGAGTGTAGTAACTGTTCGGCTTGTCCCGCCTTTGTCTGGGGACATTCCAGCACAATTTCATCATGAATGGCGTTGACCAAAAGGCAATCCTCAGGCAGTTGCTCCACGAGCATTTCCAGAACCAGCTTCATCCCCTCGGCAGCGCTTCCCTGAACCGGAAGATTGACGCGGGCAATCCCCTTGGGATAATCAATCCACTGCCTGCCGCCAAGGCTTGTAATGACAGATGATGTTAACAAGTGGTCATGATAGCGGCGCACCTGCGGGTAAGTATCATAGAACCCTTTTTTCATGGCGTCTGCTTCCTGCTGCGTCAATACAATTCCATGCTTAGCGGCGGCCTTGCAGAGCCCGTACGCTGAAATACCGTAGCAGATTCCAAAGTTGACCCGCTTACCAAGAGCACGTTCTTCTTCCGTAATAGCAGCCGGATTCTTTTGTAACAGAGCAGCCGCCGTTTGAAAATGAATGTCCTGATTGTTGCGGAATGCTTGCAGCAGGTTCGAATCATCCGAAAGCTGCGCCAAAACCCGAAGCTCGATTTGGGAGTAGTCCCCATGGATGAGGCAGTTACCCTCGGCGGGTACAAAATACTGGTGCAATTTCCTAGGGAATGCCTGCAAATTAGGATTGCTGGAAACCATTCGTCCGGTCTTTGCACCGTCCATCTGCCACTGCGCGTGGATGCGACCATCGGCCTGAACTTGCCGCTGCAGCCTGTCCCCGTATTGGGTCAAAAATTGCCGCAGCCGCTTGTACCGGTAAAGTAGTTCGTACACAGGGTGCTGATCTCGGTTTTTCTTGAGCCATTCCAGGCCAAGGCTTGCCGGGTACAGCTGATGCCGGTATAGCTGCCAGATTAGTTGGGTCGATTCCTCTACAATGGCTTTGGGGCAGGATAGTTGTTGCGATAGCTCTGCCAGCAACTGTTCCGCTTCGGCCCGCTTTCCGGTCAGGATTTCGGCTGCGTAGCGCTGCCAGTCAAAGCCAATACCGTTACGAGTAAGAACCTGCGCTGGATTTAGTGGTATCATGTGATAACCCCTTTCAGATTTAATACATGCAGGATGCAGTTTGTATTGGGCAACTATCACCCTTGGTTATTTTTGCAAGAGTGATAGTAGATTGTTCTCTATTCGCATTTTTTATTTGATGAATTAAAAAATAAAAGCTACGGATTGCTGCAACATTGCTTTGAAACTGGGAAAAATTGTTTAAGCAAAAAAAGAAACCGGTGCAAACAACGCCGGTTTCGCCCATCAAGAGCCATTATTACGCTTTGATTTTCGTACAGGCCACAATAATTTGAAGTGTTAGCCTTACCCCCTTACTGAACACTTCAATCGCTTGGGTAGCTGTTAACAGGCTGATCCCACTCAATGACTCCGCCTCCTTTGCTCAATTTGATTTTGACGATAGCACCACACAATGGTGAGAGACAACACAAAGCCTACAAAGAACAGTACAAATTCCATTGATAACCCTCCTAATAGATAGGCACCTATGGCGACGAAACCATAGGTGCCCTTTTAATGGATTAAAATGATGTTACATAAAATCTTCTTGCTTCGGACGGTACCCGCGGCTTTTTAGAATTTGTATGGCCGCCTGACGTCTAGCATTAGATGGATCGCTTTTCCCAACTCGTACCAAGGTTGAGTCGCTGGAATTTCGTAGTTGCTTGGACGCTTTTGCATACTCTTCATTAAACTGGCCGTAGGCGTCCATAAGCTTATTGTAAAGCTTTTCAAACAATTCTAAGATTCCCACATTACATCTCCTCGTCATAAACGTAGCCGGTTCCACGACACTCAGGACAGGGAACCTTTCCGCGGCCCTGGCAAGCCGGACAGGGCCCTGCAAAGCATACATCTCGGTGATCGTAGGTACCGTAGGTCATAACATAGTCTTCGCAGGATACCTGCCGAGCACCACGACACACGGGGCATGTTACTCGCTTTTTAGCCATTGCTATCACTTCTTTCTATTTTAATTCAAGGTTTTTAAAAGTTCGGCCAACTCCATATGTAACGCCTGTGCAATATTGTGTAGAACACGGATAGAGCCATCGCTGCGCCCACGCTCAATATCACACAGATAGGAGGGCGAAACGTTTGCTAGCTGTGCCAGCTTCTTTTGGGAAAGGTATTGTGATTTACGGGCAAGGCGTATTTTTTCTCCTACATGCATGTTCCGCCCCCCTATGTTTGGCGATTGAATGAAAAATAGAAATACAGTTCAAATCAATTATACGTATATATAGAATTATCGGCAATACCTTACACTGTGAATCGGTGGTTTTCTACATTTTTACGAATTCAATACGCTATTAACGTATTTGATGGACAGTTTACACAGCGCAAAAGCTCTGCTATACTGGAATCAGTGTAAACGAAGGAGGGAAAGACATGTCGGTTGGACTAAGAATCCGGATACTACGCAAACAACAAAAGATGACCCTGAAAGCGTTGGGACAGAAAACCGGTCTTTCGGCTTCCTTCCTCTGTGATATGGAAAAGGGGCGTACCACTCCATCTTTGCCCCGATTGAGTGCGATGGCGGCGGCCCTGGACACCACGGTAGGTTTCTTGATGGGTGAAGATGTTTGTCAAAGCCCGCTGCCGAAATCAGTGCAGGAGACCGCCCACACACTGATGCAATCCCCATGGGGACAGGAGCTTTTGGAGCATCTGAGCGATGCACAGGATTGGTCGGAATCCGACAAGCAGGAACTGTTGCAATATCTTAGGGTGAAAAAAGCACTGCGGAACACAGAAACAGGAGCATAGAAAGGTTTAACTTCTATGGCTCCTGTTTCATTTTGTCTATGGGATAAACAAAGGGCTTCAACTCCCAATGCAGTCGGACAGAGGCATGGAGAGGATGAAAGCCCTGCCTTCCATGCTTGTCAGCAATTTCCTGTAGCTTGTCCCGATAGGGCTCCAGCAGGGAAACGACCTCCTGAATGCGGATTGTCACTTCCTTGGAGGTTTGCCCTTTTCCCCATGCTAAAATGACGGTGTTGGCCTTGTGACAGCTTTTTTGAATCCATTCGTCATTGTCGGGCGTGGTAGCCAGTTTGTTGCCATCCAGACCCGAATATAGATTAAGGATTTCAACTGAGCCGAAGCCAAGCTGAAAACAGTTGTTGACCACGTATAGGCTGGTCATGTCCATCATTACTTCATTAGCCTTGCGGGATGGTGCAATCATGATGACGCTTGCTCCAGGCTTTGCATTGTCCCACGCTTTCCGCAAAATGAACCGGTGAGTCTTTTCATCGTTGTAGAGTGCTTCGGTACGTGTATTGTTTTTCTCGTTAATCATTAAATCTCCTCCTTAAAGCTGTATATTTTTGAACTTGAGGGCGCAGGGGGGCGTGCTTTTGGGAAACTTTTTGCAACTAGAATTCCGCAAAGACCATTTGAAAC
Source organism: Oscillospiraceae bacterium (assembly GCA_018434245.1). Classification (GTDB taxonomy): domain Bacteria; phylum Bacillota; class Clostridia; order Oscillospirales; family Ruminococcaceae; genus WRAV01. The sequence continues at coordinate 5,184 of JAHDPQ010000070.1, forward strand.
CTGCACATTTGGGTGAAGAGGTGGCAGTTGGGGGCGTAGGGGGCGTGCTTTTTAAAAACTTTTTCAGAAACGCGCGGGGCCACCCCTCTGTCACCGAATACCTTGGGGCCTTGTGGGCCTAAAGCTCCCGTTCCAATTGTTGTAGCTGCTGGTCGTCTAACAGCTGAGCATTGATGATGTAGTCCACGCATTCGCTGTTATTCCGAGCTCGAACCGCCAGATACACAGTCTCCCCGTAATGCTGCTGCTTCTCCATTGATTCAAAGATTAATCCGTCAATCTCTTCAAAGGACTCCACCACAAACAAAGGGCCGTAGGCCTCCAAGGAAAATTGAGCTAACTCACAGCCGGTTTCACGTCCGAAGAACTGCCACAGCTGCCGGAACCGCAGAACAACAGCGGTTTGAACTGCCCTGCTGGCGTGAACCGTCAGCTTCTGCACATCTTCCCATGTTTTGACTTCAATCACTGCTGTCACCCCCGGAAATAGAAACAGAGATGCTCCCCCGAAAAGGAACATCTCTGTTTTGTATTTCCTGCATCATTTGGACCCCTAGCCGGAAAGCTTCTGTAAAAGTAAGTTCAAGCTCCAAGCAGGTGGCTTCCGACTGCCTTTCCAGATACGCTTCCAGCAGATTGTTTTGCTGTACGCTCAAAGCGTCCTGCAGCCTCTCCAGCTGTTGGGCTGCTTTCTGCTCTTCCCGCTGAAACCTTGGGTGTAGCAGTACAATGGTTTCGGACGGGTTCAGGTCGCCGTGGTAGAGCTGAGATAGAATTGATTTTTTCATGGTACATCCTCCTTGAAATAGATTCAAGGATAGAATATATATTTACTTTTTGGATGGATACGGGGAACAATGCCTGATCCTACAGCTGGTGTTGAAATCATTGAAAATAAGTGGTATATTTTACATATAGAATGATAGCTAAAATGTATCTTGACTATCTGTAATTGCTAATATAATAAAAAATATTATATTATAATGGGGTGAAGAATTGCCTAAATATAAAAAAATTAGAGATATAGTTTACGGATTTGTCACCCTGGACGAACAAGAATGTGCTATAATAGATCATCCTGCATTTCAACGCTTAAGACGTATTAAACAATTGTCTCTAACAGATATGGTATACCCAGGAGCTAATCATACTCGCTTTGAACATTCTATTGGTGTAATGCAAATGGCTTCTGACATGTTTGATAGTATTATTACAAAAAAGCAAAACCTCTTAAGCGATGAGCTATCTCTTGATACTTCAAGCATACAGGTGTACCGTAAAATAATACGTTTGGCAGCGTTATTGCATGATGTTGGACATGCTCCGTTCTCACATTCCGGTGAAGATTTGATGCCATTATTACCTAAAGGCCATATTGGATATGTGGAAGGGCAAGAAAAAAGATATGAACATGAAGATTATAGCATAGAGATTATTAAGACTGTTTTTAAAAATATAATTGAGCAACATCCAATTATTAAGGTAGAGGATGTAACAGCCCTTCTTGGTGATAAGACAGTTCGTCCCCCTAAGGCTTCATTAATAATTTGGAAAGATTTAATCTCTGGTCAATTAGATGCGGACAGGGCGGACTATTTGTTAAGAGATTCCAAGCACTTAGGTGTTAGTTATGGATTGTATGATCGAGACCGACTAGTCAGTTGTATGACTGTTGGAAAGATGGAAGAAACAGAGGCACTCAGATTAGCTATTGAAGAAAAAGGGTGGCATTTGGCAGAAAGCCTAGTTATCGCCAGATATCAAATGTTTTCTCAGGTCTACTTTCATCGAGTCAGAAGAATATATGATTATCATATTTATCGTGCAACGAAAAGTGTACTCGAAAATAAAGGCTTGTGTGGAGTTTATCCTTCACCTACACAAATTAGTGATTATCTTAAATTCGATGATTGGGCAATTAATGCTGCCTTACAAGAGGGCCTAGGGGACATGCACGGGGCAATAATTATAAACAGAAAACACTTTAAATGCCTTGAAAAAACATCAGACAACCCTAGTGAAGATGAAGAAGCACAAATAAAAGCACGTGCTCAAGATTATGAAAATCAAGGAATTGAGTGTTATTTAGACGATAAAGCTTCAACATCTTGGTATAGGCTTGATAAAGATATAGCTATTGAAGAACATAATAATATACAGCCACTAAGTGAAAAATCTAGCATTGTAAAAGCAATGAACGAAAAACCGCGCTTGTTAAGATTGTATGTTGAGCGAGCAAGAGAAGGAAGGGGAAGGTAACGTGGATTTAAAAAAACGGTTAGGCATTATTTCAAGAATTGTACATCAACAGCCAGGCCTTGGGAAAACAGCTATGATGAAATACATTTTCTTGCTCCAAAAGATATACAAAGTGCCATTAGGTTATAATTTTGAAATTTATACGTACGGTCCATATTCTTCTGAGGTTATGGAAGATATTGATTTTGCCAAGCAACAATCAATTATCTCTATTGATCGAATTGTATATCCGAACGGACTTAAAGGATATAGCATAGAACCAACAGAAAAGCTAGATAGCATACTAGAGCAGGAGAGTCAATTTATTGCGCAATATAAAGAAGCGGTAGATAGCACTATTGAAGCGTTTGGAGATAGAAACGCAAAGGAATTAGAACTTTTGACCACGATTATATATTTATATAGCACATATAGAGCTAATGATTGGCCTATGGATGAAATTCCTTTAAATGTTCATGAGATTAAGCCTCATTTTGACATAAAGACGATTAGAGAAGAGCTTCACAACTTAGATACACAAGGAATATTAAAATTAGCAGTATAATAAACCCGCCACTCACTGGATTCGGTTTTTATTATAGAAACACTAGACATGCAAAAAAATATTTAATCGTATGACATAGCGTTGTATGAGGATCTCCCTCACGAAGCTTCAGCGGCACCAACAAACCCTCACACTTGTTTTAGGTGTGAGGGTTTTTGTATGTCTTTGTAGGCAGTGATAGCGCTTCAATATCCCTTGGAGCATTGATTGCCGAACGGTGATTTGAAGGCAGATTTCAGCCCAAAAACACTCCGGGAATGTTTGCAGGCAACCTGTTCCTTGTGACTCTATAGACATGATGCCAGAGATTCAATGACGCAAAAATTATATTGAAAATCAGATCTACATGGTTATCTAATAGTTTCTTATGAACATTGTATATTAGCCCCTACTGACAATGAGGTGAATTTTAACAACGAAGACATGTTTTTGCTTATTCAGATAATCCCTTTTCTGTTGGCTCATCAATAGAGATGGCTATAAAAAAATAATATTTCTACTGAACTATATATTAAGAGCTGGAAATCAATGATTTAGAAATTTGCTGGTTCAAAATTGAAAATAATTTTTTAGATTTAGGAAAATACCTTATGATTTTTGAATATAGTGATGTTTTTAAGCGCAGCTATAAGCAAACTATAGAAGTTGGAATTGTAAATGATGCAGATAGTAAATGCAAAACATTAAGCGGGTTTTTAACTATAAGTCAACCGGAACCTGTGGCACATTAGGTAAGGCTGCGCTGTACTATCAAAGGCCCTACATTTCTGCACGGGCCGGCTATATTTTTCCGATTTTGATTTAGGTCAAATTATTTTCCGCCAAATTGTCATACACTAAACTCAGAAAACAAAATAATAATGAGAGGGCGGGAGATAAAATGGCAAATAAACAAAACTTTAATGAGGCCAAGGCAAAGCATTTGCAGACACTTGGGCAATATGTGCCCATTGTGGCAAGGGTCCATGGGGAAAATCATCCCGAGTTCCAAGATGTACATACGCTGTTTGACGCACTGGCTAAGAAAATAAAGGAAGCTGGCTCGGAAGTACCTGAGTTAAACGAAGAATTTTCCAAGCTCCGGGAAGTTACAAATAACTACACCGTTCCGGGTGATGTATGCGAAAGCTACGAAGCGGTTTACAACATGCTGGCGAAGCTGGATCAGGCATATCAGGCTTAAATAGAAATGAATTGGTAAGCAAGAAGGTGATGAGATGCAGAGGTTTATACTGAGCAAGAAAAATCATATCACATTGGTGAGTGCCATTTTAATTGTCATTGGATTTACCGGCGAGCTGGGTTTTAAAAATGAAGCTGTGGCTGTTGCGGCTTTGGTGCTCGCGTCCATTTTAGGTGCCATGCCCATTGCAATTCAGGCGTATCAGGCATTAAAGGTCAAGATCGTCAGCATTGATGTATTGGTCACTATCGCGGTTGTCGGTGCGTTTTTCATCCAAAACTTTGAAGAATCCGCCATTGTTACATTCTTGTTCTTGTTCGGTGCTTTTTTAGAGCAGCGCACATTGAATAAAACTCGCTCAGCCATTAAAGAACTGACAGAAATGGCACCGGAAAGTGCTTTAAAGCAAATGGCAAGCGGTGAGTTTGAAGAGGTTGATGTAGACGAAGTGGATGTAGGCGACATTTTACTGGTGAAAACAGGAGCAAAAATACCGGTTGACGGAACCGTTTTATCCGGTGAAGGCAGCATCAACGAAGCAAGTATTACAGGGGAATCCCTTCCCGTTTCAAAGGAAAAGGGTTCGACTGTATTCGCGGGCACGATTCTGGACAATGGCACCATTCAAATTGCTGCCGACCGTGTAGGTGAAGACACCACCTTTGGTAAAATCATTGAACTAGTGGAGGAAGCCCAAGACTCCAAATCAGAGGCAGAGCGTTTTATTGACCGCTTCTCGAAATACTATACACCAGCGGTTCTTGTACTGGGCATACTCGTCTGGGTCTTCTCCCGCAACCTTGAGCTGGCCATCACCATCCTTGTCCTGGGCTGCCCAGGCGCTTTGGTCATCGGCGTTCCTGTATCCAACGTGGCCGGTATCGGAAATGGAGCCCGCCACGGCATCCTGCTCAAAGGCAGTGAGGTAATTGGTGACTTCAGCCGGCTGGATACCATGGTGTTCGATAAAACAGGTACCCTGACGGCGGGAAACCCATCGGTTGCGGAAAAAGAATATTACGGGGAAAATACCCAGGAGGCGTTGGGATATCTTGCAAGCATTGAACGGGAATCCGATCACCCGCTGGCAAGAGCAGTGTTGGAGGAAATTGGTGAAACCAAATTCTCACTGGTTGAAAACACAGAGGTTGTAAAGGGTGGCGGAATTGCAGCCACTGTGGGCGGACACCGAATCGCCGTTGGCAATGTTGCCTTAATGGAGAGAGAAAACGTCACGCTCGGTGAACAGGCGAAAGCCGACATCGCCCGCTTCGAAAAAAGCGGCAACTCCCTTGTACTGACCTCTGTGGACGGGGAACTGAAGGTTTTGATGGGCGTACGGGACCAGATCCGCCCCGGCGTGAAGAAAGACCTGCGCAGGCTGAAGAAATTGGGCGTCAAGAACCTTGTGATGCTCTCTGGTGATAACCAGGGTACCGTTGACGCAGTGAGCCGAGAGCTGGGATTAACCGAAGCCCATGGAAGTATGCTGCCGGAGGATAAATCGGCTTATATCAAAAGACTGATAGAGGAAGAAGGCCAAATCGTCGCCTTCGTTGGAGACGGCGTCAATGATAGTCCCTCCCTGGCTTTAGCGCATATCGGCATTGCCATGGGAAGCGGAACAGACGTAGCCATTGAGACCTCCGATGTTGTTTTGATGAATTCAGACTTCAGCCGTTTGCCCCATGCCCTTGGACTGACAAAAGCCACGGCCAGAAATATGAAGCAAAATATTTTGATTGCCGTAGGTGTTGTACTGTTCCTGCTTGCCAGCGTATTCTTCAGTGAGTGGATGAATATGTCCATTGGTATGCTGGTACACGAAGCCAGTATTCTGGTGGTCATCCTAAACGGTATGAGGCTCCTTCGGTACAAATTAAGGTAAGAGTGAAGGTATCCGAATAAACGCAATTAGAAAGGGAGAGGTATCATGCAAAAAGCCACTATTCAGTTAGAGGACTTGGTCTGTCCATCCTGTGTTCAAAAGATTGAAAACGCGGTAAGATTGTTAGACGGTGTGGAAAAAGAGAGCGTAAACGTGCTGTTTAATTCAAGCAAGGCAAAGCTTGACTTTGATGATGATAAGCTATCTATCGTAGATATTGAGAAAGCCATCACCGCACTTGGATACGAGGTTAAGAAGTCCCAGGTAAAAGTAAAATAAAAGCGATAAAGCGATCCCTCGAGTTAGGCCGCAAAGCCTATGCTCGGGGGATTGCTTATTTTTATAAGATTCAATGATCGTGTCGTCCATATATGCCTGTTTATTTCGGTTTTTCCGTTCAGCGATTCATCAAAACCTTATTGTATATGTTATAGGGCTGAGCCGTCGTGATTATAAGATGAAATTAAGGTTTCCCCGCAAGGACTTTTGTGCCACTCTGGTAATCTTTTGGTCCAGCTTTTGTGAGTTCTGCGATAGCATCTCATCGCAGAATTGAAAACAGCGGTATGGTTTTGATTAACTCCATCAAAGCAATCTATTTCCATGACAAATATCATAGAAAAAAGAAACCAATAGTGTCTATATTTGAATGAAACAGGGCGATATAATATTTGTATTGCTAAGATGGGGAGGATACATATGGATGTTTTTACGCTGGAGATTTGGGTCGGTACATTTGTTTTCCTTGGGTTTTCCTTTGCCAAAGCCGCAAAATCATACGAAGGCTTAGATTTAGATCTGGATAGGCTGGAGAATGCAATAAAATCCTGTCCAGTGAAGGCCATATCGTATAATGAAAGCAAAAAAAATGTAGCGATCCTATTTTATGCATGGAGGCTATCGTCCCCGAAGGATAAAGAAAGCCAAAGGCCAGCATGCTGGCCTTTGGTACTTTTCCATCGGATAGGTCGGACACAAATGATTTATCAAAGCTAATCGCTTTTATTCAATAAGAGTGATTTCCTCCAGCTC
>JAHDPQ010000103.1 GCA_018434245.1 Oscillospiraceae bacterium
GTCCCAAATCAGGACAGTAGCGCGTATAACATATACGCGTACTGCTTTAAGATATAAGATATTTTCGATATCCCACAAAACCAGAATGCGAGGGATGGGATTCGAACCCACGGACCCCTGCGGGAGTGGATCTTAAGTATATCACATTCACTTGGCGCTGTATACCCTAATACCGGCGCCAGGGGGAGTGATAGAACAATGAATGAACTCAACAAGATGAAATTACTTGATGCTACCAACCGCAAGCACCTTGAGGGCTTCATCCGGGCACTTCGCCTCAAGCAACTCAAAGAGAAAACGATCAGAACGAAACTCTGGCGCATCTATCCGTTCCTTCAGTATCTCGACTTCATCGATGCAAAGGAAGTCACCCGGGAACAGTTGGAAGACTATATCATCGAGCGGCGGAGTCGGTGCAGCCCCTTCACGGTCCAGGGCGACATACTCGAAGTCAAACTCTTCCTGCGCTGGCTCCTCCCGAAGAGCGAGAAAGATCTCTTCCAGAACATCAAGATCAAGAAGCCCCGTCGGCATCTCCCTGTCGACCAGCTGATAACCCGTGAAGACATCGTCCGACTCGTCGATATCTGTGACAGGCCACGCGACCGGGCGCTGATCATGCTCATGTGGGATTCGGGTGCCCGAATAGGTGAACTTCTCAGTCTCAACATAGGTCACGTCCAGTTCGACCGCTACGGTGCAGTGGTGATCGTGAACGGTAAGACAGGAATGCGGCGGCTCCGGCTGATCAGCTCTGTGCCGGACATCCAGACCTGGGTCAACATGCATCCGCTCCGTGCAGATGCAAATGCCCCACTCTTTGTGACCTCGCGGAAGTATGGGTATGAACTTCGGCGGCTGAGCGCCCAGACGGTTGGGAACAAATTGAAAGATATCGCCCGGAAACTAGGGATGAAGAAACCGATCCACCCACACGCTATCCGTCATGCACGGCTCACAGACTTGGCTAGGAGCAATAGCCAGAAACAGGGACTCTCGGAGATGGAGCTCAGGCTCGTTGCGGGATGGGAGAAGAACAGCGCAATGCCAGAGGTGTATATCCACCTATCCGGTGCGGATGTCGAGCGGAAACTGCTGGAAAACGCCGGATTCATCGACAACACCCCAGATAAAGCGGAGACTGCACTTGAGCCCCAGCAGTGTCCGCGGTGCAAAGCCCTGAACGCTCACGATGCTCTCTATTGTGCGACGTGCTCGATGGCGCTTGTCGAGGAGGCGGCGAGGAAAGTGGATGAGTCGACGGAGGAGGCAAAACAGAGCGAAGATTACCTTAAGCTGCTTCTGCAGATTAAGAAAGATTTGGGATTATCGTGATGCTCCAATGACTTTGCTAGCAAAGGAGAACAAGGCCATCTCAACATCAGCGCACTCCCATACCCCTTTCTTTCTCAGGCCCCTTGCATACATCAATTCAGGATGTGGGCATGGCGTACCCGGCTGATTGAGCTCGTTGACGATCATCCGGAGTATCTGAATCCATGTCCCATATTCGGCCGGCCATTCGGCCTGCTGATACTTCAGGTCCCACCGGCTGCCATTATACTCCACTTTGAGCGACAGCAATTCGGTATGCTGCGATGCGGGGTCGCCCCGGCCGAAGACCCGGCAGAGTCGCTTGTCTATCGCTCCGTACTCCCACGGCATCGCAAAACGAAGCAGCTTACTCTGATATACCTTTCCGAAATAGATCATCTGGGGAGCGAGAACTTTAATTCCCTTCATCGGGTTGCTCTCAACCCAGTCGGCATATGTACCATCAACGTAGAGAGGTAACTCGATACGATCTCGGCAGGTGATCTTATCCTGTGAAGGATGCCCTCCCCACCGCGCAATCTGCAGCAGGTGCTCCTTGGTGATACAGTTCCGCTTAGCTGCATCAATCATGGTACATTCAAGTCGCACTATGTCCCGGAACCCGGTTTTCCAACTATCATTTCCCCAATCATAAGATTGGTAATCTCGGGGAAGCGAGATTTCTGAGAGTAGTTCCAGCACTTTCTCCTGCGTACTCTCCGGCAGGGTAAACGAACGTATAGCCATTTTAGTCACCTCATAATTATGCGAGAATCTTTACCCGGCACGGATTTGCGACCAGGTAGTCTATCCGATAAGGGTTCTCCATCCTCAACTCAACATCTTCACCGTCGAATCCTTTGACATACTCCTGAACTCTCCCGGTAAATGCGATACAGTCTCCGGCTTCGACCTCCGCATCTTCCAATGCCCACGGCTGGTTTATCCAAACATGATCCGTGAGTCTTTGTCCGGACGCACTTCTGACAGAGCGCAGGAGAGCAGACCGAAATACCCTCCCGTGTCTTCGGTAGCTGAAGAAGCCACAGAATCGTGCCGTCATGTCGACGTCTTTTCCATCCAGTCCCTGAAGGTTTGTTCTCATGCTTTCACCGCCCCGAAGGGCAAATAAGAAATAGCTGGGAACAATAATATCAATGCTCACGTTAGCACATTTAGCAATGTTAGCATTAGGTGGTTGACGATGAATGGCTTGCCGAAAAACATCCATGTCGTGCCCATCGGTCACGAGATCGACAGAGCAGTGCGCCCATTCGACCATACATCTGCAGACAAAGTATACGTCCTTGCAGTAACTGACCGTAAGAAGTATGCAAAAGAGATGATCGACCAGCAGGAGCACTTCACCCGCCGGGTCACCGAAGGACTCGAAGAGCGACGCATCGCGACTCAAGTCATCGCCGCGGACTTGTTTGATGTGCTCACGACCATGCAGCACATCTCATATATCATCCGTCAGGAACGGGATGACGGGAACAATGTGCATGTCAACATATCAGCCTGCGGCCGTCTTACGTCGATCGCCACTGCATTTGCTGCAATGGCAGTGAGCAGAGACTTTGAAGATGAGGAAAAGATCCCGGTCAGGGTATACTATGTGCATGCTGACAGGTACTCGGAAACCAAAGAAGAACGATTGCAACATGGGCTTTCGATCTGCACCGGCGAGAAGATTACGAAGTTTGAAAACTTTCAGATTGTCATGCCCGACCCTGTAAGCACAGATCTTCTCGCCTATCTCATGGAAAAAAGGGACGGTATAGAAACGGACGAACTGTTTGATTTCTTACGAGAGAGGAAAGTTGAAGAGTTTAAGGAAGATTTCCGGTCACCCGAAAGAGAGTTCGAGAAACGACGTGCTCAGAGTAAATACCTTATGATGGCAAACAACCGGTACCTGAATAAACTGCAGAGACAAGGATACATCGCGGTGAAAAAACAGCGACTCAAAAAAATCATTTCCATCACACCCGCAGGAAGACATATCGCCAGCATCAGTGGTAGGATCCAACCTTCTCGTGATCGGTTTCATTAAACCACTTGCACCGAGCGCGGTTCCTTCTTATAACCCCCTCTCACCCATCTCTTTTGCGTGCGGGAACCTGCCCGGAGGGCAACCGACCGAACCTCGCTCCCTCAGCACCGATCACCATGATCCACCCGCACAGGAGCAGTCTATGAAAGAAATCACCCAGGAAGTGCTCGACCACATCCCGGACCCGATAGCAAAACTCGTCTGGGAGAAGTGGATCGCCGATGGTAAAGCCAGATTGATAACGCCAAACAACGAGGGAACAAAATGCAAAGCACAGACAGGATAGACGGCA
>JAHDPQ010000155.1 GCA_018434245.1 Oscillospiraceae bacterium
AGCGTCCGGCAGCGATGCTACTGACGGAGCGTCCGGCAGCGATGCTGTTGACGGAGCGTCCGATAGCGATGCTACTGACGGAGCGTCCGACAGCGATGCTACTGACGGAGCGTCCGGCAGCGATGCTGCTGACGGAGAGTCCGGCAACGATGCCGCTGACGGAGATTCCGGCAGCGATGCTACTGACGGAGATTCCGGCAGCGATGCTGTTGACGGAGATTCCGGTAGCGATGCTACTGACGGAGATTCCGGTAGCGATGCTGCTGACGGAGATTCCGGTAGCGATGCTGTTGACGGAGATTCCGGTAACGATGCTGTTGACGGAGATTCCGACAATGATTCTGCTGATGGAGAGTCCGACAATGATGCTTCGAGTGGTGACAAACTCGATGACAAAAAAGCTTTAAGCAAGGTGCTCGCTGTTGCACAAAAACCCAAAACCGTCACCTACACCGGCGATTTTGAGTACGATCCTGATTACGACTATCAGGTTGTAATCACCTATACACGTACCACTAGCAGTGGCGGTGATGATGACCGTGATAATGACCGCGACAACGACCGCGACGATGACAGCGATGATGACAGAGAATACGAACGTGGCTTTAGCGGCGGTACCATCACCATTAATGACCCGGATCTGCCTTTGGGTAATCTCCCCCCGGGCGGTGGTTTGGTCACCATCATTGATCCCAAGCTGCCCTTGGGCAATCTGCCTAAATTCGGTGGCAACTCCAGAATCCTTGCAATGATCGGCGGTCTTGCCATTGTCGGTTCGGTGGTGCTCCGGCGCAAGAAAGAAGAAGATTCTGATCAAGAATAAGCTTTAACCTGCTCTTTTGCAACAACTGTTAGCTATTGTATTGTAACCACTACATGAATATTTTTAGGCTATATGCCCCATTATCCAAAGGGATAATGGGGCATATTTGCAATAACTCCTAACGGTAAAATTAGAGCAGTAACAAACAATATAGAGCAGGTAGGCGATTTTCCCAACACAAGCCCGCCCACCCGCAGAGCCAGCATACCCTGCTTTTCCATGGTGTTAATGATGATGGTAATGGATGAGCAATAGAGATAGAGGTACCGCTTTTTCTTGTTGCTAAAATAGTGGAAAACCAGGCCCCCTTAGAGATGCCTTCGTAGTCGACAAGGATATTCATGGCTGTTCTCCTCGGCCTTTCTTTTTGGACAGAGCTTTTCGCCAAAAAGGCATCCAAAAAAGGTACCCAGTTTTAAGGTATTCACCAAGGATCGGGATGCCATACAGGAAACTCAGCTGAAATCCCTGCTGGACAGTTTTATATTCTGCAAAATAAAAAAGCCAGCAACCCGTGGTGGTTACTGACTTTTTTATGGTGGACCCAAGGAGGATCGAACTCCCGACCTCTGCGTTGCGAACGCAGCGCTCTCCCAGCTGAGCTATGAGCCCGTATTATATTTTTCGTGCAGTCACTTGGGCAAAACCTGCTGGAAACTGAAGTGGGGCATAAAACCGACCACTGTGCTCTCCCAGCTGAGCTACGAGCCCATATTATGATTTTGCTTGTCTTAACGTTGCCATTATACCCTATCGGGCTGCAGGTGTCAATATGAATTCAAGCCTTGTGTCCACGCAGACCGGAATCTTCTTTTACCGCTGAGCCGCAGAGGTTTTTGTACCCTGTTTCCCCCTTGAGCCTTTCTGCCGGAGGCCTTTCGGAATAAAAGTGTGAACTCCTACGGTTTCACCTTTACCCTGCTGTAAAAAATTCTCTTCTTGTGTCGAAAGGACTTGATAATTGCATCAAATGCTGCAATAATAGATGAGGAACATTACTTCAACAGCGAAAGGACGGTGGAGAAAATTGGCCGACAATCCGGAAGGTAGTGATCGAAAACGCAGGGGAGAAATGCCGTTTTCGTCACCGGTGCTACTCCCCTAGAAAAGGGGGACTTAACTTGGAAGAAGTGCGTGTAGAAGAAATTACGTTGCTAATTGAGCAGATGCTTCAGGACAAAAACTTTAAAGGACTCAAGGATCAACTGGCACAGCTTTATCCCATGGATATTGCCGAGGTGTTCGACGATTTAAGCGCCGAGGACTGTGTCATCCTCTTCCGGCTGCTGCAAAAGGACCAGGCGGCGGAAGTGTTTTCCTACCTGAGCCCCCAAAGCCAAAAGGATATTGTTGGGGCGATTCACGTCAGCCTGCTCAACTACATCTTTAACGAACTGTATTTCGACGACAAGATCGACTTTTTGGAGGACATGCCGGCCAACTTTGTCAAGAAGCTGATTGCGGCAGCACCTCCCGAGGAGCGGGGGCTGATCAACCAGTTCCTCAACTATCCCGAAAATTCCGCCGGCTCCCTGATGACCATTGAGTTTGCCGATCTGAACAAACATATGACGGTCAAGGAGGCCTTGGCGCGCATCAAACGCACGGCGGTGGACAAAGAAACCATCTACACCTGTTATGTGCTGGATGACACCCGGCGGCTGGAAGGGATTGTATCCCTGCGGCGGCTGGTTCTTGCGGAAGAGGACCAGATCATCTCGGAGATTATGACCGAGGATGTGGTGCTCTGCGGCACCAACGACGATCAGGAAGAGGTAGCTGACCTCTTTAAAAAGTACGACTTAATGGCGATTCCCGTGGTGGATTCCGAGCAGCGGCTGGTGGGTATCATCACCATCGACGATATCGTAGACGTCATCGAGCAGGAAAACACCGAGGACTTCCTAAAGATGGCCGCCATGGCCCCTTCCGACGACGCCTATCTGGACACAGGAGTTTTCACGCTGGCCAAGCGACGGATTGCATGGCTGCTGGTACTCATGATTTCCGCCACCTTTACCGGGGGAATCATCAGTCATTACGAGGAACTGCTTTCCTCCGTAGTTGTTTTAACCGCTTTCATCCCCATGCTCATGGACACAGGAGGAAACTCCGGCAGCCAAAGCTCCACCCTGATCATCCGCGGCATTGCCCTTGGGGAAATCTCCCTGCAGGACTGGCCCAAGGTGCTGGGCAAGGAGTTTCGTGTCAGTTTGATTACCGGTGTCATCTTGGCAGCAGCAAACTTTTTACGCATGATGCTGATTGGCAAAGCCAATTTGGCTGTCATGCTGACGGTTTCTGTCACCTTGATCTGCACCGTTGTTTTGTCCAAGCTGATCGGCGGGATTCTGCCCATCGCCGCAAAAGCCCTAAAGATGGACCCGGCCATTATGGCAGGGCCCCTCATCACCACTTTGGTGGATGCCATTGTGCTCTTTATTTACTTTGGCGTCGCCAATGTGCTGATCTTTTAAATCATCCCCGGAAGCCTGAGAGCAGAACCAGCAGGCTCCTGTTGCAAACTTAAACATGCTGCCGGTCAACCGGCTTCGGCCGAAATATGAAACTTGCATGGAATCGCTACATTTTTTACGGTTTTTTCTCAATTATATAGGATGTCCCACGGTTTGTATCCCAAGGAGCATGCACCGCTTGACCTGCTCCGGGAATGGTGTTAAGATTGTTTTAAATGTGTCAATACATCCAGAAAGGAGTAGTACAGGCTTATGATTTACTCCCGTGAAGTCGAGCATATGTGTCCGGTGGCCAAGGGCGCATATCACGGCCCCGCCCCCATTCCCGAGGAGGGAAAATGGGTGCAGGTAAAAGAAAACAAAGACATTTCCGGCCTGACCCATGGTGTAGGTTGGTGTGCTCCCCAGCAGGGAGCCTGCAAACTCACCCTTAACGTAAAAGACGGTATCATTGAGGAGGCCCTGATCGAAACACTGGGCTGTTCCGGCATGACTCACTCTGCCGCCATGGCATCGGAGATTCTGCCCGGAAAAACCCTGCTGGAAGCTCTCAACACCGATCTTGTTTGCGATGCCATCAACGTGGCCATGCGGGAACTGTTTTTACAGATTGTTTACGGTCGCACCCAGACCGCTTTCTCCGAGGGTGGCTTGCCCGTAGGAGCCGGTCTGGAGGATCTGGGCAAGGGACTGCGCAGTCAGGTGGGGACCATGTTCGGTACCAAGGCTAAGGGCCCCCGCTATCTGGAAATGGCAGAAGGCTATATCACCCGCATTGCTCTGGATAAAAACGACGAGATCATCGGCTATGAGTTTGTCCACCTGGGCAGGATGATGGCCGCTGTGAAAAAAGGTGCAGAAGCCAATCAGGCCATGAAGGATGCTACCGGTACATACGGCCGTTTTGCCGACGGGGTCAAGTACATTGATCCCCGGGAAGAATAAGGGGAGGTGAGAGATATGGCATTGTTTGAAAGCTACGAGCGCCGCATTGATAAGATCAACGGTGTGCTGAAAGAATACGGTATCGCCGACTTGCAGGAAGCCGAAAAGCTGTGTAAGGACAAGGGCTTTTCTCCCGCCGACATCGTCAAGGAAATTCAGCCCATCGCCTTTGAAAACGCCTGCTGGGCCTATGCAATGGGAGCCGCCATTGCTCTCAAGAAGGGCTGCAAAACCGCCGCCGAGGCCGCCGAGGCCATTGGCATCGGGCTGCAGGCCTTCTGCATCGACGGCTCTGTGGCCGAGGACCGCAAGGTCGGTATCGGTCACGGCAATCTGGCCGCCATGTTGCTGCGGGACGAAACTCAGTGCTTTGCCTTTTTGGCAGGCCACGAGAGTTTTGCCGCCGCCGAAGGAGCCATCGGCATTGTCCGCAACGCCAACAAAAGCCGCAAAAGCCCCTTGCGGGTGATCCTCAATGGTTTGGGCAAGGATGCCGCCCAGATCATCTCCCGGATCAACGGCTTTACATACGTACAGACCCAGTTTGACTACGCCAGCGGCAAGGTTAAGGTGGTGAAGGAAACCGCTTATTCTGACGGCGAGCGGAAGGATGTCCGCTGCTACGGTGCCGACGATGTTCGGGAAGGTGTCGCCATCATGCATCTGGAAAAAGTGGACGTCTCCATCACCGGAAACTCCACCAACCCCACCCGGTTCCAGCATCCTGTGGCCGGCACTTATAAAAAAGAGTGCAACGAGCAGGGTAAGCGGTACTTCTCCGTCGCTTCCGGCGGCGGCACCGGCCGCACCCTGCATCCCGACAACATGGCTGCAGGCCCTGCCAGCTACGGCATGACCGACACCATGGGCCGGATGCATTCCGACGCTCAGTTCGCAGGCTCTTCCTCGGTGCCCGCTCACGTCGAGATGATGGGCTTTTTGGGAATGGGTAACAACCCCATGGTGGGCGCTACCGTTGCAGTCGCCGTGGCCGTGGAACAGTCCATGAAATAATCCCAGCTCCAAAGCGCAATGAAAAGCCGCCGAAAGGCGGCTTTTTGATTTGCATGAACGGCAAGGCTTTCAGTCTGAACAGCAGGTGGCAGGCTCTGTCTCTCTTATGTTATGGCCATCCTCTCCCCTGTCTGACCGGCGGAAAGGCGCCGCCCGCAGCAGCGGTCGCCGACCTTTCAAGTTTTCGCCTAAAGCTTCCATACTTGATTCACCGGCACGCCAGATGCTCAGGGACAGAACTTGTTGGCGGGAAATGCAGCTCTACGAAACAACTGACAGGGGTCCTCGGTGAATTCGCCAATGGTACATTGCCGGGGAGGTGCCCCAGCCCGAAGGACAGGAATCGTCAGTTGGATGTTGCGCTCT
Organism: Oscillospiraceae bacterium; assembly: GCA_018434245.1. Taxonomy (GTDB): domain Bacteria; phylum Bacillota; class Clostridia; order Oscillospirales; family Ruminococcaceae; genus WRAV01. The sequence continues at coordinate 5,626 of JAHDPQ010000155.1, forward strand.
AGGCTGATTACCGAAAAGACGCCGATGGTGGCAAATACCAATCGCTTACTCGTTGTATTGTCGACACCCGGCTGAACGTTGATCTTGTCGGGGCAGTCGGTGATGAAGAGTTGCAGCACTACCGGCTGGCTGACCTGCACGGTAGCAACGGGAATATCCTGAGAGGATGTGCTATCAGAGCTAAAAGTTTGCACTCCTCCGCAACCGCCAAAGAGTATGCAACGCTTGAGGAAGCTGGTGCGCCCTGTCAACTCGATGGGTTCCTCGCTGCCCACCATAAAGACATTGCACCGCACCAAAATGGTAAAGTTGCAATCTACCGTAAAGCAACCGTTGTTGAGGGGAACCGGTTGGATTCCAAAGCTGACATCTTCAACCCTTGCATCCACCGCCTGAATGGAGGCGCAGCTTTGGATAAGAGCCTGGTCATCCTCATTAAAAAAGACTTGTAAATCCTCCAGACAATCTCTGCTTCTGCGGGCATCCAGCACCTGTCGGGCCATGATTTTGGCCGATCTGCCCGGTGCTGTCTGTCCGCCGCAATCGGTGCGGATCATTCTGCTTTCTGCCATATGTAGCGCCTCCTAAATCAGTCAATACAGGTTACAGTCTATTTTATGGCGATGAGGCATTTTTGGTTCACAAATAGCTGATTTCCCATTCTATTTGAAATATTAAGGTAGCGGTCTGTAACTTTTTTGATTATTCCGAATAAAAAGCCCTCCTCATCCATAGATGAAAAGGAAAATAACGGAAGAAGACAGGGCGGTTTTTGCTCTGGTCTCAGATGCTGCCATAAAAAGATGCCTCTTAAAAACCTGACAAGTTCCTACCATTTGATGTAGGCAAACATTACCACCAGTTGCTTTTCATTCCCTGTAGTTTTTCTTAACTCTTTGGTAAACATAATGGTGTCAAGTTTTATCCGATCCGTTACAGTTTGGAAATATTACAGAAGAAAAAGATGCGAAACAGGCCAGAGAACCTATAAAGCCAAAAAGCATCTCCGGCACCAGAGACAGGCGGCCGGATAAACGGCTTCAGGTAAGGCTTGACAAAAAAGAATTAGGAGGAACCATTGATGAAAAAAGCAATTACTCTGCTGCTTGCCCTGACCATGACTCTGATGATGGGAATCGGCGTTTTTGCAGCGGAAGATCCTACTGCTCTTGACGAAGCGGATCTGGCCCAAAGCGATGCTACTACGGATAACTATTACGGACTTCGCAGTTTGGAGTATGTGGCTGAAGGCCGAGTGGACATTGCCCAAGGCGAGATTTTCTTGGTTATCGACGACCGCATTGTAGAGCCCGAAATGAGGTTGGAGCCCAACTCTGAATACACCATGGATGTCTACTATGCCGATGCGGCAGTGACCAACTTTGACGTAACCGGTAAGGTTTCCGACAACCCCAACCTGAAGCGTCTGATGGAAAACGATCTTGTCATTACCGGTGCCAAGAACAATGCTAAGCTGCGGATGCGTTCCGGTAAAGGCACCAGTGTCATGACTACCGCCAAACTGGAAACCACCGGCGTAGGCGCTTCCAAACGTTATATCGTCAAGTTCGAGACTAAGGATCTGTACAACACCAAGCAGACCGATGTGGAATACCGCTTTAGCATCACCGGAAAGCCTGACAATGTAGCGTTGCAGGCGGGCGGAGAAGGTACCGTTGCCTTTAAGGTAGGCCATGGAATCATGAATGATGAAGATGTAGATTCTTATGGCGAGGGCGATACCGTTACCATTACCAACGAAAATCCCATCTGGACCAAGAAGCAGATTGAGCGCTTGGTTAAAAATTCTAACTACAAGGCCATCATGCTGGAACATGAGGATGGTAGTTGGGCCTATGAGGGACGAATGAACGGCATGGGTGATACCAACTTCTACACCACCCAAGAGGTTATTCCCTCCATCATGAACAAGTTCGACCAGGATTTCAAATTCCTGATCCTCCCTGCCGGAGTGACCTTCCCCACCAATGGAGAAATGCGTATTGATGTCAGCGATGTTTCCGGTGACTGGGACAGAGTGTACACCTATCTGTACCGCAACGGCAAGCTTACCCGAATCAATACCACTTATGATTCCCAGGATGATATGATTGTATTCCGCACCAACTATCTGGGTGCTTTTGTCATGACTCCTGTGGAGATCACCGATACCACCATTATTGAACAGCCCAAACCCGAATCTTCCGAGGCACCTACTCCTACTCCCGTACCCCCTCGCAACCCCAACACCGGTATCCCCGTGGGAATGAACCTGATCGTCGGGTTGGGCAGCTTGTCCCTGCTGACTGCCGGCAGCGTCATTCTTCGCAAGCGCAAATAGTTTAGATTAAAAGCTAAACCTATCATCTTAAATCAGCGTTGCCGGACAGCATAACCGGCGTAAGTATCGAAGCCGTCTTCTAAGGGTGGCTTCGATACGTTTTTTTGAGCGGCAAAACGTTTTATATTATAGTTATCCTATAAGATGTAAGTAAAGGTGCAGGTATTTCTGTACTCATCCCAACCCGGCATGGCCTTTTGTCACACGTCGGAACGATATGACATATCATTAGATGGCAACTTTTTACGGCAAAGATAGCATACCCTCTTGAAAAGTAGGCGGAAGTATCTTATAATAGATAACGCATGTCTTGGGTTTTGTTGTGCTCAAGGCAGATGCAAGTTTTTTTGGTCGATGGATCACATCGAGGCGTAGCTCAGTTTGGTAGAGTGCCTGGTTTGGGACCAGGATGCCGCAGGTTCGAGTCCGGTCGCCTCGACCATACGGAGTGTCCTTATAGGATCTGAGTATCCTAATAAGGACACTCCATTTTTTTATCCCGCTTTTTCGGTTTGGGCGTAGCTAAGAGCTACGCCCTTTCTTGTTTCTATCAAAACTTCAAGCTCGGGGATGTCCTTCCAGTCCGGCACATCAAAGGCCCCGATGCAATGATAGTGAATGGTGATCTGCTGCGTGACCTCGCCATCCACCCGCTGGGCATGGAATACATCAATATGATCAATCATCTCCGTCACCATACGCTGGCTCAGCTCTTGCGCATTGGTGTATTGCCGGACAATCTCCAGAAAGGTATCGGTGGTATAGAGCCTGCTCGTTTCCTTTTTGAGTTCCGCGCGGAGAATTTTTGTGCGCTTGGTGATTTCGCTCTGCTCATCCTCATACTTGCGGGTCATTTTGGTAAACCGCTCATCGCTGATTTTTCCGGCCACGTTATCCTCGTAAATCCGTTCAAACAGCGTATCCAGCTCCTTGTCCCGCAGACTCAGGCTTTCCAGCTCCCTTTGCTTTAAGCCCCGTTCACTTTCCACCTTTTTCATGGAGTGACCCATAATGGCCTTTACGAAGTCCTCCTCGTAGCGACCCGCAAACTGTGTCAGGCGGTGAACCTCCTGCAAAACCACCTGCTCCAGAAAATCCAGCCGTATGTAATGAGTGGTGTTGCAGTTGCCCCGTCCGCTGTTGTAATTGGAGCAGTTAAAGTATTTAATATCGTGGTTACCCTGATTGAAATGAAAGTTGAGGTTTTTGCCGCAGTCGGCGCATTTCAGCAGACCGGAGAAGATGCTGCGCTCGGGGTTTTTCATGGTGGGCTTTTTACGGGAGCCGCGCATCTGCTGCACCTTTTCCCAAGTAGCCCGGTCAACGATCGGCTCGTGAACACCCCAAAAGATAGCACGGTTTTCCTCGCTGTTTTCAATACGCTTTTTATGCTTGTAGCTTTTGGAATAGGTCTTAAAGTTGATGACATCGCCGCAGTATTCTTGCAGAGAGATAATTTTCTGGATGGTTGAATGGTTCCATTACGTGGGCCTTTTGTTGCCCTTTCTCCCGGCGATATTGATGCCTTTGCTCAATCGGTAATGGGTAGGGGTGAGAATCCCGTCTTTGTCCAAAGCGGATGCAATTTTACCCAAGCCAAACCCGTCCAGTGTCATGCGGAAAATCCGGCGAACAACAACAGTGGCTTCCTCATCAATAATCCAGCGCTTGGGGTTGTCCGGGTCTTTCATGTAACCATAGGGTGGCTGTGAGAGCGGCTCCCCGGTACTACCCTTAACCTTATTGGAAATGCGACGCTTTTTGGAGATGTCCTTGGCGTACCATTCGTTCATGATATTTCGGAACGGAGCAAGCTCATCCTCGCCCTCAGAACTGTCCACACCATCAGAAACGGACACAAAGCGAATATCGTGCTCGGGGAAGAATTCTTCCGTGTAATATCCAATCTCACGGTAATTACGGCCCAAGCGGGATAAATCCTTTACGAACACGGCCCCAATAGCGCCTCGTTCGATTTCCTTGATCATGGACTGAAAGCCGGGACGGTTCATGGTGGTACCTGTGATACCGTCATTCGAAAGCAAAATTGAGCAGCGGGAACAAAAAATATCTCCCACGCACATTAAGAATCAACATTTAAATAAATTTATATTAGGGTAAAATTGTGCATTCCTACAAATATTCCGAAATTCTTTTATTTGAGCGCTGTTTCGTTCCTCTGCGAGTTAAATATCAGCCTTTTTGCCCCTATTAGTGAAAGGATATTTTCACTAATATAGAGGAGGGGCCACAAATGACACAGGACCATTATAATTATCGTACCGACCGATTTTTCCTGCGAAACCAGTTTGATAAATCTGGACGATATGGCATTCCCATCATCCCAAAAGCTAATTTCACCGAGAAAGATTTTGATCATCTCAGGCTGATTGGCTTTGACAAAGTGAAATCCGATAGCGGAAAACACGCAAATCGTATGGTGCATTTCTTCCTCTATGATTACAAATTCGAGCGGGTGTGGGAAAAGCCTGACGCTGACTTGGACAATCTCAAAGGTTATCGGGCAGTTCTGACCCCCGATTTTAGCATGTATATGGAAATGCCGGAGGCTATGCTGCTCTACAACGTGTTCCGCAACCGATGGTGTGGGGCTTACTTTGCTTCGCGGGGAATACGGGTTATCCCGACTGTCAATTTTGGTTTATCAAATAGTTTTGACTTTTGTTTCGAGGGCATTGAAAAAGGTTCGGTAGTGGCACTTTCCACCTAGATGGTTCAGGAAAAGGAAGGCCGTGAAGCACAAAAAGACTTTTTTATGGCGGGTTATAACGAAATGCTGCGTCGCATCGAGCCGGAAACAATCATCTGTTACCACGAGCCATTTCCTGAAATGGCAGGCAATATTGTTTATGTTAATTATGAGCTGAGCTCATGGCAGCATATGAACGACGATATTGTTGATACAGAACAAAAGAAATCCGATTATTCTTCCTCAAAGAGCTACCGCGTTGTAAAATATGGAGGATACATTGAAAGCAATCATCAGCGTCCGTTCATACCAGATAACCACATTGTCAAGCATACCGGCTATGTGGTACAATTAGGTGCGGGGAGCGCTTACGGCGGGAATTGGGTGCCCAAAAAAGAAGAGGATCAGCGCTTTCTAGGGGAACCCGGTGAAATAAACAGATTTGGCTACTATGAGACAAAGATCGGGCAAGATGGCAGAGCCACTATTGAAAGGCATAACACAAACCACGGAAACCCTAAAATCCACAGCAACCCGCATGACCATCAAATAACATGGAGCCAAAGCGGGCATCCTATTCCCGGCCCGCAAATTAACTATTGGGATGGAAATCTACCGGAGTTTAAATCATATGCAGGGGGGAATATAAAAATGGGACGAGTTATAAAGGGAAATACCCAGGAACAAAATGCATTTACCTCAATCGCAGATTTCCAATCCTGTATGCGACATGGCGGCGAAGTCCAATTCACCTATAACGGGAGAGACTATGGTGTATTTCCTTGGCAAAAGCGCACACCTGAATCCGAATATCAATTTTATATCTGGCAAACCGGCAATGATGATTCGGAAGCATGGTATGATACTTCTGATGCTCTACTTGACTACATTATCGATGGCAAAAAACTACGCGAAATTATTACAGAAGTCGTGGTTTTTGATCGTACTGTTTAATGCTTTTTGTAGATACCACTCATTCGAAAGCCTTTAAAGCATTTATTTATCAGGTTTTTTCCAAGTCCTATAATTACATTCCGACCATCAAAAAACCGTCGATTTTTAATCGGCGGTTTTTGTTTTGCTTATATTTATGCGGGTTTGCAGAGGGTAAGTCCTATAATTACATCTGAGTCTATTAATGTATTATAGGACTTGTTGGATTTTGCTCTATATTGGCAATATCCACCGTTCCGTTCTCCCATCTAGTAAGAGACAATCCTCTTTTAAAATATGAACATTGAACACCTCGCTACCCAGAATTTCATCCATTGTGGGGAACGGCGGAGGCAATGGCAGCTCTGTAAATACACCTATATTGCTCTCAAATACAAAAACCAGACCGTCTATCTTATAGCGCATAAAATAAACTGGGATTTCCTCACCGTCAATTACATGAACAACATATTCAATCGCTGCTTCCCCCAAAACCTTCATTACGTCACGAAGACTTCCACGAAAATCAGCGCCTAACAAATTGCCCTGCGAAAGATAATCTAAAGTAACAACGATGGGATATGTCTCTTCATTATAGTCAAGGTATACGTCATTAGCCGCATCTCTCTCATTGATGACTTCATATGCAAGATGCCCCCGAGGGTAACCGGAGACATATTCATTTGGAAAATGAACACTGGAAATCAAAGTTCCCAAAATAAGATTCCGGCCTCCCCTGTGTTGATTCAAATCAACTCCGAGGTCATGATTGGACATCGATAGAAGCTCCGAGAAATCTTTTGTTGTCCATTCTCTTAGAGGACGGCCTGTTATCTGCGCAAAGCGCTCCAGCGCGGGCGTCAAAGCAGTTTCGTCAGGAGGTATCTCAGTCAAGGTATCCTCTGGTGAGCTTGATACTTCGGACTCGGTGTACAAATCACCCACTGCGGCGGACGGTTCCGTCACAGCTACAGGGTCGCGTATTTCATCGGAGGAACAGCCCCAGAGAAAGCCCAATGTTAAAAGGAGAATCAATAATTTTACCACGGTATTTATAAGAATGTCCCCCCTAAATAGATATTTTGCCACTCTTCAAAAACAGACAGATCATCGGTACAATATTGTCCTCGGGCATACATGGCAGCATTGGCAGGCGTGTAACTGCCACCCGTACCGGTCTGGATTTGAATATCATACGGCTCCGGCATATTCCCTGATGCGTACAGTCCCCAGTAATAATATTGTATATACTGATTGACTGCGATGTCAAGCTGTTCTTCGAAAGGGAGTTCGCCTACCTTTTTAGAGCCGCCAAAAAATCGATGTGTCTTCTTTCCGTATTCACTTTCTGCAACCAACGTGGTTAAAATCACTTTTGGATTGATTCCCACTGCCTTTTCGGGCACTAAGGCTTTTAGCTTCTCATCAAAAGACACATGCCTCCAGGTAGTATCCAGTCTAAAATCCTTATGCTGGAAGTTTTGCGAAATGTTATAGATCTCACGGGCATATTTTTCGGCGTTTATAGCCCATTCAGAATTTCTGGTCTGTGTCTTTATTACATTGTAAATTTCATCATAAGTCATTGCGCTTTGGTCAAGGAAATTTTCGTTTGAGATTTTCCATTCAATGGATGAAGAAGGCACACTGTGATTGGCAACTATCTTTGAGAAAGGTGTTTCTTCTTGCAATCCCAATGAATTATCAAGTAGAGAAAAGAACTCTTCCATTCGCTTGCCGATATGTCCAATATCAGCGATTAATGTGAGGATATTGGCAATGTATTTTACTGAAAACTCCGTCCAATGGTAAAAGTCGAGCAACTTTTGTGCCTTTTGCTCCAACGTGCCAGCTCCATATATGATATCCAGCCATACGATGACTTCTGCCCGCCAAGGATCATAGTTGAATTTTTTTGTATCGAAGCCTTGAATCTCACATTTGCAGTTGGGATGAAATGGTGGGAGGTTCTCTCCCTCTTTCCTTTCTGCGACAGGATAAATAGCGCCATTATGCTCCTCGCATGTTTCGCAGGCTCCCTGATTGCTGATGACTTGATAATAGTGAAACCCTTGGTTTGCAATGGAATCAATGGTTACACTTTTATGATGATACGACTGCGCTTCTTCTTTTAATGTCAGTACCCGACCACACTTAACAAGCCCACATGGGAAGACAGCGCCATTTTGCAAACCGATTACGTACCCAGTCGTTTTCTTGATATACATAAGATTTTATTCTTTCTTTTACCATATTGTAAAGGATAAAATACCCTTTCACTAATACCTTAAAAACGCCTCAAATTAAACTTGTTTTGGAAAGAAATTAGTCTCAAAACAGAGAAAATCTAAAAGTTTGTATAGATGCTTAAACTACCATGAATACTATTGCGGTTCATTGTGCAAGTTGCTATTGAACGGGAGGCAACTCCCTAATACTGCCACGCAATGCATAACGCCACTAACCACCGCCATTGGATAAAGAACAGCAGTTAGTGACGTTTAACAGAAAACTACCCATTCAAAAGTCTATAAAACCTTTATTTATCAGCGTTTTTCCAAGTCCTATAATTACACTTCGACCATACGGAGTGTTCTTATAGGACTCCAAGTCTGGGAACACTTAAAAGATTTACCACCTATTGAGAAAAGGAGTGGCTTATGGCTACTCCTTTTCTCATCTTAAAATATTGAATTGCTGTATATCTATTAGCGTCTCATGCCTACACTTTGGGAAAAAACAGAACAAAGTTTTGAAGTACCGCGTTATCTTTCTTTATGTAGACAATCCTATGTACACTTATCCACCAATCGGCTTAGCCTTTCTACCTAAGGCTGTTAAATTCCTTTTTTACCAGCAATATAGTCCATAGCACAATGAAGGCACCAATGGCAAAGGAGCCATAGTACACGCCGCTCATGCCGATAAACTTCGGCAGAAGCAGCATCACCGGGATGTAAAACACAAACTGACTTACCATACCGATAAGCATGGCGGGCTTGCCCTTGTCCATTGAGGGGGAACAATGTCATAATCATAAAAATAAAGGACTGTGCTGGAAGAATCGCCATATACACCCGGAAATACAGGAACCCTACGCCTGCAAATACTTGCTCTTTCAGCATCATCCCAAGGACAGAACCAGGAACGACAAGAGAGAATCCAGAAAGCGTCAGCAGAAGCGCCGTCTCAGGGGATACTTTATAAGCGCGGATGACCCTACCATACTACTTTGCACCGTAATTGATGCCGATAACCGGCTAAAGGGTACGCATCAAGCCAAAGACGGAGGTGAGTAGGAACTGGAACATTTGGTAGACTACGCCGTAAAACGCAATATCTGCCGTGGTGCCATGCTGCGCCGGAGTGTTAAAGACGACCATGCCCTGAATCAGGTTCATACTATTCATCAAAAGAGAGGATATCCCCAGATGCACAATGGGGTCGTAATCGTTTTGTCCCCTCTCAGAGAAAATGCCTTAGTTCGA
>JAHDPQ010000065.1 GCA_018434245.1 Oscillospiraceae bacterium
CATGGACAAGCACGTGGAAGGATACCTGACCTACCCCATTGGATATATTGATTTGCGGAGCATTTACTGGGCTTGACAGAAATGCCCCGGCTCTTTGCTTTGGAACTTGTATTCATATGAGGAGTGGACTGTCTCGGCGCCAGCCAATTGCCTTGCCGGGGCAGGCCACTCCCATCCATCCGGCGCAGAATCGGGTTCTTATTTTAAGCCGTCATTGGAAAGGAAGCCATGCATTACGCACTGAACAAGCTATTGCAGGCAGCGCTGACTATTTTTTTGGTCAGCTTAATCATCTTCCTGCTGTTTCAAATTATTCCTGGTGAGCCTATCCTTTCCCGGGTAGGGGACGCCGCAGACCCTGCGCTGGAAGAAGCCCTGCGAATCCAGTACGGGCTAGACAAGCCTGCCCCGGAACGCTATCTTGTCTGGATCCGGGGCGTTTTTCGTGGGGATTTGGGGGTGTCCATCCGGTTTGACCGCCCGGTGTCCGCTCTGATACTGGAGCGGCTACCCAATACGATGGCCCTGTCCTCCATGGCTCTGGTGATGATTATCGCCTTTGGCCTGCCCTTGGGGATTGCCGCCGCCCGTTTTTCCCGGGATGCCCGGGGAATTGTATTCAACCTGTTCACCCAGATCGGAACCTCCATTCCCTCCTTCTTTCTGGCCATTCTGCTGCTGCTCTTATTTTCTGTGCGGCTGGGTTGGTTTGATGTCATGGGGCATGTCTCTCCGGAGCAGGGGATGTTTCCCTTCCTCAAGGGGCTGTTTCTGCCGGCGCTGGCGGTGGCGGTGGCCTCTATGGCCACCCTGGCCCGATACACCCGCTCCTCAGTGCTGGAGCAGCTTTCGATGGACTACGTTCGCACCGCCCGGAACAAGGGAGTGACTCAGCGCAGGATTCTCTACGGTCATGTGCTGCGCAACGCCCTCATCCCCATCCTCACCATTTTGGGGATTCTGGTGACCAATGTGCTGTCGGGAGCTATTGTCATCGAGTCGGCGTTTTCCATTCCGGGGTTGGGCAGCCTTCTTCACGGAGGCATCAAAAACCGGGATCTGCCACTGGTTCAGGGGATTTCCCTGTACATTTCTGCAGTGGTGGTGGCCATGTTCTACCTCATCGACATCCTCTACAGCGTGGTGGATCCCCGGGTAGGAGAGGGGAGGGGGGGCAAGCAGTGAGGCAGACTTGGAGCAAGGCCCTGACCAACCCCTATTTTGTTATCGGTTCGGTGATGATCGCCCTGCTGCTGATCCTGATGGCTTGGGGAATGGCAGGCCCTCCCCACGACCCTAACTTTATCGACATGAGCCAATCCTCCCAGCCGCCGGGGCCCCAGCACTGGTTTGGAACCGACACTCTGGGCCGGGATGTTTTTTCCCGAGTTCTGGCGGCGGCGAAAAACGCTTTTGGCACCGGACTTCTCTCTACCGTCATCAGCCTGTTTTTGGGCTGTCTGTTGGGGCTAATTTCCGGTTTTTCCCGTCCGGCGGCAGATGCCCTTCTCACCCGGATGATGGATGTGATGCGCTGCATCCCCAACCTGCTGTTTGCCATGATGCTCATCGCCCTGTTCGGGGCGGGTTTTTTCAATACGGTGGCGGCCATCTGCTTTATCAACATCCCCAACTTCTACCGCATCACCAGGGGAAGTGTGCTGCAGATCAAAAGCCGGGAGTACGTCACCTGGGCAAGGCTTGCAGGCATCCCTTTCTGGAGGACGGTACTCACCCACATTTTGCCCAACATCCTTTCTCCCATCATCGTCATGACCTCTATGACCATGGCCCAGGCGGTGTTGACCGAAACCTCCCTGAGCTATTTGGGATTGGGGATTCAGCCTCCCGACCCCAGCTGGGGCCAGATGCTGGCCGATGCCCAGCGCAACATCCTCACCGCCCCATGGGAGGCGCTTTCGGTGGGGGTTTGCATCAGCCTGCTGGTGCTGGGCTTCAACCTGCTGGGGGACGGCCTGCGGGATATTCTGGATGTCCGCAATGTGTAGAGAGCTTTTGCCATCGGGGAAATTCTTACAATCTTTTTTACAAGGGGGCGTGCAGAGTGAATAAATTACTAGAAGTAGAAAATCTGCATGTCCATATTCGCAAGGGGAGACGCAGCCTTGTAGCGGTGGAGGATGTGAGCTTTGCATTGGAGGCAGGTCACACCCTGGGAGTAATGGGGGAATCGGGCTGCGGAAAATCTATCACCTTTCTGGCCCTGACCCGTCTGGCGGCCCCCAACATCCGCATCGCTCAGGGGGAGGCCCTGCTGGAGGGCAAGTCCCTCACCGCCCTGCCCGACCGGGAGTTGGACGCTCTGCGAGGAAAAGCCTTTTCCATGATCTTTCAGGACTCCATCTCGGGGCTGAACCCCTTGCTCAAGGTGGGTCGGCAGGTGGCGGAAACCTTGGAAATCCACACCCGGCTGGGCCGGGAGGAAATCCGCCGTCAGGTGCTGGAGCTTCTGGTTCATGTGCGGCTGGAGGACCCGGAAATCGCTGCCGACAAATACCCTCATCAGCTCAGCGGAGGACAGCGACAAAGGGTAATGATCGCTATGGCAATCGCATCGGGCCCCAAGCTTCTGATCGCCGATGAACCCACCACGGCTTTGGATGTCACCACCCAGTTGCAGATTCTGGGCCTGCTGCAGGATTTGCAAAAGGAAACCGGGATGGGGATGATCCTCATCTCTCACGATGTGGCGGTGATTCGGCAGATGTGCCAAGAGGTGCTGGTGATGTACTCGGGGCAGGTGATGGAAAGCGGTTTGGCGGACCGGGTGCTATGCCATCCCCGCCATCCCTACACCGCCGCCCTCATCCGCTCGGTGGCCGGGGTAGGGCAAAAGGGTCACCCTCTCCACACCATTCGGGGTACGGTGGCGCCTTTGGAGCAGCGGCAAACGGTGGAGGGCTGTGTCTTTGCGGACCGGTGCGAGGTTCGCTGCCAGTGGCATCGGGAACCGGTGCCCCTTCAGACGTTGGAGGATGGCAGACAGATTCGATGCCATCGGAAGGGAGGCGTCGAACATCTCTGAGAAGCACACGCCTTTGTTGGAGGTAAAGCACATCTCCAAGTCCTACCGGGTAGGAGGAAAGAAGCCCTTTACCAGCCGCCGGATTGTAGCGCTGGAGGATGTTTCTCTCACCTTGGAGCGAGGGCAGACGGTGGGACTGATTGGGGAATCGGGATGCGGCAAGAGCACGCTGGGCCGCATCATTGCAAGACTGATGCCCCCGGACAGCGGCGATATTTTGTGGGAGGGAAACTCCCTTTGGCCGGAAGGAGCTTTCTTTGACCGGCACAGCATCCAGATGGTCTTTCAGGATTTGGGCAGCGCCCTCAATCCGGGGCGGCGGATTCGCTGGATCATTCAGGAGGCTCTGCGGGCCAAGAAAATCCATCGGGACGGCTGGGATCAGGTGATAAAGGCTATGCTGCCTCGAGTGGGCTTGGATTGGGATTATCTGGAACGGTACCCCCACGAGCTTTCCGGCGGACAAAAGCAGAGGGTGGCCATCTTGCTGGCTATCCTCATGGAGCCCGGACTCATTGTGGCCGATGAGGTGGTATCCTCACTGGATGTTTCAGTGCGGGCGCAGATTCTTAATCTGATGCAGGAGCTGCAACAGGCCATGGGGCTGAGCTACCTGTTTATTTCCCACGATGTGGGGACGGTGTACTATATGTCCCACAAGGTGGCGGTGATGTATCTGGGACAAATTGTGGAGGAAGGCAGCGCAGATGCTGTTTACCTGCGGGGATGGCATCCCTATACCCGGCTTTTGCTCAGTTCCCGATTGGAGGGAGGGGAGACCCGCCCCGCCGCCGTGGAACAGGCAGGGGAGATTCCCAGCCGCCTGCGACTGGGGCCGGGCTGTCGATTTGCCGACCGCTGTCCCCTTGCCCGGCAAAGCTGCCGAAAAGAAAAGCCCCCCCTCCGGGAAGTGGAGGAAGGGCACTGGGTACGTTGTCCTTATTGCGAATAATTTTGTAATAGAAGATGCTGTCGCCGGATGTCGGCGGCAGCATTTTATTGTTTGTCTTAACAGAAATGACTGCAAACTTGGCATGCGTGCCCCGTTTTGTCAGTGGTGGCTGGCTTAAGGTTGTCCCGCGACAAGATACTCCCCTAGCATGTGGCATGGGTGGTAACTTCACGTGAATGCCCCGGTTTTTCAGCGGCGGCTAAAGCAAAGGTTGTCGCTGCCGCGACGGGCGTTACTTTTCCCCACGGAAAAGTAACCAAAACGTGTTTTAAGACCTGTGCAGGGAGGCCTGGCCGGCCCCCCTCGCAAC
>JAHDPQ010000180.1 GCA_018434245.1 Oscillospiraceae bacterium
CAGTTGGTGTCTTATTGTTTACTGTGCTCACGGTAGGAGTATGCACGGGTACGGAACCTTCAACAGTGTCAAATGGTGTTTCCTCCCCGTCTTTGTAATACTCCACAGAGTAGGGTAGAATTTTGCTGTTATCCTTTATATAGTAGACCTTGATGACGCTCTCTTCCGCGGTCACGGTGAAGGGCAATTTTGTAGACGCACTCTCATTCAGCTTGTAGCCAGTTGGTGTCTTATTGTTTACTGTGCTCACGGTAGGAGTATGCACGGGTACGGAACCTTCAACAGTGTCAAATGGTGTTTCCTCCTCGTCTTTGTAATATTCCACAGAGTAGGGTAGAATTTTGCTGTCATCCTTTATATAGTAGACCTTGATGACGCTCTCTTCCTCGGTCACGGTGAAGGGCAATTTTGTAGACGCACTCTCATTCAGCTTGTAGCCGGCCGGTTTTTTATCGAGCACTTCGTTTACCTTTTTATCGCCGTGGAACGGAACGGTGCCGAGATAATCAAGATCTGTTTTGTGATTTCCATCTACGTAGTATTGCACGGTATAGTTCCACACCGCTGAGGTATCTTTTGTATAATACAGCTCTAAAATATTGCGCCCTTCTTCGGGGCCATTCAGCCCAGCGGCTTTGACTCTCAGCCCAGCGGGGGGGATTTTGTGGTCATACTGATATCCGGTAATATTTTTTTTAACGGCCACGCTTCCGTCACTGGTGCTAATGTAAGAACTCTCTGTTAAGTTGGTCCCGCTGACAGCAGTTCCGTTCAACGGAGGGGCAATCGGTTGTTTAGTCTCCTTATCGTAATATTCAATCCGAACATCCGCAGCAACCGCCTTAGTTTTAATGAACTCGATCTTAAGTTCATCCATGGCGCCGCCGGTATTGTAGTCTTCTACGAATACATCAATTACAAAAGTATCACCAGCCTTCGCATTCGGATAGTTTACAAAAAGGCTTTCGCCAATATTGTTGGGGTCTGCATCTGCATACCATTCGTCTGTGTGCGGCAATGTTCCAGAGTTGGATCGTTTTGCTAAGGTCCCCGTACGATCATGGAAGCTTACAATGCCGTTCTGGTTGGAGGTTCCTGTCCAAAAAGACAGATAATTTATAAAGTTGTGATTATCAATATCCCCTTCTTTGTAAAGGAAGATGTAGAGGTTGTCGTTGATGGGAAGAATGTTCCCCCCGTTTAATTGTTTATACTTATTCTGCGCTACAGAACTAATGCGTATATTATCGGTTGCGCTGTAGCCTTTGGGAATGGTAAAGGTACTGCGGAATCTGCGGATATCGGTATAAGATGTTGAGGAAAAGGTCTTCCAAGTAGCATAGTGATGGCTGGGTTTTGGGTAATTCCCGGTATAGTCGTAATAGTGTCCCTTATCCCAAACTTTACTAGTTTGACTATAGGAAAGGTTTTTCACCTCATCCCAAGTAAAGGTATTGGTTTGAATGGGATTATTTTTATTGATTCCGTATTGTCTGCCATTTGTGTAGACGATGTCTTTGGATGCGATGATTTTACTATCCGGAGTACGCCCCCAGTTCAGAGTTGCCTTTGTAATGGTTCCTTCCTTGACTTCCGGATCCGCCGCAAATACGTTCAAAGGAATTGCTGTTGCAAGAATCAGCAGCGCCAGAAACAAGGAACTGATTCTCTTCAGTTTCATAATGCTTCTCTCCTTTACGATGATGTTTCTGCTGTATGTTATGTTGAGTTGGATTTTCAACCGCCTGAAACCTGTTCGTTCCAGTCGGGGGCGCTGGATACTTCCCCGTCTGCTGCCAATGCACTATCCATTAATTTGAGCATTTCCAGTGTGCTGCGATAGCGAAGGGTTTTTTTCTTTTCTGTCCAAGTGATGGTGCCCTGCCAGCTGGAATTTTGCCTGAATTGAACTTGTATAATAAAGGTAGCTTTTTCGCCGACCTTGTTTTCCAGCAATGAATCCATGTCGCTTTTCACTCCATTCATAAGCTCCAACTCCTGAGGTGTTTGCTGCCCACCAAAACTTCTGTATTGATGGTAATTCTGGGGACACTTGGTTTGGTCAAACAAAGCATCCATTTGGTTCAGCATGCTGATGATATCTGTAAAAACAATGGGCTGTTTTAGGAGGTGGTTGTAGATTTCTCCACGGGGCTCTCCCTGTTTGCTTGAATGGATGCAGATCGTTGATTTCATCGGCCCGTTCAGGAAATCAACTTGTGTGATCCTTGGCAACCGTATCACCTCCCCGCTAGATGTATCCAATTATGACATACGGCAGTAACAGCACAGTAACAAGTAGGTTGCTTTACGATCTTTTTTATAAATCTTTTTAAGAGCAATAAAAATAAAAAACAGAGCCCCGTACTTGGAGCTCTGTTTGTCTGGTTCCTTTATTCTATATTTAAGGTTAAGATTGCTTCGTTAGCCTCTTGGCCATTAAGTCGGGGGAGGTGCTGTAGGAAATGGCATTTTGGGCAGAAATGATTCCTTTTTTGTAAAGGCCCAGGATGCTGGCGTCCATACTCAACATCCCCTCCCCGGAGGAGGAAAAGATAACGGTTTCGATCTGATGAATTTTTGATTCCCTAATCATGTTGCTAACGGCGCTGTTGCAAAGCATAATCTCAAAGGCAGGTACCAGACGGCCATCTAGGGTGGGAATGAGCTGCTGGGAAACCACAGCCTGCAGTGTCATGGAAAGTTGAATGCGAATCTGCCCCTGCTGGGCGGGGGGGAAGGCGTCGATGATGCGGTCGATGGTTTTTACAGCGCCCACCGTATGCAGGGTCGAAAAAACGAGATGCCCTGTTTCTGCCGCGGTCATAGCGATATTGATGGTTTCATAATCACGCATTTCGCCCAGTAGGATCACATCCGGCGATTGGCGCAGGGCGGCGCGCAGGGCTACCACATAGCTTGCCGTATCGGTGGGGATTTCCCGCTGGCTGACAATGCTCTTCTTATGTCCATGCAAAAACTCGATGGGATCTTCCAGTGTAATGATATGTGCACTGCGCCTGCTGTTTATGGAATCAATCAGGCAAGCAAGGGTGGTAGATTTTCCGCTGCCCGCCGGTCCGGTCACCAAGACCAGCCCTTTTTTGTAGTTGGCGAGGTCCATGACCTCTTGGGGGATACCGATAAGCTTCGGATCCGGCAGAGAGAATGTCACCACACGAATGACCGCAGCCAGAGAGCCTCTCTGTAAATAGGTGCTAATTCTAAAACGCGCAACCCCTTTGAGCGAAAAGGAAAAGTCATCATCCCCATGTTCCAAAAAGTGGTTGGGATTTCGGTTTCCGGCCAACTCGTAAATCTCCAGAATCACCTTTCTGGTCACTGCCGGAGTCAGCTTTTCCTCCGATCGGTTTACCATTCGATGATTGATTTTATAACAAAGCGGACGCCCCGATATAATAAAAATATCAGAAGCGCCTGTTTCCACCGCATCCTGCAGCATTGAGATCAGTTCCACAAGTCTACCCCTTTTGTATTAGAAAGTCGGCAAATTGCTCATTTTCGCCAAGTTCATCTGTCCGTCATCTTCCCAACCTTCCAACAGCTGGGTTTGCCAACACAGCCGCTGAAGGCTACCAATGGGATTGCCGTCTGTGCCCAATTCGGCTGCCAACTCCACGTACAGCCGTTTCTGGTCGTTGATTGGTATCTGGAAGAAAAGCAATATTTTCCCGCCGATCACTTCATAGGTGATGGCGGCATCCATCAAAGCGATCTGCTCTTGCCAGCTACCTGCACTGCCAAGGGCCCTGCTCAGTTTTTGAAAGGTCTCCTCGGCTTTGGTGTCGGCAGCATAGTATTCGGCGGTGGCCTGAGCCGTTCTCTGGGTGAGCTTATAATCTGCTCTTGCCGAAACCAAGGACAGCGTTGCAAAGGTGGTAAGGCAAAGCACTACAAAGATGACCAGAACGGAAGAGCTTCCTATGCTGATTCCCGTCATGTTTTTACGTTTGCTCATTCCTCCGCCTTCTTTCCCGGTGCTTAACCGATATAGCTGCCCACCGTTATCTGGTACAGCAGCGCTTCCCCCTTGTGCATCTCCACTTCGGTATAAAGCATGCCGTCTGTGCCGGGGGTCGAAACAATCCTCAACTGATAACGGGGCTGTTCGTTTTCTGCGATGGGCTCCCAGTCCTGATTATAGGAAACAGTCATCCCTTTATCCTGACGCACCGCACCCAGAAGCTCCGCCAGCCGTTCCTCATCTCCCTTTGTGTGCTTAACTACTTCTGCCGCAGTTTGCACTTCCACCACAGCTTTGTTCAGGTCTTTTCCTGCAACGCTTGTCAGGTGTGCATTGGCAAACAAATTCACGCATACGGCACTTGTAATTGCAAAAAACAGAATAATTAAGACCAGTTCCATTAGGAACAGCCCTGACTTAGATGTTCTGTGAATGTTCACATGCTCACCTCCTGCTCAAACTCGACTCAGGATTTGCACCGAATGCTAAGCTTTAGTGTGGTCACGGCTCCATCTATATCGGTTGCCGTAAGCTGCAGCATGCCCTGTGCATCCCAGTCAATCTTCAAATCCGCAAGATCCATAATCGGTTGCCCATCGGCGGCTTTTACGTTTGTACCGCCAGCCACCATAACCTCGCACAGCTTGCCGCCGCTGCTGTATATCCAGGTCTGATAATCGGATTGTTCCGCCTTTTGTTCCAAAATCAATGCGTCCGCACCGTCTACCTCTCCAATGGCAATGCAGCCTGCGGCATCATTTTGTCGTATCT
This sequence comes from Oscillospiraceae bacterium, assembly GCA_018434245.1. Taxonomy (GTDB): domain Bacteria; phylum Bacillota; class Clostridia; order Oscillospirales; family Ruminococcaceae; genus WRAV01. The sequence goes on from JAHDPQ010000180.1 coordinate 4,757, forward strand.
TTTCGGCAAGGTAAGAGATGGAGGTGCGGGTATTATAATTCTGCGTCATCCCGGCGACAGTTTGCTTGTAGACGTTTGCGCCCAGCACAACCACCAGCAGGGCAGTGGCTGTCAGTACGCAGAAAAGCGCCAGCGAAAACAGCACATCTACAACATGACTCTGCTGCCTCATAGCCATTCTCCCCCTTTACTCCTGTACTTAGTTTCCGGATTGCTGCTGTGGCTGCCCGGTAGAAAACACCGCAATTTGGGGCATAAGATTGGCCCCGATCCCTTGATAGTGATACACATACTGATCCCGGTCCAGCATCAGGCCGTAGTTTTGCTCCAGATACTCCAGACTGGGCGGGTACTGCCCCTCCAGCGCATAGCATTGCACGGCTGCGCGCCGCAATGCCTGTTCGGCGGATTTAAGCCGCTCGGTCTCGGTGGTTTTTGAGAGGTTGTTTAGCCCCATAGTCAGCAGCCATATCAGCGCTGCAAAAAACAAAACCGGCAGAACCAGCCCCCCCAGAGCGGAGGGCCTGCGCTTTTCCTGCAAAAAAACATTTGCCATAGGAGGTTCCTCCTGTTTGAAAGGTTTAGCCGATGGAGGACATAATTCCCATCAGCGGAAGCATGACCGAAAGCAGAATCATCCCCACGATAATGGATAGAACCGCAACCAGCGTCGGTTCCAGAACCGAAATCAGGCTGGAAATATTGGCGTCGATCTCTTCTTCATAACGCTGTGCGATTTTCTTCATGACGGTATCCACCGCACCGGTTTTAAAGCCGACGGTGAGCATGCTTGCGTACACCCCCGAAAAGACCTTCATCTGCAGCAGTGCCCCGGAAAAAGAGGTTCCCTGTGCCATCAGGTCTTTCATTCCCGCAATTTTTGTCTTGGTTTTTTTATTTTCAATCAGCTCACCCGCCATCTCCAGCGATTGGTCGGTGTCCAGCCCGCTGGAAAGCATCAGGGCCATGGCGGAAGCAAACCGCCCCGCCGCAATTTTGTCGGAAAGGCTGCGCATAAATGGCAGCGTATCGTAGATGCGGGCAAGAGCCGCCCGTCCACCCTTGGTGCGTTTCATCAAAGATACCGCCAATATCAAAACCAGCACCACGGCGACAATCCACACAGAGTAATGGCTGAGTGCTGTGCCAAAGTCCATGATTCCCTGCGCAAAGGCCGACATGTCGCTGCCTAGTTGACGGAACACCTGATGGAAGATGGGCAGCACCTTAATGACCAGGATGGCGATGACCACTGCCATCATTCCAATCATCACCATGGGGTAAGTTACAGCATTTTTAATGCTTTGATTGATGGCCTCGTTGCGCTCGTAATATGTGCTGAGGGAATCCATCACCTCATCCAAACGGCCGGAGGTTTCGCCAATGTCTACCATATCCACCACATATTTAGGAAAGCGGCCGCACTGCTGCAGCGCAAAGGAGAGGGTTCTTCCCTCCTCTACATGAGAAAGGATGGTTTGCAGCACCTCTTTACCCCTACCGTCCTGCACATCTCCGACCATAATCGAAATGCCTTCCTGCACGGAAATACCCGCTTTGATAATGAGGGCAAGCTGCGCGCAGAAAGCGGAAATCTCATTGGGCATCAACTGTTTCAGCTCTTGTTGTGTCGCTGCCATACCGTTATTCCTCCTGACTGAATTCCATTTAAAACTGTGGGCATATGCCGACATTAGCGGGTGGTTTCTAAAAAGAAGCAGATGCTGCCTACCATTATCACTTAGCTAGTACACAAACATTGCATTGTAATTGCTGCCGTTTCCGATGTATTGCATGATATCAGGGCTGCTTTTGGCACTGGAGGCAAAGGTGGGGTCCATGCGCACCCACGAGGTTCCGTCAAAATATATGATGCCGTTTACCCAGCCTATATCGGCAATGTAGACATTAATCCATGCATGGTATATAGCGCCCGAATACCCCACAACCAGCTGGGTGGGGATACGCTGAGTACGAAGCATGGTCACCATCACTGCGGCATAGTCAAAGCAAATTCCCTTGCCGGAGCCGAGGATGGCATCCACATTGGGCAGGTAACCAAACGTGGCGGTGGCGGCTTTGTCAAAATCATAGCTTATATGGTTGATCACATAGTTGTAAACATTTTCGACAACCTGAAGATCACTTTCGGCCGTGCTTGCGAGGGTTGACCCCACCTCGGCGGTATTGCAGCCCGGCCAAAAATTCACATACTGATTGGGATACAGAAAAGGCAACAGGCTGCTTCGGAGCGAAACCTGCAGATACTCTCCACAGGCCAAAGCATACTGGTTTCCAGAAACATGTTCGAATATGTTCAGTGTATAGCCGCCACTGCCCACCGTAAGGGGAAAGGTTTCGTAGCGGCCTTTGGAGTTTAAATTGTAAGTATAGGTGGAACCGCCATCCTTGGTCAGCTGCAGCTTGACATTGGAGTTGCTGCCCAGATACTTCACCATTACATAGCCTTCCGAGAGATTGGAGGCATCTATTTCCACCGAGCTGTTGCCCAGCACGGTGGTACCGTCAGCGGAGGGCGTCAGGACTTGAGGGGTGGAATCCCGGGCGACTGTCTGCGGTGCGAACGACACAGGCGGACCGGAGGGTTCCATGGTAACGGTTGCTGCGCCGGAACTGTTTTCCGGCTCGTCTTTGGAAGATTGGGATGTCTCGGGGGAAGGGGGCTGTACCGATGACAATGACTGTACATTGCTTTCCAGATTGCCTTCAGAAGGTTCCAATATTGGTGATTTTGCACTGCTTTCCGGTTCGCTTTTGGAGGAATCGGATGTCTCGGGAGAAGGCGGCTGCACCAATGATTGTGAAGAACCTAAAGTGCTTGCCGGCTGGCTGTATCCTTGCATTTCCGACTCCACGGACTGTGACGTACCGGACCCATCGCAGCCCCCCAGCAATAAGAGACAGCCTGCGATCAAAATGGCCAAAGCACTTTGACCAAAACGATAATGCTTCATTTCAGGCTGCCTCCTATCCTTTTAATTTCAGCCGGTTGCTTGGGCAATCCGGTTCTGCCCTGCAGTACTATTGGGCGTCCCCTGCCGGACCATCCTGCAACGGTTCATCCCACGACCTGGCATTGTGTTCCCAAGCATAGGGTTTATCCATTCCTTCCACCCAAGGCTTGTAAACATAGTGATCGGTATAGGGTACGGTTTCCTTTAGCTGTGACCGGACCACAATACGCTGGCGAGAGGTGCCGATGGGGGTGCAGGAAATCATGGTAAGGCAGTCAAAATCCTGCCCGTAGATGGGTCCCCAGTCCGATGGTTCTACCACCTTTGTGTCCTTATATTCATAAACGTAAATTTTTTCATTATAAATAAGGTAAAATAAATCCCCGGCGGTGAGCTTGTGGATAAAATAAAAGTGAGATCCTTTTATGTCCCGATGAGCGCCGATGCTCACGTTGCAGCCCTTTGCGCCGGGCAACTGCGAATAATCAAACAACACCGGTCCGATATCCATGTCGCTTTCTCTTGCCTGAATCTCTATATCCAAGCCCATACGCGGAATTTTCAGCACCATCTGCCCCGCTTGGTAGTCGGCGCGTTCCTGCGTGACGTATAGTTTGTCCTTTAAAAAATCCTTGTCATAAAGCAATGCGTTGGGGTCCGGTGAGGATTCAGATTTCTCCGGTATCGGCTGCACCGGTTGCACAGGTGGCGCCGACTGAACCGGCGCAATCGGCTCGGTGTGCGTGGGCGCAGGCGGAAATAAGGATCTTGCACTGGATACCAATAGACCGATCCCCACAATTAAAAGCACCCACGAGGCAATCTTTCTATTTGAAAACTTGCGTTGTCTGCCAAAGGAATCCTGTTTTTCTGACTGCTGCAAACAAACATCTCACCCTTCAAAACCGTTGCGGTTGTCGGCATAAAGCCATTTCAAAATCAAAAAATACTACGTTTCATTATATCTGGTTTTGCCGCAAAATGAAAGGTTCTTTTTTTATAAATGGAAATTATTTCATAATAGTGCTATAATGAACAAAAATGGTAGTAATAATGGATCGGAGTGTTTCTTTATGCTGCAAAATGAGTTTCCTCCGCCGGTTGTTCCGCAGGAACCGATTTTCATCACCATGTTTGGCAGCTTTCAATTGCGCTGGGGCGACCTGATTGTTGAGGACAGCGGCAGTCGTGCCCATAAGCTTTGGAGTGTCCTTGAATACCTTGTTGCGTTTCGCAATAAGGATATTTCCCATATAGAGTTGCAAGAAGCGTTATGGGGTGACAGTGAAACAGATAACTTTGCCAACACTTTAAAGAGTTTAATCTACCGCATCCGCACCCTGCTGACGAATTCCGGGCTTCCCATGGCGAAGGATTTGATTGTCTATAAGCGGGGGATATACAGTTGGAACAACAATGTAGATACCGTAGTGGATTGTGAAGTGTTCGAAGACTTAATTAAAAAAGCCTCGGGCCCCAATATGCCTAACCAGCGGCGTATTGAGCTTTATCAAAAAGCCCTTGCCCTGTATAAGGGGGACTTTTTGCCGAACTCTGCTTATGAACCATGGGTAATCCCTCTTTCGACCTATTACCATAACTTGTATCTCAAATGCGTCCGGGAGACTGTCGGGCTTTTAAGGGACTCAGAACGCTATGATGAAATTATCCCTATTTGCGAGGCCGCCAATATTGTGGAACCCTTTGATGAGGCTGTTCATGAAGCACTTATCCACGCATGGGTGACGCAGGGCTCTTTTCAAAAGGCTTTGGAACATTACGAATACGTAAGCAAGCTGTTCTATCAGGAGTTGGGCGTTAAGCCGTCGAATCGTTTGCGCAGCATATACCGGGATATTATCAAAACGGTCAGCCATGTGGAAACAGATATGGATATTATTAAGGAAGATCTCCGGGAAACTATTTTAGCTTCCAACTCATTTTACTGTGAATATGAGGTTTTTAAAAATATATATCGGCTGGAGGCCCGCTCTGCTGCCAGAACAGGCCGCAGCGCCTTTCTTGCTCTGCTCACCCTCTCCACCCAAGACCAGCAAATCCCCGATCTTAAGCTATTGAATCTTGGCATGGAAAGCCTGCTTAAAACCATATGTGAAAGTCTGCGCCGCAATGATGTGGTTTCTCGCTTCAGCGCCACCCAATACGTATTAATGCTCATGTCCCTGACCTGCGAAAGCGGGCAAACTGTGTTAAACCGCATTATAACAAAATTCCAGAAACATTACCCCCATATCCCCTTGTTGATTCATAGCAACCTGCAACCCCTTGATCCCATCATCTGCCCCTTCCATTCGGAACCGCCTTCCGATTCCTGCAAGCTGTAAAATGAATGATGTTGGGAAATTTTCTATAAAATGGTGCGGATTTTTGATATGATAGAACCATTCGGGGCAAATAAGCCGGGTATAATCCACCGCTGGTTGGACAGAGGAAAGGGGAAATCACCATGGCAATAGCAAATAAAAAAGCTGTGTTCCATTGCGATGTCAAAAAAGTTTGGGACACCGTCACTTCACTGGACGACTATGGGTGGCGCAGTGATCTGAGCCGGATCGAAGTGTTGGAGCCGGGCAGAAAGTTTGTGGAATATACCAAAGACGGCATCGCCACCACCTTTACCATCACCTTGCTGGAGCCGATGAAGCGTTACGAATTTGATATGGAAAACGAAAATATCCATGGCCATTGGGCAGGACTGTTTTTCAGTGAGGATGGCAAGACACTCATTGACTTTACCGAGGATGTAAAGACCAAAAAAATATTGCTCAAGCCCTTGATTAGCCTGTATTTAAAAAAGCAACAGGCTGCTTATGTGGCGGATTTACGCAAGGCTTTGGGTGCTTAGGGACGCTGGACCAACGAAGCCGGTGGAAAAAATCCGTCGACTTCTTTTGCTGAACGGAACCACGATTCTATATCATAAAGGAGTGTGTGATATGAAGCCGGACCTTTATAACCAAGCCCGCCGGCAGCTTGACGAGGCTTTTCAGGCTCTGCAAAGAGTTTACGCCGACTATGTGGCCGGCGGGGATTCGGCTAAACAGCGTTCCGGAATCGGGCAACTGTTTCAGGGGTGGTTTTCCAGCTCGGCAACTTTGGCCGATACCAAGGGGCTTGCCTTCTTTGAACAGGTGGCGTTGGCTGTAAAGGAAATGGAGCAGGTCTGCTCCGTCTATGCCGACGGGCTATCGGATCTGGGCTTTCCCTATGTTCAGGAGGCCGCCCGGCTGATGGTGTTATTTGAGGATTCTGACCTGCCCCGGGATATTAAGATGTACCTGATTGCTGCGGAATTTCACTTGGCTCCTCTACTGCCGCATTTGACAAGGGATGAGCTTTCCCACTTGCACACACAGTACTTAGCCCGCACCCCCAGCCGTTCGATGCTTCCCAACCAACGAAGATTGCTGGCACAGATGGAACAGCTTCTGTCCCACCGCCCTGCAAGGTAAGGCCGGATTCCGGACATCAATTCCGGCATCCATCCTCTCAACCATCCAGCGATACCAAATATCAATCCCGGCACCCATCCTCTCAACCATCCAGCGATACCAAGCTTTCCGGTTTGTTGGACTTGGCCTTTTCCTTCCTTCTCACTCCGGTTGTAACCTGCCGAAGTTTATGATAAAATAGGCGCGTTGTGCCATTTCATCATACTTGAGAGGATTCTGCCGGTGCATATTGATTTGACACAAGGGAAGATCGGAAAGTCGCTGCTGCTGTTTAGTTTGCCGATGATTTTTGGCAACATGCTGCAACAGCTTTATAATGTCGCGGATACTTTGATTGTTGGCAAGACAATTGGAGCCACGGCACTGGCTGCCGTAGGTTCCTCTTACTCCCTGATGGTTTTGCTGACATCGGCGATTCTGGGCCTGTGTATTGGCAGTGGAGTGGTGTTTGCTCAGCTCTATGGTGCCAAGCGGATGGACGATCTGAAGATCAGCATGTTTAACTCCTTTGTCTTTATCCTGATTGTTTCGGTGCTGATCAACATCATTTCCTACCGGTTGCTGGAACGCTTTATTGTCTGGCTCAACATCCCGGCGGAAGCGGTTGCCGATACCCGGGAGTATCTGAGTATCATCTTTACGGGAATTATCGCTGTTTACCTCTACAACTATTTTGCGGCGGTTCTGCGCAGCATGGGCAATACCATGGTCCCGCTCATCTTTCTTGCGGT
>JAHDPQ010000108.1 GCA_018434245.1 Oscillospiraceae bacterium
CAATCTCAAAATCTACCTGATAAAGATCACCATAGTCATTTTCATCCTGATAGGTGACCGCCCTAAGAGGCATATACAGCTTAAGTTCCTGCGGCTCCTGAAGCTCTTTGATTTTTAACCCGATGTTTTTATTCAAAATACTCTGCATTTCCATGTTATATCCGTGGTAGAGCAAATAGCCTGTTGGAGTGAATGCCCCTGTTTCTCTGTTGATTTTATCTCTGCCATATGACTGGAAATCTGTATAAGCCTCAAGGTTATCGTCATACTCAAAGTGGCCGCTTTCGCAAATTATATATCTGCCGTATTGTTCCGGTGTGTGAATGTCAGGGAAAGTTTCAAATTCATACATGCAGTTTGCCAACATTTTAAGTTCCTCTGATGCACTGATTTTTGCAAAGGTTGCAAGTTTAGATAAAGCAGTAACCTCACGCTGACCCAGCTCCTTGAAGATAGCAGCAAACTCATTCAGTGAATCTATCTCTGTTTGATTTTTGTTTACTATGGCTTCAAGATTATTTGGTAGATTGTGTTCTTCCACCTGCCAATGGACATTTCCCAATCTTTCTGCACCCAGTCGCTCCAAAGCCTTATTTAGTTCACTTTGTTCAATAGGCAGATATAGATATTCATATCGGCTATTAGTGCTTAATAGGAGTGTAATGGGCGTGTCATCATATTGGTAATACGGAAAGTTCTTCCCGTCATAAACTTGCTCAATTTCATTGCTATTCTTAATTACCACTCCGTAGGGAGTTATGGCAGGATGTGTGTTTGTGGCAATTATTTTTTCGAAGTAATCTTGGCCATCAAAGCCCTGCAAATCCTCTGCACTGACTGCCATTTGTTCCGTTAGGTACATCTGCCTGCCTACGGCATTTAAATCGCTGAAATCGGCTACCAAGCCGTAACAGTGGGTATTAAAGCTGAGGTTAATAAGCTCGGCCATAGTCTGAGCTTTTTCAGCATAGGCAGCTGCGTAAAAAGCAGCAAGTTCTTTTTGGTCAAAGCTGTCCAATCGCTTCATCAGAAAATTCAGCTGATCAAGGTTTACTGTTTGTTCAAAGAGCAGAGCGGACAATCGCTCATCGTTATGGACATTGCCGATTTTAATCTCTGTTTTTGCAGTATTGGCAATACCAAGGCTGTCGCATAAAACCTGCAGTTCTTTTTCCTTGCTGGGAAAAGCAAGATTGTAGTAATTGTTTTCATGCATACATTGAATCATTGCTCGCATAATCTTTTCCTCCTTTGATTTATTTTTTGCATATCGGTTCTTAGACAATCTCCTTCACGGCTGTAACATATAAAACCGTGGGATGCATAAGGGCAACCACCACAGCTTTTAAAGGGGCCTGTAAGAGCAGGGGGTGGATCAGGTCTGCCGGTACTTGTGAGACTTTCAAAATCATAACAGGCAGGCTTTCTATTCCGTTTGTATTTTACAAGCATATCGTATCCTTTCTGAAAACAAAAAAGCCGAAGAATCAGTGTGCAATAACGCACATTAACTCTTCGGCAATGTCTGTTTTTCTATTGTTATTTTATTTTATAATCTCTCTTACCCAAAAGTGATTTTGCATCATTTTGAGGACTGCACCTAAAAAATTAGCTTCTGCATCAGTATTTTTCGCTGAAAAAGGGGGTAAAAATCGTGCATTTTTAACCCCCTTTTTTGCTTGTTTTTCGCCTTCAAACCACTACATGTAGTGGTCAATGTCTATTTTTTATCCTCTATACCACTACGCTGCATCAGAATCACGCACTCAACGTGAGCAGTGCGGGGGAATAAATCGACTGCCCTGCCGCGAACAGCTCGATAGCCGCATTCGGTCAGGATTTGGCAATCCCGGGCCAGGGTAGCGCTGTTGCAGCTGACATGGACGATTCGCTCTGGGCCCATGGTGGCAATGCTGCGAAGGGCAGCTTCCTCCACTCCTTTGCGGGGCGGGTCGACCACCACCACTTGCGGGCGAAGCCCTTGCTGCTGCAGGTGGGCGGCAGCCATGGAGGCGTCGGCGCAGAGAAACTCAATGTTGTCGATGTCGTTGCGGGCGGCGTTTTCCTTGGCATCTTCCACGGCGGAGGCAAGGCTTTCCACCCCGATTACCCGTTTGGCTCCCGAAGCCATGGAAAGGCCAATGGCTCCCACGCCGCAATACAGGTCCAGCAAAAGCTGGGGAGAGGACTCGTCCAGTCCGGCATATTCCCGGGCCACTCCGTAGAGCAGTTCCGCCGCTCCCCGATTGACCTGATAAAAGCTATAAGGAGAAAGGCTCAGTTCTACGCCGTCCAGCTTGTCTGCAATCCGCCCGGACCCCGTCACTGCCCGGATGCTTTTCCCTAGAATCACGTTGTCTCGGCGGGTGTTTTCCGAAAAGCAAAAGGTCATCTCTCCGGGACAGAGAGGTTCCAGCCGCTGGATCAGCTCCTCCACATGGGGAAGGGAATCGCCGTTTACCACCAGACAGACCAGAGTCTGGCCAGAGGTTTCTCCCCAACGCAACAACAAGTGGCGCAGGAGGCCGGAGCCATTTTCCTCCTCATAAGGGGGGATGTTCTTTTCCTGCGCAAAGGCGCAAACCTCCCGGCAGATAGCGGAAAAATGTTCGGGTTGCAGCAGGCAGTCCCTCACCGGAACTAGGCGGTGGGAGCGGGGGGCAAAAAATCCCACCTCCACCTTGCCGTTTACCCGGCGGATGGGGTACTGTGCCTTGTTGCGGTAGCGGCTGATTTGGGGAGAGGGGAGAATGGGCTCCCAGTCCAGCTCAATTTTGCCGATCCGCCGCAGATTGCTTTTCACCCACTCCTCCTTGGCGGCCAGCTCTGCCTCATAGCTGAGATGGCGCAGGGTACAGCCTCCGCAGCGGGAAAAGACTGGGCAGTCGTTTTCCGCCCGCTGAGGGGAGGGGACAATGAGTTGTTGGAGGATACCATAGGCATAGCTGCCCCGCACCTGAACAATTTTTACCTCAGCTTCGTCTCCCGGGGCGGTTCGGGGAACAAAAACAGCCAGCCCATCGGCGTGGCCGACACCACTTCCCTCGTGGGTGAGGTCGGTGATGGCAAGGCGGACGATTTGATTTTTTTGCAGCATGTCCGCATACATTCCTTTCTATCATGAAGGTAGAGCTCACAGAGCAGATGGGGCTAGGACCTGCGCAGCCGGCAGAAAAAATCCCGCAGCAGGGTAGCGCATTCCTCTTCCAGAACGCCGCCGGTCACTTGGGGCGCATGGTTAAAGGGAAGGGTACAGAAATCCGCCATCGAGCCGAGACAGCCCGCCTTGGGGTCCATAGCGCCAAAGACCACCCGGGCAATCCGGGCGTTGATGATGGCGCCGGCACACATGGGGCAGGGCTCCAAGGTGACATACAGAGTCGCCTTGTGGAGCCGCCAGCCGCCCAAGATGTTGCAGGCCTTGCCGATGGCCAGCAGCTCGGCGTGGGAAAGCGCGTTTTTGTCGGTCTCCCGGCGGTTGCGGGCGGTGGCGATCAGCCGATCCTCCCAGACCAGAGCGGCCCCCACCGGAACCTCACCCTCCAGAGCGGCCTGCTTGGCCTCCTCCAGGGCGACTTGCATAAATTGAATATCCTGTTGATCGGTCACCAAAGATCACCTTTCTGGAGGAGGACAAGGCTCCTCCTAGATTCGCACGAAATTAAGAGCCGTTACATATAAAATCAAAACAATATAGAGAACGGCCGGAGGAGTGGTAAAAAAGCGGCCGAACTTTTCGGAGGTTCTCATGCCGATTTCTGCGGGGAAGAGAGGGATAAATCCGCCGCCCAGCGTCAGCATCAGCAAAGCTCCCACCATCCCCAGCCCCAGATAGAGGGGAAGGATGATGATGTTAAGGAGTTGGTAGGATTCGGCGGGGAGATAAAGCATCCCCAGATTGACCAGAGCGGCGATGCCGTTGTTGGCAAAGTGCATCATCATAGGAGTGAGTAGGCTGCCGCTGCGCAGGGCAAAATACCCCAGCACCATTCCGGCCAGCACCGCATTGGGGGCCTGAACCAAATTCCCATGGGCGCAGGCAAATAGGATGGAGGAGACGATCAGGGCAAAGCCATCTCCAAAGCGGCGCAAAGACTGGAGCACCGCCCCCCGGAAGATCATCTCCTCAAAAATAGCGGGAATCATAGCCACCTGAAGAAAATAGAAGATCGCTTCCCCCACACCGTAGGGTGGCGGCTGATCGGGCATGACGGGGACCACTCCAACCGTGGAAGCCAGCAGCGCCTGTAAATAACCGGAAAGCATCACTCCTACTGCCGAGATTCCCAAACAGCAGAAGATGCCGGGGATCAGCAGCCGAAGTTTGGGGGCCTTGACGGGAAAGGCAACGGATGTGGGTATGCCCAGGAAAAATACCATCAAAAGGCAGGGGAGAAAAAGAATCAGGGTGGAAAGCACCATCTCACCCATGGACGTGACAATGCCGGGCAGGGCACAGAGGATTCCTTCCAGTACCGGAAACAGTTGCCCCAGCAACAAAATCAGAACCGGTGTGCCCGCCATCAGGCCCAGCAGCAAAATTAGCGCCCAAAAAATGATGTTGGAATTGTTGCGCAAAACCCGCAGCCAAGGGTTGACAGGAGGCGGAAAAGGCAGGGGAGTTTCCCCAAAAGGGGGTTCCCGGTAGTTGTACATGCTCAGTCCTCCGCTGTGAATATAGTAAGGAAAAGCTCCGGTATCTGCCCCGGTGTAAACCGCGCGGGGAGAAGAAAAAGGCGGCAAGGCAATCCCACGGAGCTTTGGTTGTAGCTGTGGAGTTATCATATCATATTTTGCCTGAAAAAGCGATGGGATAGACCGGAGCATCTTGTCCAACTTCTGGTCTAGGGCAAGACAGGCCCTCATATACATGTAGTAATTAAAGCTGGGGGAGGATAGCCATGTCTCGAAGCAAACCAAGATCGTCCCGGAGCCGGTACTATGCCCGATATCTGGCCCACTACACCAAAAAGAACTACCCGGTGGTTCTGTTGGGGGTTCTGTTTGTGGTGGGGGTGATTTTGGGTACCCTTCTGCTGCGGGGAGCAGGGCAGGAGACAGTGGATTTGCTCTATCGGCTGGTGGGAGGTTTTATGGAAAGCAGACAGGGAAACGGCCTGTACGAGAACTTTCTTTCGGCGGCAGGTTCCTCCCTGCTGATTATGGGGATTTTATTTATTTGTGGATTCTGCGCCGTCGCCCAGCCTGTGATTGTGCTGGCCCCCCTGATTCGGGGAATGGGCTTTGGGTTTTCCACCGGCTCCCTTTTTGCCCGGTATGGAACCTCCGCCATTGGATTTGTCGGGGTGCTGGTGCTGCCCGGTGCTCTCATCTCCACGGTGGCGATCCTTCTGTGCTGCCGCCAGAGCCTGCGGCTTTCCAATACGTTTTTGTCATCGGTCCGTCCGGGACGTCGGGAGGGAGAGCCCTATTCTCTAAGTGGTTACCTGCTGAGTTTTACCTTTGGAACAGTGATTTGTCTGGTTGGAGCCTTTCTGGAAGCAGTGCTCTACTTTTTATTTGCAAATTCTCTAATTTTGGGGTAAAATGGCCATAATGCAAGAGAATATTTCCCCTGTGATACAGCTTAGCCTGTAAAGCCACAAACTTTCCGCCCGCTGGATTTAATTATCGCTGCCGACGGGGCGTTTTGCTAACGCATGGCGAAGATGTGAGCCCTACTTGGATATCCCGTTTTTTTATCGGCGGTTGGACCGAAGGATGTCGTTGCTGCGACGGGGTTTTTCTGCCAACGCATGGCGTGGATGTAAGCTCCATATTGGAGCTACGATTGTTCAGCTAGCGCTGAACTGAAGGTTGTCGCTGCCGCGACGGGCGTTACTTTTCCCCACGGAAAAGTAACCAAAACGTGTATTAAGACCTGTGCAGGGAGGCCTGGCCG
>JAHDPQ010000163.1 GCA_018434245.1 Oscillospiraceae bacterium
AACGATTCGCTCCAGTTGAGAGAGTTGGCGAAATCCAGCAGGTACAAATACAAAGCAGCCTCGAGCGAACCGAAATCGTTTTGCCTGAAAACCTTCCAGAAATTGTTTATAAGCTCTATGTAATTCATGAATACCTCCATGATTAGAGGCGAGAGGGGGAGAGGTAAGAGGTAAGAAGATCAAGATCTTCTCGCTCTTCACACCTCTATCCTCTAACCTCTAGCCTCTGTTTTACGAAGGACGGGTCCATGTTCCGGGACGAAGGGCCAAGCGAAAATAGGGACTGACGGGCTCCTGGCGTCTGTCCCATTTTTCGCGCCGTAACGCTCCGAGGAACTGCTCCTTACGCTCTTCTGGTCCTGTATCTCCTCTCGTAGAACATGTGCGGCAATTCCTCTTCTACGAGCTCCTTGAGATTCCTGAAAGAGACGTACCTCAGGGGGTTTTCAAGATGGGTGATGAAATCGAAGACGGCCTCCCTGTCAGTTATCACTATCCTTTCGAGGTATTCTCCGTCGCACCCGTTTTCATCATCGTCGATGTATTCGCCGTCAAGATTCTTCATCTCTCTCATTCCTTCCAAAAGCGAGAGAAGCTTTCAAGGCAGGGGAGCGGCGGTCTTGCCGCCACTCCTTGTGTAAGCTGTTCCTGATCCTGGCCATCCGGTCTCTGTTTCTCGAAAATTTCCCCGGATAGACCCTGCTGGCGCAACTGAAGAGTATCGAACTATAACGATTGTTATAGTTTTTGACAGTTTTGTCATACACTTTGTCAATTGTAGTGATACAATAATGCTGAATGTTATTTATAGTTTTTCCGAACGGGTCTCCCGCCAGAGACCCGTTCTCATTTCTAACAGGCCCAATCAAAACATCACCCTCTCTTTCGCGACTTCTTCTCCTACACCGTCATCCCGTAATGCTTTTATACGGGATCTCGCTCTTCTCGTCCGTCTCTAAACAGAGGTAAGAGGGATGAGGTCAGAGGTAAGAAGATCAAGATCCCGCTCTTCCAGCCTCTCGCCTCTTACCTCTAGCCTCAGGTTTCCCAAGGACGGCTCTTCCTCTCTTCACACTTCCTCCACTTCATACGCCCCGATATCGTACCCGGTGTTGTACAGATACATGAGATCCTTGAAAGTCGGCAACCTCGAAAGCCTCACATAACAATTGAAAACCCTCTCCACCGGAACTCCCATATACCTGGCCAATCTGTCTGCCTCCCTGAACGGTGGGACTACCTTCCCTTTCTCGATGGCTGAAATGTACTGCTGCGTCTTTCCTATCGCCTCTCCTAGCTGCTTCTGAGTGAAACGGTTTCTCAACCTCTCATCCAGAAATAGATCCATCGATCACTTCCTTTTCCTGTTGTTTCAACTGCAGTCGTTGAAGACAGAACATGGAAAGAAAACACACAAAACACTTGCAGAGAAGGAATTGCAGGGCGATACCGTGCCTTTCCCGTAACCGGATTCATGCATGCTTCGACTCACCTCCTTCATCTCTATTGTTAACACGATCTGTTACGTCACACAAAGATTATATCATAATTATTATGCCTGTCAATAGCTTTCAGAGCCGGTTACGCATGCATTTTTCGTCAAGAAGCACTATTAACGATTATGGCCGATTAAATGCGATTAAAAGCACTATTCTTTTCTATATAACCTTTATCTTAACAATACAAGATTATACGTATATCTTTCGGAACGGATCGGACACAAACGCCATTTGTGTGCTTGGAGAATGGGAACCGCCTGTAATAGGCTAATACCAGGCGCGCGCCGAATGACGAAGAGGCAAGAGGCCAGAGGCATGAGGTAAGAAGATCTTCAGATCCTGATCTTTCTAACCTCTAACCCCTCTCCTCTAACCTCTAAAAA
>JAHDPQ010000107.1 GCA_018434245.1 Oscillospiraceae bacterium
TAGTGGTAAATTGGATATTGCATCCTTTTCTACAAATGTGCACTTTGAAAATGTTGTCAATTCTGCTTCCTATGAAGTTGGTCTAGATTTTCTGGGTGGTTTCTCAACGAGTTTCTTTTCCGCACTCTATCTGGAGATGAGAAATGCTGACGGCATTGAAGTCTCGACTGTTCCGACTGTGTATCTCGGCACCATATTCAGAGACTCAGGTCAGATTGATTTGAATGCCATCCTGGCAGGCAGTCTTCATGTCGAGCTCCGGAATGGTTTGGCCTATTATGATCTCTTTCTTATAAATGAGGGCAACACTGAAGCTTTGCTTATTACTGTGGAGCTTTTCTTTGATATCGAAGAAGAAGGAACATGGCTCGAGTATGAGAGAGTGAAATTGGTTTCCTTTGAAGACGAACTGAATCTGGTTCCAGGCGCTTCAACTAAATTGAGTGCTGAGATACCCGCAAAAGGCAAGATAAGAGTTACAGCAGACATTAGTTCGATTAACTGTGATAGCGTTCGACTGGTTTGCGTATATGAAGGTGATTTCTAAGCATACGTTTGTATTTGATTTATGGTATTATAAATACAGAAACTTCATTGTTCTCTTCTTATCATTACTTCAGCATTTTTTACTTCATTCTTGAGAGATTTTGGGGTGACATGGCACATAGTTGCATATCAATCGACTGGATAAGGTTATTTGCACCCATTGAGGTGGAGGTGGAGTTATGAAAAGAAGCAAACGTTGGTTTATTATCTTATCAGTACTAATAGCAGTGTTCTTAACTGGCTGTTTTAGAGGTCAACGGGAAGATAATATAATAGTCAAAGAATTCGAACCTGATGAAATTCATTACGAGTTGAACTTGATATCAGGGCTAAATGGTTCATATGATGTTGAAGTTTTCGTAGATAGGGATACAGTAAAAAAGATAGCTACGGTCTATGCTTGGACTGAAAACGATGATACGCTATATCTTAAATTTGAAGCCATAGAGGGGTGGAAACTCCTGGAAAGTCGTGTGGCTACATCAGTAACACTTTCGGGTTTTCCCAAGAACGAGAGAGGACAAACTGACCCATCTCTCTTCTCGGGCGAGATTCATCTTATGCCTTTGGATAACTACACTATTCAGATGGATTTGGGGAAACTGGAAGATAATCAGAGAGTATACTTTGCTTATTATCTTGAGCTTAGAGAAGTTGGTACCAGAACCAGGGTTAAATACGGGATATGTATAAACTCTTTGGTGTATCACGACGACAACCCAGTGATAGATAAGAAACCAAAGCTCGAAGGCGATATAGATGATCCGCTTGTCAGAGGTTTTACCTATGACTGGGAAATCGAGAAGAGTGTCGATCCCGAATCTGTGGAGTTGAAACTCGGAGAATCGGCAACTTTAACCTATACTATAAATGCGACTAGAACTCCGGTAGAAGGAGATTTTGCTCTTTCCGGGGCAGTTAATCTCAACAGTACCGGCGAATTGCCGGCCTCAAGCATTGCAATAACTGTGATGCTTCAATATCTTCTTGGAGATGTATATACAGATCTGGAAGGTTTCACCGCGATAAATGTCGATACTTCGGCGACTCCCACTTTGAACCCGGGAGAATCCAGCTCATATAAGTATGATTTCGCCTTCGATCCAAAGGAAGGCGTTGACGAATACAGGATTCGGGCTTCGATTACAGCGGACGATCTCTTCCCCTTCACTCTGGATGCGACCTTCACATTGAGCGGGCTTGCAGAGTCCACGGACGCCACCGCAACGATAGCTGACCAGTTGAAGGACATACAAAGCGAAATACCCGGTGGGTTTAGTGCGGCATATATGCTACCGACAACGGGAAACTGGATATTGGAGCAACCGGGAGATGGAACTCAGACCTTCTCGATAGTCTATGAAGTTCTCCTTACTAACGAAAAGATAGAAAATCCACAACAGGATTTCTACATACTCGATAACACGGCAACACTCACCGAATATGACAGCAAGACCGAGCACTCAGACGATGCACGTGTGATAATAACGGTTCCGCAGCCTTTCATAGATAATCCAGATCTAAAAATAGAGAACGAACACGATATGGAATGGGATCAGGAGAAGGCATACAGCTGGGAGATAGAGAAGAGCGCGACACCCGAGAGTATAGAGCTGAAAGAAGGGGAAGACGGCACCTTCACATACACCCTTCTGGCGACCAGGACA
>JAHDPQ010000006.1 GCA_018434245.1 Oscillospiraceae bacterium
CAGCAAAGTGAATGTGGATGTGACAGCAAGGTTTGACGCAGACGGAAAAATCTTCCCGCTGGTGCTCCAGTGGGAGGATGGAAGGGAGTTTGAAATTGATAAGGTTTTGGATATGCGCCCAGCCGCCAGTCTCAAGGCCGGGGGCTGCGGGATGCGATATACTTGCCGGATTCTTGGACAACTCCGTTATATATTCCTTGAGGAAGGCTAGTGGGTTCGTGGAGGAGAAAGCGTAGAATGATAAAAACGCCATGCTAAAAATAGGTGGCGTTTTTGTCTTCCTGCTATGCTATTTACTATCTTGGTCGTCCTCAACATATTCCGGGTTGGCAGTCTAACAGGCGGCAGGCGGTATTAAGAGTATCCGTGGTAACGGAGCCATTGACTCTAAACTTTTGCATAGCATTTTCAGGAAATACTACCCGGCTAGTAAAGCGACAAGCAATCAAACAAGCCTTTACTATATCCGGCGAGTCGAATAGATAGGCGGGGGATGACCCTGCCAACTTCAGAAGAAACGCAATTGCGCTAAAAAGAGCGCCAAAATTCGCACTAATGAGGGCTAGAACAATACCGCGCAAAGTTTCGTGGGTGACGTCTATCCAATCGATTGGGCTTGTTCGTCTAGCTTTTTAAACAGTGGCTTTAAAATTCTCATATTCAACCGCAGGATAGCAGAAAATCCAATCAAAAACCAAAACGGAAGCAGATAAAAGAATATTGAAGGCAAAAGCAGTATCATTACGAGGGGGAGGGCGTTCAAAGCTACCATTATAGGGGTCTGCGGTAGCCACGCAACGGTAAGGAGAGCCGAATTGCGCACATGCCGCCACAAAACATTGTCATAACGCATGATCAGAGGAAAGAGGTAGGAAAGAAGTGCAAAAAGGCCATACACAACCAAGCAAAACACCATCAATAAGAGTGTTTTCGCCATCCCTGCGTCGAGCAGCAGGATTAGAGCATAATGGGCCGTGAGCATTCCAAAAAGGAGTAGTGCAATAAGCCATACGGTGATGGATTTCCGAAAATTTTTGCGAAACGCCGCAAAAAATGTGTGACTTACGCTCCCTGGCAGGCCATCGGGGAGCTGCATCGACACCCTGCAGGCTGCCGAGATGGCGGGTCCGATGGTCATGATCGGAAACGAGCAGAGGATCAGTAGCAGGTTTAAGACAATCAAATCGGCGACAGTAGTAAAAAATTGCATGAGCGGATGATCGGGATCGAAAAAACAATTCAACTCGAAGCACCCCTTCTGTTTATCAATCCACAGATTACCAATAAAAATCCGGTACCTGTTGCATGCATTGGCATGCTTTGCATCTACAATCGGATTTTTAGGATAAACTCGTTGCGGCTCGCCGGATAATAGCTTTCGCAATACTCAACGAGCTCGTCATCCAGATCGCGGGTATAGGAGGTGATAAAGAGGGATGGCGACGCGTTTTCTACGCCGATCAGCCGAGAAGTGCGCGCGTCTAGGGTAGCGACATTAATATGCTTTTCGGTGTATTTTTTCGCCATATTGTGCTCGGCCATAGCTTGATGCACCGATGTTTTTGTAAAATCATAGCGTTGCAGGTAATCCAGCTTCATGGTGTAAAAGGAGGTAGTCAGAACGATAGGCCCCTCCTCGAAGCTGTCCTTGCAGTAGCGCAGACGGGAGAGCTTCAAAATATTCGATTTAGGCGGTAACTCAAGGTGCTTACAGATCCGTTCGTCGGCGCGCATAATGCGAAACTCTAAGACTTCGGTTGTGATCTCATAGCCCCTTTTATGCATCTCTTCTGCAAAGCTCTCGATGAATACCGTCGACTCCTCCACCCGCTGTGGAGCAGTAACAAAAGTTCCGTGCCCCTTTTTGCGCACAAGATACCCTTCGTTGACCAACGACAAAAGCGCTGTTCGAACCGATGTGCGGCTGACGTTAAACTGGCGGCAAAGCTCCATTTCCGCAGGCAGCATATGGCCGACCGGCCATTCTCCGCTTTGGATCTTTTCCATTACATAGTCGGATACTTTCGTATAAAGGGGTTTCAAAAAAATACCTCCACGTTCGCATCGATGTACTAAAAGCAAACAGTTTTGCCCTAAATATACCACATTGTCATAACAATTGTCAACCAAACAAGGGTTGATTAATAAAAAAACAAGACATTGGCCGTAAAATATTGCACAATTTAGGCCAGTGCCTTTTATAAAAACTTCCAAATGTAATAACAACCACCTTCTTCTCATTGACAAATATACGAGTTAAATGTAATATATACTCACGAATGAACCTGGCATATCATTACATTTAGCACAGTGAAGGAGAATGCACCGTATGATTGGTAGGAGAAGGAAGCAAAAAGAGCATACATACGATGTCGTTGTCGTCGGCGGAGGGCTTTCGGGAATTTGCGCTGCCATCGCGAGCGCTCGCGGTGGAGCAAAGACCGCCTTGATTCAAGATCGACCGGTTTTGGGCGGCAACGCGAGCTCCGAAATTCGGATGCACGTTTGTGGTGCATCCGCGAACGGCACAAAAAGTGACGGGGAGGAGACCGGTATCCTGCACGAGATTCTCCTGGAGAACAAGGCGTGGAATGATTATCACAACTATTCGCTCTGGGATAGTGTTTTGTTACAAAAGATTTACAGTGAAAGAAATTTGACACTCTTTCTCAACACAAGTATGCAGGATGTTGAAATCGATAATGACCAGATCCAGGCGGTGCTCTGCTACCAGCTCACGACAGAGATTCACCATCGCTTCTTGGCAAACATCTTCATTGATTGCACTGGCAACGCATCGATTTTCTACTTTGCGGGGGCTGAGTATCGGACGGGGTGTGAGGGCAAAAACGAGTTTTTGGAGCCCGACGCACCTGACGAGGCCAATCAAAACCGAATGGGACATACGCTGCTTTTTAAGGCGATCGATCGAGGTCAACCAATCAAATTTAAGACTCCCTCATGGGCGCGGCATTTCAATGAGGACGATCTCAAATATCGTAGGCATGGCAATTATTGTCCCCCCGTGATTGCGGCCGATGATCTGGAACCACCGGCTGGGGGAAGCGATGATGGCGCGCCGGATGAAAACGGTTCATTTTTTGCATTTGGGTTGGACTATGGCTACTGGTGGATCGAACTGCCCGGCACATCGGAGGATTACGTTTTGGACTACGAAATCATCCGTGATGAGCTTGTTCGTTGCGTTTACGGGGTTTGGGATCATTTAAAGAACGAGGGCGACCACGGCGCCGAACACTACGATTTGCAGTGGGTCGGTATGCTGCCTGGCATCCGTGAAGGGCGCAGGGTCATAGGTGAGTATACGCTGACCGAAAACGATATTTTAGAAAACAAGCGCTTCCCCGATGCTGTCGCATACGGCGGCTGGCCGATCGATAACCACGCACCTCGCGGACTTGATGACAAGGACATAGAGCCTTCGTTCATCCGTTGCTTCCCGGGATTCTACCAAATTCCATATCGCTGTTACTACAGCCGGGACTTTAAAAACCTGATGCAGGCGGGACGGATCATCAGCGCCACAAAGCTCGCAATGGCGAGTTCGCGGGTGATGGGCACCTGTGCAGTGGGTGGTCAGGCCGTCGGTACAGCCGCCGCCATGTGTATTAGGGAGGGCTGCCTGCCGAGCGAGATCGGCGAGAACATCAATCGGCTGCAACAGCGGTTGTTGCGGGATGACTGCTATATTCCCGGGATTAAAAACGAAGATCCGCTCGATCTTGCACGAACGGCCAAGGTGTGGGCTTCGAGCGGAAAGGAAAGTGCTATCGCTGTCATCAACGGGGTTTCGCGCAACGAGGGTCAGGATATAAACTGCTGGGAATCGGATGGAATGGCATCCGATGGCGAGTCGCTCACGCTCGCTTTGCGCCAGCCGAGCAGGGTTGGTCAGGTGCGCTTGACCTTTGATTCCAATCTAAACAGGCCGATTAAAATCACGCTGTCGGCTAAGCGAATAGCCGAACAGCAGGTTGGTGTCCCCATCGAACTAGTAAAAGATTATCGTGTAATCCTCTCTCTAGAGGAAAGGACGATTGCCGAACGGTCGGTAGAGGGCAATATCCTTAGGCAAAATATCCTGCGCTTTGATGAGCAACCTCTCTGCGATAAGGTCACAGTATATATTACAGCAACGAATGGATATCATAGCGCGAAGGTTTTTGAGGTCAGGGTATATGATTCGCTAGAATAGGACTGCCGTCGGATTTTTGCAGGGCATCCCCATTTTTATCTCGGGGGGCTTCGCAATAAAAATAGATCACAGGAGGATATTATGAAACAAATAAGCAAAGTTATAGCTCTAATCGTTCTGGGCGCGATATTACTTGGTGTCTTTACCGGATGCACGCCAAACTCCACAAGCCCGACCTCCAATGGCAGCGAATCCAATGCCACAGTACAGTCGGCTTCCTCCGAAACACCTGCGGGCCCTTCGGCTTCATCGGACGAATGGTACGGCAATGCCGATGGCACTCCTATCACGTTGAAGGTCTGGGGCGGCATCCAGCCCGAGTACGGCTACGATGAAGCGATCGCAAACTTCAACCGCGAGTTTTTGGACAAAGGCATTCAGGCCGAGTACGTCCGTTACGTCAATGATCCCGACGGCAATTTGCAGGTGGATACCTATCTCATGTCCAACGGCGAGATCGATGTTCTGGTTGGCTATGGCGCAGCTCCTCTTTTGAACCGAGCTTCTTCGGGTCAGCTTTTGAACATCACCGACCTGCTGGCCGCCGACGGGTTTGACAGTGAAAAGGAGCTGGGAAAAGCAAGCATGAGTTCATACTGGGTAGATGGCGATCAGATTTATGGACTTCCCACCATCTATTCCAATAACCGCTGGATGATGGTAAACGTTGATTTGTTTGAAGCAGCCGGTGTCCCTATCCCCTACAACGGCTGGACCTATGCAGAGTATCTATCCGCCGCTGAAAAGCTCACATCGGGTGAGGGGCCGAATAGAATCTACGGCGGAATGTGGTGCTTTCAACAGGATATGGTGCAGTCGCTGGGCGTCATCAGCAGTGTGCTCGGACAGCACGGCTATTACAAGGATCTTGACAGCACTGAAACCAATTTCGATAGCGAAATTTGGGTAAAGGGTATGAAGATGGTGAAAGATTCCATCGATGGCGGCTATGCATATGGTCTAGACGATGAGATTTCTGAATCGCTTACGTTTGCGAATACCTTTTTGGAGGGTAAAGCTGCAATCTCGCTGAACATTTCGCAGTTGCGCCTGATTCTCGATACCGAAACATACCCCCACGAATTTAAAACCGCTCTGGTTCCCGGCCCCGTCCCCGACGAGAGCTACATGACCGATGAATACAAATACCACACAAACTATAGTGGTACAAATGATTTAATCTCAATCGCAAAGAACTCTGAGCATCCCGAGGCGGGATACCAGTTTTTGAAATGGTATCTCACTGGCGGTATGGGCCCCCTGGCCGGCTACGGACGTATCCCGCTCTGGAGCGGATTCGATTCGAACATCATCACATCAGTGCTTGCTGATAAGGACAAAGCGGGCATCCTTGATCTTGACTCGCTGGACACCTATCTAAACATTGATAAGAGCGCTGCGCTGATAAGACCTGCTTTTAAATCCTACACCGAGATTGAGGCGATCCTAAAAGAAGAGTTCCAGAATATTCTGCTGGGGCAAACCTCGATTGAGCAGGGTCTTGCATCGGCAAAGTCCCGATCTGACGCGCTGCTCGCCTAAAACACTGATTGCATGTAAAGAAGCATCCGGGGTGAAATATAGTTTTTATCCCGGATGCCTTACTCCATAGTATTGGGGGATTCTTGTGAGACAGAAAAAGAAACAAAAAGATCGCATAGCGTATCTTTTTTTGCTACCGAGTATGCTCGGCGTTTCCCTTTTTAGCCTTGGGCCGTTGCTGCTCTCTTTGTTTATCAGCATCACCGACTGGAACTTTACCATGGGATTCGGCAATTGGAATATCGTATGGCTGGATAATTTTATTGCCCTGCTCACCGATGAATGGTTTGTTGCCTCCCTTGTGAATACACTGCTCATCACACTGGTCACTGTCCCCGTTGGCCTTTCGCTAGCGATGATCATTGCGGTCTTAATCGACAGTTTTTGCCATAAAAAGCTCGCAAACGCCCTTCGTGTGGCGATGTATATGCCCCACATCTGCAATATCGTGGCCACATCGACGGTCTGGATGGCGCTGTTTTCAGCCTACGGCCCCTTTACCCAGCTTGTCCGATCACTGGGATGGGGCAATCCACCTAAGTGGCTCGCAAGTTATACCTGGGCGCTGCCTGCTTTGATGTTCGTCATCATCTGGGCTGGGCTTGGCTACAGCGTCTTTATTTACAGTGCCTCGCTTGCGAGTATGCCAAAGGAAATTTACGAATCGGCCGATCTCGACGGCGCAAACGGTATCCAAAAGTTTTTATATATCACAGTTCCGCAGCTGCAGCCCACGACGTTCTTTTTAACCATTACCGGGGTTATCAGCAGTGTAAAGGTATTTGGATACGTCAACATCATGACAAAGGGCGGGCCGGGTAGCTCTACCTATACGCTTGTTTATTATATCTACACGTCGGCCTTCAAATACTATAAATTCGGGTATGCTTCGGCAATCGCGATGATACTCTTTTTAATCCTGCTCATCATTACACTCATTCAATGGCGGGTCAACAGGGAGGAAGCATGAAGATGAAAGGCTCATTGCAAACACAAACGATCCAAAAGAAGATTTTTTCGTGGAATAGGTTGCTCAAAGCTCTAATGACCGTGCTACTCATCCTGTTTGCACTCTATATGATATTGCCGTTCGTCTGGATGATTTCAGCCTCTTTTAAAACTGAAAAAGATGTCATGGCAGTTCCGATCGAGTGGATTCCCAAAACATTTAATCTAAACAATTACAAACGGGTTTTAAATATCGATACAAAATCCACGACGAACTATCACTTTCTTTTGGCCTACTGGAATTCAATTCAGGTTTCGGTCGTGAGTACGCTCTGTTCGGTCTTTTCGGCTGCGCTGGCGGGATACGCATTTGCGAAACTCCAGTTCAGAGGGGCAAAGGTAATCTTTATAATCTATCTTGCCCAGCTCATGGTCCCCAGCCAGCTGACGCTCATACCCCGCTTCCTCTTTTTCTCTCAAATCGGACTCAACAACACCCTCTCCGCCCTAATCTTGCCCAAGATTGTCTCAGTATCAGCGACATTTCTTGTAAGGCAGGCCTACATATCCTCGCCCACCGAGCTACGGGAGGCCGCAAAGATCGATGGCGCTGGCGAGTTTCTAATCTGGTGGAAAGTTATGACGCCACTTGTAAAGCCGACGCTCGCGGCGGTTGCGACCGTGGAGTTTTTGGCCTCGTGGAACAGCTATCTCGACCCACTCGTCTTTTTATCCGACTGGGAGAAGCGTACGCTACCGCTCGCCCTCAATCAGTTCATCGGAACTGAGGTGACGCAGTATAACCTCATCATGGCGGCCTGCTGCCTGACCGTTGTGCCAGTATTCATTGTGTTTTTATTTGGCCAAAAGTTTTTCATGAAGGGATTAACCGTCGGCGCAGTTAAGGGATAGCCGGGGTGTTGCGGAGGATGGATGAAATATGAGGATTACTTATCTTGGCACGGGGGGTGGAGGCGGCATTCCCGAGATGTTCTGCGATTGCCGGATTTGCGAAAATGCCCGCATAAAGCAAGGATACGAGCTGCGTGCCCGCGCTATGGCACTCATCAACGATGATCTATGCATTGATCTGCCTTGCGATGCACGATCGAGTGCTTTAACGTGGGGCATCGACGCTAAAAATATCCGGTATTTGCTCGTCACCCACGACCACTACGATCATTTCCTGCCCGAAAATCTCATCTCGCGACCCGAAGAGGCACGCCCGGTTGAGCTTTTTATCAGTCGTGCGTCGGGGAAAGCAATCACAAAAAAATGCGAGGGATTTCAAAATTCATCCCCGCAAAAAGATCTGCGGCCGGTCTGCTGTCCGACCATCAACTTCGTCAAGTCCTGCGTTCCTTTTGTCTGTGGGCCGTATGAAGTAATCCCCCTGCAGGCGAATCACGATCCGAAGGCTGAGTGCCTGAACTATGCCATCTTTTCGCAAGGCAGGGGGATCCTCTGGCTCCACGATACCGGACCTTTACACGAAGAAACTTATCGGTATCTCGGCGATCAAAGGCTGCGCTTTCAGTTTGTTTCGATGGACTGCGCCCTCCCGCGGGGCAGCCGCGCCGATGACGGCCACATGGATATCCTGCGTTGCACTGAGACGGTTGAGCGTCTGCGAAAGCTCGGATGCATTGGGGAAACAACACCGGTCTATCTGAGCCATATCAGCCATCTTGTGGGGTGCACACACCGCGAGATGGAAAGTGAGGCCCGGATGTTTGGTTTTCAGGTGGCCTTCGACGGCGCGGCGATCATGATTTGAGAAAAGTCGCTACTTGTCCCAAGAGCAGTGAGACAATAAAAGGAGGGAAAATTCGATTGGAGAACTCCTGGCTTAATTTGGAAGGAAAAACTGTTATCGTGACAGGCGGGGCATCGGGGATCGGTCACGCCGTAGCCGAAGAGCTACTTCGCAATGGCGCAAATGTCGTTGTCTGCGACAAAAGCCCTACGCCTCCCGAATTTGAGGATGTAAAGGGAAACTTTTTTACATACGCTGTTACCGATGTTACGAGCACACAGAGTATCGATGCAATGATCCAGGGAACTCTCAAGACCTATGGCCGCATCGATGTGCTTGTCAACAACGCCGGCATCAATATTCCCCGTCTGCTCATCGATGAGGGAAAGCGTTATGAGCTTGATGAGGCGGTTTGGGATCACGTGATGGATGTGAATTTAAAGGGCGTTTTTTTGTGCTCCCAGGCTGTAGGACAGGTCATGGTCCGGCAGGGAGGCGGCGTGATTATCAATATGTCCTCCGAGGCGGGGCTAGAGGGTAGCGAGGGGCAAAGTGTATACGCCGCCTCAAAAAACGCCGTCAACTCGCTGACTCGAAGCTGGGCGAAAGAGCTCGGCAGAAAGGGTGTGCGGGTGGTGGGTGTCGCTCCGGGCATCTTGGAGGCGACGGGGCTGCGTACGCTGAGCTACGAGACGGCTCTCGCATACACAAGGGGGATTAGTATCGATGAGCTGCGAGCCAGCTACGAAAAGACCAGCACCACCCCCCTTGGTCGCAGCGGCAAACTTTCGGAGGTGGCGCATGCTGTCGCGTTCCTTTCCTCTGATCGGGCGAGCTACATCCACGGTGTCACCATCAATGTGGCGGGTGGCAAGACAAGGGGATAATTGTTTATATCCTAAAAAAACAAAGACCTGAGAGGGCTGAAAGTTAAAAAGAAAGGAATAGTAGTGTATGGAGATCAAAAACAAGAAAAAAAGCTTGATCAGTCTCCTTCTAGCGGCAATCCTTTTTATGACCCTTCTACCTGCGATGTCGATAATCGCACTCGCTGACGCCACCCATGTTGATCCCGTTTTGGATGCGACAGTGAGTGTATCAGCAGGGAACGACAGTCAATACTTCATGTATCCCTTTGAGGTGGGGAAGGCCTATCGCGTCACGGCTACGTGGGAGAGCGCACCTTCCTTTACCGGCTCGGCCGCCGGATGGAAGCTTCAGACGGCGGCTGAGCAGGGCAACAATAGCGTTGGCGATCTTCTCATCAAAGCCGCCAAAAAGAGCGACACCGCGAACGACAGCTCGGTGCAGATATACTCAGGTATCGTTGTTCCAACCCAGGATTTTTCGCTGCTGCATCTCGATACGACGGGGCTTGCGGTAATAAACAGTATCACGATCACGGTAGAGCCCGCCGTGATGGAGGAAAGGTTGCTGATGGACGCAACAATCAGCATCGCAACGGGGACGAAATACATTAACGGATATTTCGATGTGGCCTTCGAAAAGGGAAGATCCTACACCATCTTGGCTGAATGGGAGAGTATCCCAACCTATACGGCTGGCAGCACGGCGTGGAAAGTGCAAGGTGCAACGAATACCTCAGTAGACGGGGACGATGCCGTGATTTATCGCGCGACGCGGGAGGTATTGACGAACACCGCTATCCAAAGCTATATCGGAGAGTTCATCCCCGCAGCGAATAAGCCAATCTTTAACTTTTTTACCCAGTATGTAAGTGATGCGAATCAGATCCACTTAAAGATTGTGGAAAACAGCGAGGGCTTGTCATCAGAAATCGCTGTACCGGTAGGCAGCAGCAACAAGTATGTGAGTTATCCTTTTAAGGCGGGGATGGCTTACAATATCACCGCCACCTGGGCGAGCACCCCTTCCTTTACCGGTTCGGCCGTTGGATGGACTTTGCAAGCTAGCGATACGCAGTTAGGAGAAACCGTAAGTGAACTTCTCCTCAGAACAGCGAAAAAATGCGATACTACAAGCGACAGTTTAGTGCAGGTATATTCAGGTGTCTTTGCCCCGACGCAGGACTTCTCGGAGTTGCATCTTAACACTCAGGGACTTGCGGAGGCAAACATCATCACGATAACGGCGAGTCCGGTCACACTTGAAGAGGGTGTGCTTTTGGACGCGACGATCAGCATCGCGGCAGGGACGAAGTATTTAAACGGATATTTTGATGTGGACTTTAAAAAGGGAAAATCATACACAATTCTGGCTGAATGGATAGATGTCCCGACCTATACGGCTGGCAGTACGGCGTGGAAGATACAGGGCGCGGCAAATACCTCGATCGACGGGGATGACGCCGTGATCTATCGTGCAACGCGGGACGTATCGACGAATACCGCTATCCAAAGCTATATCGGTGGGTTCATCCCCGCCGCGAATAAGCCAATCTTTAACTTTTTTACCCAGCATGTAAACGGCGCGAACCAGATCCACTTCAAGATCGTTGAGGATTCTTTCGTTTCACAGAAAGTATCGGTGAAAAAGCTCTTGAGCGCTTCCATCAGTGGCAAGATAATGCAGGGATTTGATATTTTTAATGGTATCGTGTTCCAGACTTACGATGGAGGGAGTGCCGCGACCTATCACCTTAGCACCGGCACAAAGATTGCCGAGTTTCCGCTCGGCAGTTCCTATACTTCGAACCACTGCGGCAATGCAAACTTTGGGCTTGAGTATCCGGATGGCAACACCGAGTTCCCCGCACTTTATGTATCGGGGGATTTGACCACAAAGGCTTGCTATGTCGAAAACGTGACAACCACGACTTCACAACTCATCCAGACCATCTATTTTGATATAGATCCCAGCTATACTGGCGGGCAGATTATTATTGATAGGGATCGCGAGCGCATCTTATACATGCAGCGCAAAAACTCAAACATTCGCGATCTAACGAACGTATTTATGATCGCCGAGTTTCCGATTCCTGCCCTTTCGGAGGGCTCAGAGGTTCGTTACACAAACGCCGACATCATCGGCGAGTCTTACGAGCTTTCCTATTATTCTCCCCTTTATCAAGGTGCCTGCATCTATGGCGGCAAGCTATTGCAATCGCACGGCTTACTTGCGAACAGCTTCGGCTCCAAAGTGGGCCTGATGACTTTTGATGTCCTGACGCATAAGCTCGAAAGCCACATCGATCTTTCTGCACTGATTCCTTACGAGCCACAGGGTGTCACGGTATACGAGAGTCGGATCATCATGAATTTCAATAATGGTGGACTCTATGAGATCACGCTGGTTGAGTAAACTAGGAGAACATCCAACACAGTGATGGAGGCACAATGGCTTACTGATCGGCAAAGCTTCTAACTTCCATGATGATACCCCCACTTAGTTGTTTACGGCATCCCCACTGCCTTACAGCCTATATCGCTGCACGTCCTTTCTGCCATCGAAATAGATAAATTTGGTTCTGCATAGGGGATTCACATTTCTAAATGGGCTAAATAACAGAGACTGATCCCCATGGCTTCCTTGCTTTAATTTTATAATGTTGTTAGAAATAATTACACAATCATTTGTGAAGAATGCTCTATCGCCTACGAAGAAAACAGCAGCGGACTGATAAGTAAAAGAGAGAGTATTAAAACAACCCCACACGTTTGGGCCGGGAAACATAACCTGGTAAAAGGCAGGGGGAATCAAGAATGAATCGGTATGTCATGGAATATGTGGACAGTGGTAGAGAGCAGCAAGTGATATTTGCCCAAAGATTGAAGGAAGCTAAAACAAAGGCAAGAAGGATCACAAAAATAAGAAACATTTCAGAACATTTATCAAGCATAATCATAACGCCGGGCCGGGCGGCAAATCCCGGCAGGAAGGAAGATTTCCAACCTGGGCCAAACTGGCAGTATTAGGAGATGCTTTTATAGGTACCAATTATGAAATTGAGGTTGTGGAGGATTAAAGCACCAACATCTTTGCTTTTTATTATCAAAACCAGGCTTGCATTTGGAAAATTATTCTGCTACACTATAGCCAGTCCAGAATTGACAAAAAAATAAAGCCCCCACAGTCTGGAAGCTGTTACCAGCAGCTACCAAGACATGCGCCTTAGAGATGCTAGATCATCTGCTAAGACTTGTGAGAGCGTTTCATACCATGCTATTTTAGCATGGATTTGAATACTGCGCAAGAGCTTACAGGTGTTATCGCACCGGAAAAGTCTGGTAACATCGTTGTAGGCTCTTGTTTTTTGATTTTGAGCGCATTACTGCGCTTGAAATAAATCCAGCGTCCAGCATCACCTTTGCAATACGATCTGGATCGCTGTGTGGGACAGGCCCTGCGGCCTGCTCCGCCGAACCTTGAAAACTGCATAAGCTCCTTGAGGAACGATACTAGCGCATTCGATAGCCAGTATGCCACGATACCTTTTTAGAACCTTGGAGGACTTTAAAAAGGTGAGCATGCCTGTGCTGCACAGCAGTGACGTAAGCCGCTAAGACAACGTGTGTAAGACGTATGACGCAACACAGGAACAGTAGTCGGAGGAGCGGAATAAAGAATCTATATAATGGGTAGGGCGTATTCGCACTATGTCCTGCCCTTTATATACTCTGTTATACAACAAGAGAGCCTATGGAACATAGACTTTCTTGTTGTATAACTGTTTGGTCTGAGTGGCGGGACTTGAACCCACGGCCTCTACCACCCCAAGGTAGCGCGCTACCAATCTGCGCCACACCCAGAAAACAAAATGTATTATAGCACAAGGATTTTTAAAAATCAAGTCTTCCGGCAAATAAATATGAATTGTTGTAAAGATGGGGAAGAAGTCATATTTTGCCGAAGAACCACCGGGAAAATTCCTCAAGTCTTTGCTATCACACTGGGGTATTTCTATTATAATAGCTTCCTTCACTTTTTGCAAGACCTGAAAGAGAAAGGGAAGCAGGCGCACAGTAGGACGGTAACCTCAAAAAGGGTGATTTTTTTGGGAAAATAGTGGTTTGCAACGAATTTTCTCCAATTTCAGGCGTTTTCTGCCTAAATAAGGGGATAAAACGCACACTAATCTAAATAATTTGTGAATAATCTTTTAGGGGGCATTTTTCTGTTGAGGTCGAGACAAAAAACGGTTATAATGGTAAAGGCGTGTCGAAATTTGCGGGAACAATCCGCTTAGCCGCTAAGTCAATGGGAAAAACCAACCGGGATGCAACTCCGGTGAAATACAAGACAGCTCCGGTGGCGCATCTGCTCCGGGAGCGTTGAAAGGGGCAGCACACAGTGTTTTCAAAGGACGTGGGGATCGATCTGGGAACAGCCAATACCCTTATTTTTATGAAGGGGAAGGGTGTCATTATGCGGGAGCCCTCGGTGGTGGCAGTGGATGTGCGCAACGACACCGTCCGCTATGTGGGTAAGGAAGCCAAGGAGGTTATTGGCAGAACTCCTGGCTCCATTGTAGCCGTTCGCCCTCTCAAGGACGGTGTCATTGCCGACTTTGACATCACCGCCAACATGCTCAAAATCTTTATCAAAAAGGTGATCGGCAACACCTTGTTTTCCAAGCCAAGAATCATCATCTGCATTCCGTCGGGTGTGACCGACGTGGAGCGCCGTGCTGTCAAAGAAGCTGCCATCAGCGCCGGAGCCAAGCAGGTTTCTATTTTGGAGGAGCCCATGGCTGCCGCCATCGGAGCCAACCTTCCCGTGGCCGAAGCCACCGGAAGCATGGTGGTGGACATCGGCGGCGGCACCACCGAGGTAGCAGTTATCTCCCTGGGGGGCATTGTGGCCTCTCGCTCGGTGCGGGTGGCCGGAGATGAGCTGGACGCTTCCATCATTGCCTACATCAAAAAGACCTACAACCTGCTGATCGGTGAAAGAACCGCCGAGAACATCAAGATTGAGGTGGGCAGTGCCTACCCCTACGAAGGGGAGGAGCCTTACGAGATTAAAGGCCGCAACCTGGTGGACGGCCTGCCCAAAAACGTCTTTATCACCCCAGAGGAAATCCGCCGGGCCATTGCCGACCCCATCTCCGCCATTTTAGATGCCATTCGCACCACTCTGGAGCGGACGCCTCCCGAGCTTTCCGCCGACATTATCGACCACGGCATCACCCTGACCGGGGGCGGAGCTCTGCTGCGGGGATTGGATTCCCTTATCACACAGGAGACGGGGATGCCGGTTTACATTGCGGAAAACCCTCTGGACTGCGTGGCGGAAGGAACCGGTAAGGCTCTGGACAACATCCATCTGATGAACGAGATTCGGGCCAACGACTGACCGTTTTCCTACGCCCTCTTTCTGCTTGACTGGATCGGTACGGCTTTATAGTTGTATATCTTTCAAATCACTACGATTTGAAAGATACGGCCTTTGGCCATATGCCGCCGAAGGCGGCCTATCCTGACTGCATACTCATATAGGCGCTAAAGCGCCTGCCTGTAGGCTTTGCCACAGGTGCAAACTGTGTAGCGGTTTGCGTGCTATATGAGTATATCACATCCCCAACTATGAGAAGGAGATACGGCAAGGTGAAGGACTTTTTGAGCAGCGTCCGGTTCAAGATTCTTGCCGCGCTGTTGATTGTCCTGCTGGGATTTATCATCGCGTCGGTCTACTCCGGCGGCGCGGCTCCTCTGTTTGCCCGGCTGCTGGGTATGGTCACCACGCCCTTGCAACAGGCTTCGGCGGGGATCTCCGGCAGTGTAGGGGGCTTTTTCGACAAGTACATGCAGGCGGGGGAAGTGTTTGAAGAAAACCTGCGCCTGCAGGAAGAAATCAACCAACTGCGGGGCCGTCTGGTGGACTACGAGCGGGCCATGCACGAAAACGAACAGCTGCGGGAAATTCTGGGAGTGATGGAAAACCGGCAGGATTTGAAGATTGAAACCGCCGCTGTCATCGCCCGGGACCCGGCGGGACGCTTTTATTCCTTTTCCATCGACAAAGGATCGGTGGACGGCATCAAATATCTGGACCCGGTGGTGACCGCCGACGGCTTGGTGGGATATGTCACCGAGGTGGGGATGACCCATGCCAAGGTGGCCACTATTTTAGATGTGGCGGTGGACGTGGGAGCTTACGACAGCGCCACCCGGGACATCGGCATTGTCAGCGGAACGGTGGACCTTTCCATGGAGGGGCTGTGCCAGATGCTCTATCTGCCCCGGGAAAGCGCCATGGTCCCCGGGGACATCATCCTTACCAGTGGGGGCAGTCTTTACCCCCGGGACATTATGGTGGGGACGGTAAAAACGGTGGGCCCCAACAGCCACGGCACCAGTCTGGTGGCGGTGGTGGAGCCTTCTGCCGATATCCGCAATGTCAAAAATGTCTTTGTCGTCACTTGGTTTGAGGGGCAGGGGTCGGAGGATTAAAGACTGCCCCTCTTTTGTTTTATATGCCTCCGGCAAGAGTTTATGCCAAGCGGTTGTGTTCGCCGGGGGGGATTTCTGCTCCCACAGCGGACCGGCCGCCCGCCTTTGGATGATAGGTGACTATGAAGAGAACACGATACCTTTTGATTTTTAAATACACCCTGTACGCCCTGATTCTGCTGCTGTTTTACATCCTGCAGACCACGCCTGGTGTGCTGGAACTGGCAGGGGTCAAGCCCATGCTGGTGATTCCCGCTGCCCTGACCATCGCCATGGTAGAAGGGGAGTTTGTCGGCGGGGTTTACGGAGCCTTGGCAGGCTTGCTCTGCGATTTGGGCGGCAGTGTTCTGTTTGGGTTTAATGGACTGCTCCTATCGCTTTTTTGCATTGGGGCAGGGCTGTTGGTGATCTACTTAATGCACTGCAATACGGGAGGGGCTCTGCTCTTTGTCACGGTGACCATGCTGGTGCGAGGCGGGGTGGAGTACCTTTTTAGCTATCGGATGTGGGGGTACGAAAACGTTTGGAAGATCTTTGCCCTGCACATTCTGCCCATGTCCCTCTACACCATTTTGGTCACGCCCTTGCTCTTTTGGTTGATCCGGTGGATTTACCGCCTGTTTGACAAGTGGCTGACCGGGTAGTGACGGCAGTGGGGACAACACAGGAAAGGAAGAGATGTAATCATGGCTAATTTGTGGGCGGGGCGCTTTTCCAAGAAGATGGAATCCATTGTGGAGGAATTCAACGCCTCCATCGGGGTGGACAGCCGCCTGTATGCCTGTGATATCCGGGGCAGCATCGCCCATGTGACCATGCTGGCCGCTCAGGGCCTTGTCACCGAGCAGGAGCGGGACGAGATCATCGCCGGGCTTACGGAGATTGAAGGGGAGATCGCAAGAGGAGAGTTTGCCTTTGATCTTTCTCAGGAGGACATCCACATGGCGGTGGAGGGTGCTCTGATTGGGCGGCTGGGGGAGACGGGCAAGCGGCTCCACACCGCCCGCAGCCGCAACGATCAGGTAGCCGTAGATACCCGCCTGTATATGAAAGATGCCATCCGGGAGATGATAGGCTCCCTGCGGCGATTGCAGGAGGTTCTGCTGGAGCAGGCTTCCCGCCACACCAGCACCCTTATGGTGGGTTTTACCCATATGCAGCATGCCCAACCGGTGACGGTGGGCTTCCACCTCATGGCTTATTTTCAGATGTTCCTGCGGGATATTCAGCGACTGGAGGATGTGTATAAGCGCACCGATCAAAATCCTCTGGGCTCCTGCGCCTTGGCGGGAACCACCCTTCCCATCGACCGGCACCTGACCACCCGGCTGCTGGGCTTTGCCGCCCCTACGGAAAATGCTATGGACAGTGTGAGTGACCGGGACTACCTGCTGGAGTTTTTAAGTGCTGCCTCTATCGGGATGATGCATGTTTCCCGCATGGCGGAGGAGTTTGTCTACTGGAGCTCTCAGGAATTTGGCTACATCACTCTGGATGATGGCTTCTGTACCGGCAGCAGCATTATGCCCCAGAAAAAGAACCCCGATGTGGCCGAGCTGCTCCGGGGAAAAACCGGCCGGGTTTACGGGGACCTGGTGGCCCTGCTCACAGTGATGAAGGGAACTCCCATGGCCTATAACAAGGATTTTCAGGAGGATAAAGAGCGGGTATTCGATGCTTTGGACACCTGGCGCACCTCGGTGGAGATTCTGGCGGGGATGCTGGAAAAAACCGACTTCAACGCCGACACCATTGCATCCCACATGGACAAGGGCTTTTTAGCAGCCACTGATCTGGCCGAAAGCCTGGTCAAGGCTCAAGTCCCTTTCCGGGAAGCCCACGAGATTGTGGGGCGTCTGGTGCGGGCCTGCGAGGAGCAAAACTGCCGGCTGGAGGAGCTGCCCCAGCAGGTGCTGGATACCGTGGACCCCCGGGTGACCCGGGAGATGGTGTCTGCCCTGACTATGAAGGGCTGTGTGGAAGCCCGCACCTCCTTTGGAGGGACCGCCCCCAGCGAAGTGGAGCGGCAGATCGCCGCCGGAAGGCAGTGGCTGGATCAAACCTCACAGTAAAAGGATTTGGTCCTCCCGGCGTGTAGGTTCTAGCACCATAGTAAATCAAAATCCCGTCCAACAGTGGGCGGGATTTTTTGTGCGATTATGACGTTGCGGCAGAGCTTCCTCACTGCTTGGGCGTATAGTTCAGCGCCCAGGGGGCACCGTATTTATCGGTGATGATGGCGTGCCACGCGCCCCAGTACGTCTCCTGCAGGGGCATTCCCACGGTGCCGTTGTTCTGTAGGACGTCATAAATCCGGTTTATTTCCTCCATGTTGTCCATGTGAAGCATCAGGGTCATATTGCCTACGTTTTTCCGCTTGGGGTCAAAGATGTCCACAAAATAAAAAACGCATCGGCTGTTGACGTGAAGCTCCGAGTGCACCACCTTCCCCGGCGTGTCCTGAAACAGGGGCAGATCGTCGCTCATTTGCAGGTTTTTGACCTTGCCCCCAAACAACCCCCGGTAAAACTCCAAGGCATTTTTACAGTCCTTCACATAAATTTCCGGAACGATCTGTTTCATCCACCCACTCCCTCTCGGTCTTATTGTGGAAGAGCGGGCGGTGTTTATACCGGAAAGATTTGCCGCAGGCTGTCCGCCAATAATGTGAATGTATGAAAACAGCACGAACACCTGTAAAGCAAATTGGCTTTACATTAAAAATACCGGGTGCAAAACAGGAAAAGGGATGCGGCACTGCCGCATCCCTCAGCCTGTCAAAAAAGGTCGCCATGAGCGGCTATTTTTGATATAATGAATCTGGTGATGGAAATGCTTGAGCGAAGTGAAGATTTACGCTACACAACAAAATTTGCGTGTCTGGACAGCCTGGTTCCCGAGGGGCAC
>JAHDPQ010000060.1 GCA_018434245.1 Oscillospiraceae bacterium
AACATCCTTTCCAGTATAATGACACAAATATAAATAAACGTACCATATTTACATAGAAAATTCAAGGATATTTCATAATTAGGACAAATTTTGTTCCGGTATTTTCAGGCAGCCCTGGACTGTGAACCGGAAGATTCCTCCTATCCTATTGACTTTTACGCAAAAAGACGTATAATATTACTTGTTGTGCGGGTATGGTTTAGTGGCAGAACATCAGCTTCCCAAGCTGAGAGTGTGGGTTCGATTCCCATTACCCGCTCCAACGAGAAAACCGCTTGGTGATGCGAAAGCTAAGCGGTTTTTTGTTTTATCTTCCCCCATGTTTGCACTATTTCGCACACCTTTCCATTCTTCATTAAATATATAATAGCGTACAGCGGTATGGATTCCTCTGTTATTCAGGTGGTCACCCACCATCCGGGCTGTCGCTGGTCCAGTTGGTATCCGTGTCAAATTTAGTAGGCAGCGCAGGCTTTATGGGGATTCTGGCCGATTTGGCGTAGAGAAGTAGTTGTGCCTTTGCAGCTTATCCCTTATAATACGAGGAGTGCAATCTCAGGAAACGAAAGGGGATTTCATTGGCTATTAATATTCGGAAAACAAAAGCTGTTGGCATGATGGTAACCTGCTCTCTGATGTGGAGCGTGGGAGGGCTTTTTATTAAGCTGATCCCCTGGCCTGCCCTTGCCATTGCGGGACTGCGCAGCATTATTGCCGCCGGCGTCATCTTTCTGTACATGAAGGTGTGCAAAATCCCCTTTTGTTGGAACCGCAACTCCTTCCTAACCGGCTTTACCTTGTGTATTACCATGCTGTGCTTTGTGGCAGCCAACAAGCTTACCACCGCCGCCAATGCTACGGTATTGCAGTTTACCGCACCCATTTTTATGGTGGTTATTCTGATTCTGTTTTACAAGCAGCGCTTCCGCGGTTCAGATTTCGCCGCTATTGCCTTTACCTTTATTGGTATCGCGCTCTGCTTTTTTGGAGAGGCTGGGCAGGGCTCTACCTTAGGGAACGCTATTGCAATGTTCAGTGGTTTAACCTATGGGTGTATGTACATATTTTCCGGCACTTCCGACTACAATACCCGGATGAGCGGGATATTGCTGGGCCAGCTGATGAGCTTTGTGGCGGGAATTCCTTTTCTGCCAAAGGTGCTGGACACGCTTACCCCTACCTACCTTGTTTTAATTTTGGCTCTGGGAGTGTTTCAGCTGGGGATTCCCTATCTCTTTATGTCTATGGCTGCCAATGACTGCCCGCCTCTGCATTGCTGCCTGATTTCAGTCATTGAACCCTTAACTGCTCCTTTCTGGGTTTTTTTGTTTTACGGTGAGCGGCCGGGTCTTTTTGCTATAGCAGGCAGCGTTCTAGTTCTGGCAACTGTGACAGGTTGGAGCATTAGGAATGCACAGGAAGAAGAAGCCTCCGCCCGGATATAGCCCCGGCAGTTCTTTGCAGGCCAAGGAAACGACGCGAACCCCAAAAGCGAAACAGAGCATCGGAACTGAACGGTACCCCAAAGCTATTTCAGTATATTCTTGGGGTCACTTCAACATCCGATGCTCTTTTTAAATCAATTAAGCTTATGCTTCCAGGAGCTTGAGAGTACAGGCTACAAACATTTCGGCACCGATGGGCAAAATGTCCTCATTGGCCGTAAACTTGGGATTGTGTACCAGATATTCGTACCCCTCCTCCACCGAGCCGCTTCCAATCAGGAAGAAGGCGGTAGGGGCAATCTGTCCAAAGGCAGAAAAGTCATCGCCCGCCATCAGGGTGCGGGGACGAACCAAAACTTCCTCACCATAGAGCTCTTTGGCGGTTTCCTGTACAACGCTGGTTACATACTCATCGTTTTCAATAGGGGCATACCCTCTCATCATCTCTATCTCGTAAGTGGCGCCGTAAGCTTGGCAAATCCCCGAGACAATTTCGTCAAAGCGTTTGTGAATAAAGGCGCGCACTTCTTCGTCCTTGGTACGGATGGTTCCACCCAACTCCACCTTGGGCCCTAGAATATTGAGGGAGGAGTCGGCGATAAAGCGGGTGACCGACACCACTGCACTATCGTAAGGGCTGATGTTGCGCGAGACAATGCTGTTGAGGTTGGTGACGATATGGGATGCCACTGTTACCACGTCCACAGAGGCCTCCGGCGCGGCGCCGTGGCTTCCGGTTCCCATGATGTTGATGAGGAATTTGTCGGGGGAAGCGGTGGCGGTACCGGGCCAGCAGGAGATAAGTCCGGTTTGTAGCTTGGCCAGCACATGGGCGCCGATAAAGTAATTGCAATCACTTACCGCGCCGGAATCCACAATGGCCTGAGCCCCGCCGGGAAATTGCTCTTCCGCAGCCTGAAAGATGAATTTTACAGTGCCACAAAGCTGGTGGCGCATCTTGCTCAATACACTGGCGGTTCCCAGAAGAGTAGCGGTATGGAAATCGTGGCCGCAGGCGTGCATGACGCCATCGTACACCGATTTATACTCTACATCGGCTTCTTCCTGCATGGGCAGGGCGTCAATATCCGCGCGGATTCCCACTACCTTTCCGGGCTTAGCTCCCTTGAGAACACCTACCACGCTGGTATCGGCGGGACGCAGAATCTCGATTCCCTCCATCTGCTCCAGCGCTTTGACAATGTAAGTGCTGGTCTCTTTTTCCTGGTAGGCGATTTCAGGGTATTTATGCAGATGCCTTCTCCACTCAACCATTTGGGCTTTGTCTACATACTTCTTCCAATCCATACTACCGCGTCCTTTCCAAAGGTAAGTTTGTACCCTATTAGGTTGATTGCTGTGGCCTGTGGACCCGCCTACCCTCTTGGAACACATCTATAGTGTGCTCCAGGCAGGCGATTTCCTTGGAAGCATCCCCCTTCACCACCAAAATATCGGCCAACAGGCCTTCCTTCAGCACGCCAATGCTGTCCTGCATTCCAAGAACCTTGGCGCCGTTGGAGGTGGCGGTGGCAATGGCCCGCAGCGGATCAAAGCCCAGCTCCACCATACAGGCCAGCTCTTTAGCAACGGGGGACGCCTCCACCTTGGAGGTCTCATACACCATGTCGGTACCCGCCAAAATGGTGACGCCGGTATCAGCAAGTTCTAAAAAGTTCTTGTAAAAGGATAAATAGTGCTGATAGCGCCTCACCTGATGGTGGGCAAAGGCAAGGTCGGAATCCATATCGCCTTTTTCGGCAATCTGTTGAAACCATGCCAGCGCAAATTTGTAAACATAGATGGTGGGAACCCATGCAATGCCCTTCTCCTTCATGATCAGGGCTTGCTGACGGGTGAGGAAATTTCCGTGCTCAATGGTATCCACACCGGCATCGATACACATTTGCAGGGCGGGTTGGGCAGCCACATGCACAGCTACCTTTTTCCCCAAAGCGTGACAGGCATCTACTGCTGCGTTGAGCTCCTCCTGGGTAAACTCCTGCAAACCGTCTTCGTGGCTTGCCATCAGCTTGATCCAGTCGGCACCGTCGCGAATCTGCCGGCGCACCTCTTTGCGGATTTCATCAGGGCCGTCCCGCTCCACCGTTCCCCCTACCGCATAGTAGGTATGTCCGCCGGTTACGGTGATGGCCTGATTACAGAAACTGATGCGCGGAATGGAAATCCAGCCTTTTTGGGCGGCGCGAACCATCTGGCGGCAGAGGTTTTGAGGGCCGTTCATATCCCGCACAGTGGTTACACCGGACCAAAGGGCACGCTGCGCCCGGTCAAGGGCGAAATATCCCCGCAGGTAATCATCGTACAAGGGCTTATCCCGCTCACTCCACCAAGCAGCCAGATGCAAATGCATATCTATGAGACCGGGGAGGATGGTAGCCTCCCCGTAATCTCTCACCGGCTCATCGCCTGTTCGCATGGAGTCCAGCGGTCCAATGGCAGTTATTCTGCCATCTTGAACGCGCACGGCCTGGTCTTTTAATACAGTTTTGCCGTCGCCGGGTATAATGGTTCGGGCAGCGAGTATCATAGCAGTTCTCCTAAGCTGTTGGCATGATAAAAGTGCTTTTAATAGTGCAGCTGATCCAAACGGTGCTGTACGCTGGGGTAAAGCTGCAGACCCTTAAGGTCGCTATGGCGGGCCACAGCACCCATGGCAGTGTAGAAGGGAATTATAGCAACATCATCCATCAGAATTTTTTGAACTTCTTTGTAGATGTTATAGCGTTCTTCAAAATCACGCCCGGCACGGCCTTTTTCCAGCATGGGCTCGATGGCGGGGTTGTTATACCTGCTGCGGTTGTTAGCAGTGCCAAGAGGACCGTTCGAAAAAAGAGAGGGGAACGTGGCGTTGGGGTCTACGCTGGAGGTCCAGCTGGAAAGGGCGATCTGGTGCTCGTTATTCTTGGTCATATCCAAGAAAGCGCTGTTCTCGATGGTCTCTACCTTGAGGTTGATTCCGGCTTTTTCGAAGTCGGCCTGCAGCACCTGACCAATGCGAGCCCGGTTTTGGCTGATGCACACAAGGCTCAGATCAAAGCCGTCGGGATAGCCGGCTTCTGCCAGCAGTGCTTTGGCTTTTTCCACATCATACTCATATTGGGTTACCTCGGGCATATAGTAGCGGTGCCCTTCGGCAATGGGGCTGTAAAGGGGAAGTCCGTTTCCGTTTTCTGCAATGGCAATGACAGCATCGCGCTGTACCAGATGGCTGAGCGCCTGGCGAACCAGCTTGTTGTCCAAGGGCGCCTTGGTGGTGTTGAGGTAAGCAAACTCCATCTTAGAGGAGGCGTACTCTTCCAGCACCAGATCTTGGTTGCCGCGAATGCGATCGAACTCGGAGCTGGGAACTTCCAGCAGAATGTCGACTTCGCCGGTTTCCAGAGCAATGGAACGGGCCGAGTCGTCGGTGATGATGCGCAGAATCATTTTTTCATGAGCAGCGGGAACGCCCCAGTATTCGTCATTTCTAGCAAGCACCACGTTGTCGCCGGACATAAAGGAGACAAACTTGAGGGGGCCGGTGCCGATGGGGTTTTCGTCCAGGGTTTTGCCAGCAGCCTCCAGCTCTTCCACCGTCTTTTTGCTTACAATACCACAGGTGGGATAAGCGAGGTTGGTGAGAGTCATGGAACTGGCGGGAGTATTGAGAATCACGTTGCAGGTATAATCGTCAATCACTTCAACATGGTCAATGGCAGAAACCATCGAAAGGGTAAAGGTGGTGCCCAGGTGCCGCTCGATGGAGAACTTTACGTCGTGGGCGGAAAAGGGCTCGCCATTGTGGTACTTAACATCCTGACGCAGCTTAAATTGAATGGTGGTTTCGTCCAGAACTTCCCAGCTTTCGGCCAGGCAGGGCTCCAGAGAGTCGTCGGGCATAATGCGTACAAGGGTGTCGTAAATATGGCGCCCGGGAATCGTGGAGGCAATTCCGGTATAGCCGTGGGGATCGAAGGAGAGAATATCCTGGGTAACGCCAACCGTAATGGTGGTTTGGCCTGATTTGCTGGGGGTAGAGGCGCTTGCATCGCCGGTGGCCGTATCGCTAGAGCCTGCATTGGGAGCGCCGGCAGCGGGTTCGCTGGCTTTGGGAGCGTCGGGGTTGTTGGTACACCCGCCCAGAACGCCGCCAATCAGCAGCACTACAGTTAAGAATAATATCAATGCTTTTTTCATAATTTTCCTCCATTTTTAATTTAGACTAATGTGCATGCGACAAAATGACCGGGGGTGATTTCCTTAAGCTCCGGTGTTTTGCCAATGCACTTGTCTGTTACATAATTGCAGCGGGGTGCAAAGCGGCACCCGGGTTTGGGGTTGATCGGCGAGGCAAGCTCGCCTTTTAAGAGGATGCGCTCCTGCTTATGATCAATATCAGGAACGGGAATAGCAGAGAGCAGAGCCTGAGTGTAGGGATGCATCGGTTTTTCAAACAGCCTCTCTGAGGAGGCCTTTTCGACCAGCTGCCCCAGGTACATAACAGCAATATCGTCGGAGAAATAATTGACCACCGAAAGGTCGTGGGTGATAAAAATATAGGTGAGCCCCAGTTTTTTCTGCAAAGTGGTCAAAAGATTGAGGATTTGCGCCTGAATAGAAACGTCCAGAGCAGAAACGGGTTCATCGCATACAATGAACTTGGGCTCCATGGCCATTGCCCGCGCAATGCCGATCCGCTGCCGCCGTCCGCCGTCCAGTTCATGGGGGTAGGTATTGATAAAGCGCTCGGCAAGGCCTACGGTTTCCATCAGTTCCAGCACTCGCTGTTCCCGCTTGCGGGGATCGGGTATTAATTTATTGAGCACCAGAGGCATTCCAATAATCTCACCCACCGTTTTGCGGGGGTTTAGAGAAGCGTAGGGATCCTGAAAGATAATCTGCATATCTTTGCGTATAGCGCGCATTTGCTGAGGAGAGAGGGAGAAAATGTCCTTTCCCTCAAAAAACACCTGGCCCGAGGTGGGCTCGAGCAAGCGCAGAATGGTGCGCCCAGCGGTGGATTTTCCACATCCCGATTCCCCCACAACACCCAGCGTTTTTCCCCGGTCTACGGTGAAGGAAACATCATCGACGGCATGTAACAGACCCTTTTGGGTCTTAAAGTATTTTTTAAGATTTTTTACCTCTAGAAGGGTTTCTGCCATTTGTTACCCCTCCTTTTTTGTAATGGTGACGCCGGTGTTGCTTTCGTAAGCAAGGCACTCCACAAAATGGGTGTCGCTGAGAAAGGTCTGAGCCGGTTTTCGTGTGGAGCAGATAGCCTGTGCGTAGTCGCAGCGGGGATGGAAGGAACAGCCTGTGGGCAGATTGGAAGGATCGGGCATCAGTCCCTTGATGGGCTTGAGCATTTCCTGCCTCCGCTTGATATTGGGCAGGGAGTTGAAGAGCCCGACGGTATATGGGTGCCTGGTTTCCTTAAAAATATCTCGTAGGGTACCATGCTCTACAATCCGCCCCGCATACATAATAGAAACTTCGTCGCAGGTTTCGGCTACAATGCCAAGGTCGTGAGTAATCATAATCATAGAGGTCTGGTACTTCTCGCGCAGTTCCTTCATTAGCTCCAGCACCTGGGCCTGAATTGTCACGTCCAGTGCGGTGGTGGGCTCGTCCGCAATCAGCAGCGTAGGATTGCAGGCCAGAGCAATGGCAATGACAACCCGCTGCTTCATGCCGCCCGAAAACTGGTGAGGATATTCCCCAGCGCGGCCACCATCAATCCCTACCAGCTCAAGCATCTCCCTGGCCTTTTGCTCCGCCTCCGCCTTGGAGACCTTCTGGTGAATTTGTATTACTTCGGCAATCTGCTGGCCTACTGTAAGCACCGGGTTAAGAGATGTCATGGGATCTTGAAAGATCATGGATACCTTGTCGCCGCGAATGGATTCCATCTGGCGCTCACTGAAGGTAAGAAGAGCGTCGCCATCCATCGTAATACTTCCCCCGCGGATTTTTCCCGGCGGATCCTGGATCAGCTGGAGAATGGAAAGGGCGGTGGTCGTTTTGCCGGCACCGGTTTCGCCTACCAAGGCAAGGGTCTTGCCTTTTTCCAGACGCAGGCTGACTCCGTTGACAGCGTGAACAACAACGCCGTCTGTCTCATAGTTAACAACAAGATCTTCAATTTCCAGTACAATATTTTTTTCAGAGGCCTGTTTTTCCATTGGCACTTCCTCCTACTGTTTCAACTTGGGGTCAAGGGCATCCCGCAATCCGTCCCCCAGCAAATTGAGGGAGAGAATGGTCAAAGCAATTGCCATGCCAGGAAAAAAACACATGTGGGGGGCGTCCCGCAAGTATTCCCTAGCGGTAGAAAGCATGTTGCCCCATTCGGGGGTAGGTGGAGAAATTCCCAGTCCGATAAAACTGAGGGTGGAGACATTGAGCACTCCAAAAGCAAAGCTCATAGTAATTTGCACTAGAATGGGAGCCATACAGTTGGGGAGAATCTCAGTAAGTATAATGGTGGAGTTTTTTGCTCCAATTGCCTTGGCAGCCTCTACAAATTCGGTATTCCGCAAGCCGATTACCGAAGAGCGCATAATGCGCGCATAGGTGGGAATAAATGAAATTCCAATAGCAAGCATCAGGTTAAAAGTACTGGCACCTAGCGCCGCCATAATGGTAATAGCCATAA
Source organism: Oscillospiraceae bacterium (assembly GCA_018434245.1). Taxonomy (GTDB): domain Bacteria; phylum Bacillota; class Clostridia; order Oscillospirales; family Ruminococcaceae; genus WRAV01. The sequence continues at coordinate 8,107 of JAHDPQ010000060.1, forward strand.
TGGTAGAGGGAATCGCCATAAAAATATCCACAATCCGCATAATCAGGTTGTCCAGTCGACCGCCATAGTAGCCTGCAACCGCCCCCAAGGTACCACCTAGCAGTAACGAGAAGGCAACGGACCCCAGCCCCACCGCCAAAGAAAGCCGTGAGCCGTGTACCACCCGCCCTAAAATATCCCGCCCGAACTCATCGGTGCCAAAGGGATGCTCCCAAGAAGGGGAAGCCATACGGTTCATAAAATCCTGCTGCTTTACCTTGGTCTCATAGTCCACCAGAACATCTGCGAAAATGGAAACTAGAAGAATACAGGTAAAGATGATAAGGCCAAAGATAGCAGCTTTATTCTTCCGAAACCGCAGCCAAACCTCTGCCATCTGGCTACGCTTTTTGTATTTTTTCAGTGCACTTGCCTGTTCGCTCACCTATACTCCCCCTTTATCTATACTCACCCTTGAGCCGCGGGTCGACAAAACCGTATACAATGTCTACCAGCAGGTTGGCAATACTGATGAGAATGGAAAGAACAACGACACAGCCCATCACCATAGGAATATCTTTGCTGCGAATCCCCTCCAGCAACAACCTGCCTGTACCGGGAAGAGTAAAGATAGACTCAACAACCACCGCACCGCCAACGTTCCGCCCCAGAGTAAGGCCCATGAGTGTAATGACAGGCATGATGGCGTTTTTTAGTGCGTGACGGATCAGGACCTTGTTTTTCCGCACACCCTTAGCCCGGGCAGTGCGGATATAATCCTGCCGGATTACTTCCAACATGGAAGAACGTGTCTGCCGCGCCATGCTGGCGGCACCGCTGGTAGCCAGAGTAACCGCCGGCAAAATATAGCTGACAATTCCATTGTTCAGTCCGCCGGAGGGAAGAAGAGAAAGATTGACCGAAAAAAACAGAATCAACATCAGCGCCAGCCAAAAGCTGGGGATCGAAACTCCGATTAGGCAAAGAACCATGCTGGTGGAATCCAAAAAGGAGTACTGCTTGGTGGCCGAGATTATCCCCAGCGGTATGGCAACAACTACCGATACGAGCATTGCCAGAAGCGCCAGGCTAAGGGTAATGGGCAACCGTTCCATAATGGAAGGGAAAATGGCGCGGTTGTTAATATAGCTCTGGCCAAGATCCCCCTTTACAAGACCCAGCATATATCTGCCGTACTGCAAAAGCAGCGGGTCGTCCAGCCCAAGCTCATCCCGCAGTTGGGCAACCGTTTCGTCATTAGCCTCGCTGCCCAATATGATGAGCGCAGGATCCCCAGGCGTCATGTTAAGAATCACAAAGATAATAAACGTGATGCCAATGAGGACTGGTATCATCATAAGCAGCCTTTTTAAAATATACTTATGCATACTTTTCTCCTCTCCTAATCATGAGTTTTTTAAGCTGCACTGTGTTTTTACCACAACGGCCTTCGCCGCACTTGCACACATCCTTATTCAGAACGCAACACTCGTAATTTTTGGAAACATTGCCATCCACATCTTTTCCCATCATTAAGCCGTGTTACTGATTTCATTAATGCATAACCCCTCCTTTTTTAAGAGAAGGCCCAAGTTAAAAACGGAATATATAATAAAAAATAATTATTATATAGCGTGGCAATTCTCTTAGAAAAACCTGCCGTATTACTACAACAGGCTATAAATATCTTACTTTTTTAATTTAGTACTAATATAATTAATAGATTTATGATGGTTAGTTATGTTTTTTTGCAAAAATCTACGAAACAGCTTATTTGCTTAGAGATTAAAGCTGCCTATGTATAATTTTTATGGCAAAACAAAAGGTATTAAAATTATTATAAGTTGTTATTTTTTTCCGGTCAGGCAGGGTTTTTTAGGTGTTTTAATAATTAATTATAATAATCATAGTGGGATCGTCGTTATCTGTCAAGGATAAAACATTCCAAAATATTTTTATACTTTTGGACAATCCTCCTATAAATACAGAAAAGAGATAAGAAACAGAGCTAATCGCTGCTGTTTCTTATCTCTTTCAGATAGCGGTAAACCGATGGTTCTGATATTTTAAGCTTTTTTGCAATGAAGGCAACGGTTCCTTTAATTTCAAAAAGATTGTTTTCTCGCAGAATAGAGATGATCCGCATTTTATCATCCTTGGTCATATGGTCCACATTCTCGCATCCACTTTCCTGCATGGCGTGGAGAAAGATAGCCTCCAGGGTATCGGCCAGGGGAAGAGCAAGGGTACCTGCCGGGTTTTCCGGCTCCGTGTAATAGCCGCCGTCGATAAATAGCTCGTTATTGATGGTGCGTCGCATATGGATATAATCGGTAATGTCCACGGTGACGCAGAGCAACCCAATCACTTCTTTATCGCTCTTGCGCCGGATGCGGTAGGATGAAAAGCGAAGAGTTTTGTGGTCGTTGGTAATCTTTCCGCTTTGATTTACGAAAAAAATATCGTTAGTATCTTCTAGAAATTCTTTTAAAGCAAAATCCATTAAGCCATCCCCAACTTTGCGGCCAGAAATATGCCCGTTTTCGATGGCTATGATGGAATGCTCAATATCGCTCAGGTCGTGCAGCACAACTTCGCAGCGCGGGCCGCTGATCGCGGCGATGAACTTCGCCATAGGAATATAAGATTCTATCAGTTCGCGGTCTTTCAAAACATCTCCTCCTACAAATATTTACTTCATAAGCTCCAAAACCTGTTTCGCAAGGGTTACTTTTGCCTGGGGAGAGGTCATCATAGTTTGGGCTGATGCCGCCTCCATGCCCAGCGCTTTGATGTGCGGTAGAAGGGCACTGTCTGCCTCGTCTACAATCATCAAATCCACAAAACTGTGGTAGAGCTGCGCCACCCCCAGCGGGCTGACCGGGCGTCCGAGTTCACAAAGAAGCCGCGCAGCAGGGCCTTTTACAGCGTTTCCTCCCACAATAGGGCTGATGGCGGCCACCTTGCCGGGAGCGTTTTCCAAAGCCTTGCGGATACCCGGCACCGACAAAATGGTTCCAATGCTGACATAGGGGTTGCTGGGCGCTATAATGATTTGCTCGGCATCGGCGATGGCTTCCAGCACGCCGGGAGCGGGAAGAGCCTTGTCGGAGCCCTCAAAGCAGATGTTGCTTACCGCAACCTGAAAGCGGTGTTTGACCATATATTCCTGAAAGGGCAGCCGCCCGGCTTCTGTCTCAAGAACTGTTTGAACCGGATGGTCGCTCATAGGCAGAATGGTCAGCCTAAGTCCCCGAGTCTGTGCCAGCTGCTGGGTTACCTGTGAAAGGGTGCGCCCCTGCCGCAGCAGCATGGTGCGCCAAATATGGGTAGCGAGATCCCGGTCCCCCAGCTGGAACCAGGCTTCGCAGCCCAGGGCTTCCAGCTCTGTAAGAGCCCGAAAGCTGTCGCCAACAAGACCCCACCCTGTTTTTGGATTCACCATACCGGCTAACGTATAAATAACAGTATCAATATCGGGGCAAACATACAAGCCATAAAATTCGCTGTCGTCCCCGGTGTTGGAGATGACTGTAATATCTCGTGGGTCCATCACCTCCACAAGCCCGGTCAAAAAGCGGGCCGCACCCACCCCGCCCGAAAGCACTACAGTTGCCATATATCTTGCGCTCCTATCGCATAAAATGGGGAACCTTCGGACCATGCCCCGGCTGCTTCCCTTGTTCTACAGCCTGACAACGCAATCCTCCAGCCGGGGGGGAACCTTTTCCTTGGGCTCCTGTGCCGGGTACCCCAAAGTTAACAAACACTGCGGAAACCACTGCGTTTTGTCCAGGCCACAAGCTGTGCAGACCTCACCGGGACAAAAAAGGGGCGCTGCAAACCAGCATCCGGACAATCCCAGGTGAGAAGCCGCCAGCAGCATCTGTCCCGCAGCCAGCGCAACACTTTGAGCAGTCAGCAGCTGTTCGGTTTCCCCTGTTTTAGCCAGGGGATTAGCCGGAAGATTTCGGCGGGCAAAAAGAACCACAAGAACTGGAGCGCTTGCAAAGATTCCCTGAGAGCGGGCCAACCGCCGCTCCGTCTCCTCCGGAGAAAAGCCAGCGGCCTCCATATCCTTTTGAAAGCGGGAAGAAAGGGCACCGGTTAGCCGCTGTTTTCCCTCTGCCGATGTGACAGCCGCCACCTTCCAAGGACGGCTGTCATGGGCAGAAGGGGCGTGTATGCCGGCCAGCAAAATCTGGTTGAGCATGGTCTCCTCTACCGGACGCGCTGTATAGTGCCGCACCGACCGCCGCATCAAAATAGCTTCAACCATGGGGTGAAGGATCTGCATATTTAAAACCTCTTTTCATCCGCCTTTGTGTGGAAGAGAGCTTTGGGGGAAAGAAACACTCTCTTCCCTTTCCTTTGCTGTTTATGGGAAAAGGTCGGTGGCGGGATTAATCAGAAGCTCCTTGGCGCTGCCACTGCCGCTGCATTGGTATCCCCTTACCACCACAGCGGGAACCCGGTCGGTTTTTCCGCAGGCCAGCTCGGCGGCCGCTGCCAGCTCGTCGGCAGCGGCGATGCAGGTTTTGTGCATGATCCGCCCATCATCGTCAGGATGCCCACGGTAGTCCCGCAAGGGCGAAATGCCCCAGACTCCGATGGCCAGGTTCATTTGACCCGCCCGCCATGCCCGGCCAAAGGTATCGGAAATCACGATTCCCACACGTTTTCCGGTCAAGGCATAAACCTGTTGTCCTATTTTGCGCGCGCTTTCATCGGGGTCTGCCGGCAGGGGGATCAGCAAACCCTCCCCGCCGGTGTTGGAAGCATCCACCCCTGCATTGGCCATCACAAAGCCATGATGGGTGCGGCAGATGACCACACCTTTTGCCATGCGCAGAATGCCGATGCTTTCCCGTAGCACAAGCTCGCAATATCCGGGGGAACTGCCAGTCAGTTCGGCGAGCTGCCGCGCAAAAGGCGAAGGGGAAAGGCTGCTTTCCTGCACCGCGTTGCCCTCTGCCTTGGAAACCGCCTTGGATGAAACGACAAGGATATCGTTGTCCCAAAGGTAGGGAAAAGCTGTAACACACAGACTTGCCAAATCGTCGCCCGCTTTGATTTCGCCAATTCCCTCTACAGGGAGCAAACTGATTACGCCCATTATGCGGCATTCACCGCCTGATGGACTTTGAGTACCTTTAGGATAGGCCTGCCTGCCAGATGAAAGACAAGGCCGTTGCACAGGCCCTTTAGCAGGTTAAAGGGAAGAATAGCGGGCAGCATCATTCCCATAATGGCTTCAGGAGTCATTCCAAACTCCAGCTGCAGCACCAGCAGGTTTACCGGAATCATCACAAGAGTGCCTGCCAGAGTGCCGGCAAGATAACCCAGTAAATGGTTTTGAACGGTGGATGCACGGCGGATGATAAGCCCTGCCGCCAATGCGTAAACAGCGGTGTTAATAAAGTCCGAGGTGACGCCAAATATATTTCCGGCTCCTACCAACAAAAATACCGCATCCTTTAAAAAACATGCAAAAATACCGCCAACCGGCCCCAGCAGAACAGTGGCCGTCAGAATAATCATACCACTTGGCTCGTATTTAAGAAAGGGTACACTGGGAAGAAGGGGCACACCAAACATCATCATCACTACAAAGGCAGTAGCTCCAAACAGGGCGGCAGTCGTGTTGCGTCTTAAGCTGGTCATATTTCCACTCCTCGTATCATAAGATTTGCAGGCATTTTTAAGTGTGCTGCTCAATTTGCTCATTGGTAATCAGAAGAGGTCCGCGATATAATAGCTGCAGGACAGCAGAGCCAGATTCCCGCACTATTCGTTGAGCCGTATAGGCTGCATCATAGAAAACACGCTCCCCCTAAGCTGGGAGGGATTGGCAAGCCATTAGCTGCTTAAAGACCAAAAAACCGGTTGGACAAATCTTTCAGTGCTAAAGGACAACCGCCCGTATATCCCAGCAGGGGAAAACATAGGGTCAGGATTTGATGTTGCCTTTTTTGTTCCATATTATTATAAGGCAGCTTTTTTTAATTTTTTACATCAATCCTCTTGATGTAGTACCATTAGATTTTCTTGGGAGAGAAAATCTCCCGTTCCGGGCTTCTTTTCAGCGATTGAATACCGCATTCCTTCCAGGGCAGGCGGCACCCTTTTACCAACACTGCAGGAATTCCTTCCGCGCCTTGCCCGCACAGCAGGGATGCCGCCGAGGCAAGCTCGTCCGCAATCGCTTCCACCGAAGAGCTCATTATCCTGTTGGTCCGGTCGGGTTTTCCCATATAACTCCGCATGGGATCGATGCCCCAGCAGCCAATGGCCACGCCAACAATTCCCTCCCGCAGAGGCCGGCCATGGGTATCGCTGATAAGCACCGCTACCTTGCAGCCAAAATGGGCTTCCAGCCGCCGGGATATTTCCCTTGCGGAAGCGTCCGGATCAAGGGGAGGCAGAATAGCGTGGTCTGTGTCCACCGCATTGGACTGGTCCACACCAGCATTGGCGCTGGTCCATCCCAGGCGGCTGCGGCACATCAGAATACCCCGCTGAGCTGCTATCACCTCTTCCGATTCTTCCAGCACCAGCTGTACCAGAGCAGGATGCTTCCCCGTGGCGGATGCCAGCTCTTGGGCCCGCTCCCCAGGTGTTACGTCAGACAAGGGCACCTGGCGCCCTTCTGCCTTGGATATAATTTTATGAACCACCACCAATACATCTCCGGTTTGGGGCTGATGCCCACCCCGTTCCAGAGCATCAATCAACTGCCCGGCTACATCGTCTCCCTTGCAGATCTCCCCTATGCCCAAGAGCGGATAAAAACCAAGATATTCCATAAAACACGTCATCCTCAATGATATTGTCCAGTGTATAATCGATTAAATGCAATGATAGAGCGGATTGCTGCTCCATCCGCTCTATTTTACCACATCAAAATATAATCTTGCAATACAGATATATCATGATAATAATTTTTTGTCAATATAGCTTTTTTATAAAAATAGTGGAAACTTCATATGCAAAACTTATAAAAAATATTTTGTTTCATAAATATATATAGATACTGTTGACGCTTAAGCTAAAACATGCTATTTTAATAATAGTTTATTATTTATTATCAGACTTTAGCAGGCTATAATTTTTACACTTTAATAAAATTTTGGTAGGCGATTACAATGCGTTTGGCGGCGGTCATTCCGATTAAAATGACAGTGGATGCAAAGTCCCGGTTGAGCCATGTCCTTGCAGCAGAAGAGCGCGCCTGTCTTGTTTTGGAAATGCTCGGCCATATGCTTGGCGTTTTGGAACACTGCAAGCAGGTTTCGGGGATTTATGTGGCAACCTCGGACGAGACGGTTGCCGAATATGTGCAGACAAACCATCAGGCGACCTGTATTCCCGATGCCGGAGGGATCAACCAATCGGCGGCGGCGGCGGCAAAAAGGCTAAAGCAAGACGGATTCAATTCCATGTTGTATTTGCTTGGCGATTTGCCTCTGCTCACCAATGGGGATGTAAGCCACGCCGCTCGCCTTGGCTTGGAATATCCGATGGTTATTATGCCGGACTGCCACCTCAGTGGAACCAACGGCCTTTTGCTTACCCCGCCCGATGCCATACAAACCTGCTTTGGCCCCGATAGTTTTCAGGCTCATCTAGCAGCCGCGGAAAGGGCCACACTCCAGACGTTTTGCCTCACAACCGAGGGGTTTGGATATGATCTCGATACGCCGGAGGATTTAAAGCGCCTTACGATGCTAAGTCAACCCAGTCATTTTATATTCCCAAAAAATTAAATAGTTCAAATATAGGAGGATGCAAGGATGATAAAAGCAAATTTTGGATTAGGGATTGCAACGGGTACCGAGGGACTTATGTATCCCATTCCCTATTCGTCTGCACGGGATGTGGTAGAGCTTGCCGTATATGCGGAAAAGTTGGGGTTCCACTCTGTTTGGGGTAACGACCACATTACAACACAGCACTATGTCCGGGAGGAGTTCGACCAGCCCCCCCGTTACTATGCGCCCCTGCTTGAGCTGGCAGCCATTGCCGAGCGCACCACCACACTCAAGGTAGCCACCGCTCTGCTGGTTATTCCCTTCCGGCATCCTGCCGTGGTGGCCAAGGAAATCGCCACCCTCGACCATCTGTCTGGCGGCCGCTTGCTGCTGGGCGTGGGCTTGGGAGCTTATCGTGAAGAGTTTGAGGCCCAGTTCGGCTCTAAGGCCAAAGACATAGTGCGCGGCAAGCTGTTTGATGAGAGCATCGGAATGATTCACCGCCTCTTCACCGAGGATAACGTCAGTGCCAAAGGCGAATATTTTGAGCTGCAGGATGTACAGTGCTATCCCAAACCGGTACAAGAGCCCTTTGCCTTCTACTTTGGAGGAAACTCCACCAACGGATACGTTCGGGTTGCCAAGTGGGGTACAGGCTGGCTGCCTGCGCTGCTGACTCCCGACGAGGTGAGGAAAGGATGCGCCGCAATCAAAGAATGCTGTGACAAGGAAGGCCGCAACTTTGCCGACATCGACATCGCTCCCCAGCTTAGCGTCTCCATTGCCAAGACCAGCCAGGAGGCAAGAGCCCGATTTGAAAAATCCCAGATTTACCGCCACTCTCTCTCCCTGGGCAAATCTACCATGAAGGGCAAGGATGCCAGCAACTATACCGAGCGCAATCTGGTAGGCTCTGTGGAAGAAGTCCGTGAGATGGTAGAGCGGTATATCGAAGCGGGAGTCACCACCTTCTCGGCTCTTATTTTTGCAGATAACACCCTTGAAGAAACCCGCGAGCACATGCAGTTTTTCTCCGAGGAAATTATTTCAAAATACAGCAAATAAGGGGGTAGAGATATGAACCTCAAAGCATTTCGCCGCAATCGCATGAATCAGGCGGCGGAGCAGGCAGGTGTGGACCTGCTGGTGGCTACTTTACCCGCCAACATCGAGTATATTAGCGGATATGTTAGCGTAGGGCAGCATGTTGTTCACAGCACCCAGTCTTACGCCCTGTACGTTCCCGGCGAAAACCGCTTCCTCTTTGCGGTTTCCTTGGCCGAGGTTCCTGGTATTGTCGAGCGGGTAGGGGAAGATGCCGAAATTTTCCCCTATGGCTCCTTCCGCTTTTGCCATAACGGCGATGCTTTTATCAACCAACTGGTCAAAGAAAAGTCGATTTCTTCCTATGCCAGTGCCGAAGAGGCTCTGATTGCCGCCATTCGCTCCACCGGCAAAACAAAGATCGCCCTGGACGAGAGCCGCATGACCCATACCAGCTGGGAAAAAGTTGCAGCTGCCTGCAAGGACTGCAGTTTGATAGCCGGCCAGCCTGTTTTTCTGCAGGCACGCATCATTAAGCATCCCGAGGAAGTTGCTGGCATTGAGCGGGCTGCGGAAATTGCAGCCGAAAGCCTGGAGGCTGTCCTGAAAAATTTCCGGCCCGGCATGACCGAGCTTGATCTTGAGTGGGCGTATAAAGAAGAGATCACCAGCCGCAAGGCCGATCCCTACTTTATTGTCGCCACCGGCGATCTTCGGGCCGCTTATTCTGATGTCAGCAATACCGGCCTTGTGATCGAAAGACTGATCCGTTTTGATTACGGTTGCATTTATAACGGCTATCGTTCCGACATTGCCCGAACCGCTGTTTTGGGTCAGCCTGACGAAAAAACTCAAACCTACTACAATGCCGTACTAGCCGGCACACGAGAAGCCATTAAAGCCATGAAGCCGGGGGTTCCCGCCAGCGAGATTTTCCACATTGCAGTGGAAACCACCAAGCGCAGCGGTATTCCCCACTATTCTCGCCACCACTGCGGCCACGGCATCGGCTTGGAGGCTTACGATATGCCCTCCATTGCCGCCGGTTGCGACATCAAGCTGGAAAAAGGAATGGTCTGCTGCATCGAAACTCCCTACTATGAACTGGGCTGGGGCGGCGTGCAGATTGAAAACACGGTGGAAGTTACCGAAACCGGACCGCGTTACCTGGACAAGAGCAGCGATGAGCTGATTGTCTTGGCTTAAAGGAGGAGAGAAGTAAAATGGGTTATTTTCAGGAAGTACGTTGCGTGCGGTGTGGCCACCCGTTGGGAGATGGCCGCTACTACGAAGGGTGCCCCATCTGCCAGGAAGCCGGCGTTAACTCCAACTACACCACCGTCTACGACGTAACCGGCGCAAAGCTACCCGGCCAAAACGGGGAGCCCGGCATCTATCGTTTCCGCGATTTTTATCCTATCTCCCCGGACGTGGCTCCTGTCAGCATCGGCGAGGGCAATACTCCCCTCCTTAAGCTGGAACGGTTGGGCCGGGATATGGGGCTGAACAATCTTTACGCCAAGGACGAAACCCGCAACCCCACTCTTTCCTTTAAAGACCGGCTGTGCTCTTTGGTGGCAACCATGGCACGGCAGCAAAAAGCACCGGCCCTTACCATTTCCTCTACGGGAAACCACGGGGCTGCCATGGCCGCTTACGCCGCCGCCGCCGAAATTCCCTGCATCGTGTTTACCGTTCCCTATGTTCCCGATGCCATGAAAACCCTGATGCAGGTATATGGCGCTTATGTCATGGTATGTCCCACTGCCCAAGACAGATGGACCATTATGGGCCAGTGTGTCAGGGAGCTGGGCTGGATGCCCGCCAGCGGATTCCAAATCCGCCTATTGGCAGCAACTGCTATGCCATTGACGGCTACAAGTCCATTGCCTTTGAGGTTTATGAGCAGCTGGGTGGAGAGGCTCCTGCTTTTTTCGCTGCACCTACAGCCTATTGCGACGGTCTCTACGGTATTTACAAAGGCATGAACGACCTGCGGGATATGGGCTATATCAGCACTCTGCCTCACATGGTGGCGGGCGAAAGCTGCGGCACCATTGAGGAAACCCTGCGCCAAAACAAGAGGGAACCTGTTCAGGTAGAAGGCAGCACCAAGGTGGCTTTCTCGGTGGGCAATACCCTCACCACCGTCCAGGGTCTGGAAGCAGTGTGGGGAAGCAGCGGCTATGCCCGCAGCTCCAAGGATGAAGAAGCCGTTGCCATGCAGAAAAGGCTTGCTTCCCGCGAGGGAGTCTATGCGGAGAACTCTTCTGTTCTTTCTCTGCTGGCTCTTGAAAAGCTGGCCAAGGAGGGCGTTATCAAGCCGGACGACAAGGTGGTTGCTCTGATTACCTCCACCGGCATGAGGGATCCCGAAACCACTGCAAAGCATCTGCCCAAGCCCCCCGTGATTGCACCCACCATGGCGGATCTGCGTGCGGCGCTAAAAAATTCCTACGGCTACCAGCTGTAACCTATAGAACCAGGAGTGATTGACCATGAGGATTTCTATTATTGGTGCAACGGGCGATATGGGCTATGGACTTGCCCTGCGTTTGGCCCGATTGGGACACGACATCTGCATCGGCTCCCGGCAGCTGGAAAAAGCTCAGGAAGCTGCTCAGAAGGCACGGGAGGAGGCAGGGTGCGACAACATTACAGGACTGGATAACGTTGCCGCCTGTCAGGACAGAGACCTGATTATTATTTCTGTTCCTGCAGCCGGCCACCGCCCCACTCTTCAAGCACTGAAAGATGTGATTGGAGATACCCCCGTACTGGATGTAACCATTCCCATGGCCTTTAACCCCCTGCGCTACGACCCGCCTGCTGAAGGCTCCAACGCTTTGGAGGTTGTCGCTGTTCTGGGAGAAAACGCCAAAGTTGCCGCAGGCTTTCACACAGTGTCTGCCTCCATGCTTTGCAATCTCAGCAAGACGGTGGCAGGGGATCTTCTTGTAGTGGGTAACGACGACGATACCGTGGAAAAGGTTCTGGCCCTTGGTACCGAAATCGGCCTGAGAGGCTTCCATGCCGGCGGCTTGAACCATGCTTCCACTCTGGAGGCCCTCACCCCCATGATTATTGGAATGAATAAGCGCTACAAGCGCGGCCATATCGGCATTGGCCTGACAGGCATCTGAGCAGAACAGTTTCCCATGCAGGCTGTTGGCGGTTTTGGGTGCGTTCTGTCTGGTTGGGGAAAGGATAGGTAACTGTTTATGATTTATCAAGATCGGTTAGCCCGCGCCCGCGTTCTAATGCAAGACAAGGCGGTGGAGTTGATGTTGCTTACCCATTCCACCGACCTTGCCTATCTCACTGGTATCACCGGACACATTTGGGAACGCTTGGCTTGTCTGCTGCTTACCAAAACCCAGGCTTTCTTTATTGCCCCGAGTTTTGAGCTGGGAAATCTGTCTGCCGAAAGTGCTGCTCTGCTGGACTGCCATGGCTGGAAGGATGGAGAAGACCCATTTCAAATTGTAAAAAAGCTTGTGGGGTATCTAAAAGTGGGTGCTGTTGGCCGGACTACCCCCAGCTGGGTGCTACTGGATTTGATGAAGCATATGCCCCACTGCCACTGGCAGTCTGCCGACGGCATTCTTACCGAGCTGCGCATCTGCAAGGACCAGCGAGAATTCGAGCTGTTGCGCCAAGTGCAGGAAAAGGCCTGCAACGGCCTTGTAAAGCTAATGACCCACGGCATTTGCGGCATGACCGAAATCGAAGCATTTGACCTTCTGAAAAATTACTGTGCCCAAGAGGGAGTCATTGTTAGCGGAGGTATTATAGGCTCGGGCCCCAACGGCGCTTTGCCTCACCACCACAACAGCAGCCGTGTGATTCAGACAGGTGATGCGGTCTGTGTTGACTTTGTCGGCGAGGAGCCGGGTATCGGCTACCAGGCCGACACCACCCGCACCTTCTGTGTCGGTGGTATCCCCGAAGGGTTTGAAGAAGTCTACGATGCTGTCAACAGGGCCAATCAGGCGGCCTTTGAGGCAGCTGTTCCGGGGACTCCCTGCGAAGAAGTGGACCAAGCCGCCCGCAAGGTAATTGCAGATGCAGGCTACGGCCAATATTTTACCCACCGGGTAGGACATGGTCTGGGCCTGGACGTTCACGAACATCCTTACATGTCGGCAGGAAACCGGGACCTCATCCGGCCGGGCTACGTTTTTTCCATCGAACCGGGCATCTACCTGCCGGGCAAATATGGGGTGCGCATCGAGGATCAGGTGTTTATCACCGAAAAAGCCCCTGTCCGCATGACCCCAACCGACGGCCTCATGAGCCACGATCTGCGTATCTGCGAATAATTAGGAAGGAGGGGAGCTGTTTGAAAACACTCAAGGAATTTCGCCGGGAACGAATTCATGCGGCCATGGATCAAGGTGGAGTGGATGTGCTGATTGCCTCTTTACCGGAGCATATCCTGTATCTGACGGGATTTACCGCTCTGGGCGCTACCTACCATGCCAAAACTCAGGCGTATGGTGTTTATTGCCCGGCAAAGGGCAGTACCATTCTGGTCAACTCCATGGTGGATGCCCCTACGGCCATAGACGCCCTGCCCCACGCCGAACTGCACTGTTACGGTGCCTTCCGTTTTTCTGTGGACCCCCAAAGTAAAACGGCGGGGATTCTTGCCCAAAAAACAGAGTTGATTTACGACTCTGTGGGGGACGCACTGACAAACGCTGTGCGCAAAGCCGGCAAAGGCCCCCTGAAGATTGCGGTGGACGAACTGCGCACTCCCATTCAAACCTGGGAGAGACTGCAGTCTGAATTTCCCCAGCATCAGTTTGTTCCGGGTCTTTCTCTGTTTGAAGAAGTGCGTAAAGTCAAGCATCCCGATGAAATTGCTCTGCTGGAGCAGGCGGCTCATATGGCCGAAGATTCCCTGCTGGCCATGTTGGAACAGGTGAAGGTGGGGACTTCCGAATGGGAGATGGATCGAATCTACCGGGCGGAGGTAGCCAAGCGCGGGGGCAACGGCTATTTTATTACGGCAACAGCCGACCGGCGCTCCTCCTATTCCGATACCTGCTGCACCGAGGAGCAAACGATTCAAGACGGTTCTGTTCTGCGTTTTGACTACGGTGCCGCCCACCGATTTTTCTGTTCCGACCTTGCACGCACTGCCGTTGTGGGCAAGAGAAACAAAAAACTCGAATCTCTCTACTCTTATATACTGGACGGCGTTACGGTGATGGAAGGCCTGATAAAGCCGGGTGCCATTGCCAGCCAACTTTACGAGGCCGCAATGGCGGCGGTACGAAAGGGAATCCCCGATTATTATCGCCACCATGTAGGCCATGGCATCGGCATGCTGATCAACGACAACCCCTCCATCGCCCCGGGAAACAACAGCCCGCTGGAAGAGGGAATGGTGCTTTGCATCGAGACGCCCTACTATCTGTACGATTCTTTCGGCATACAAATTGAATACATGCTGGAAGTAACGGCCGGCGGTTGCCGCCGTTTAACCAAAAACGACAACGGGCTGATTTATATCCCCGCGCGATAACAAAACGGGAGGATTGAACCTATATGAAGCAAAGACTCAGCTTTGGCTTTTCGGGTATTTATACCGCTACCGAGACCATTGAGCTGGTCAAACTGTCCGAGGAGGCAGACCTGGAATCAGTGTGGATTGCCGAGGACTACTTTGATGCGGGCGGCTTTTCGTTAGCAGCGGCCTGCGCCATGGCTACCAGCAAAATTCATATTGGCATAGGGGTTATCAACCCTTATACCCGCCACCCCACTTTGGCTGCCATGGAGGCCGCCACTGCGGACGAGATTTCGGGCGGGCGAATGATTGTGGCTCTGGGTGCCAGCAATAAGCGCTGGATGGAAATTCAGGCCGGTATCCCCTACGTCAAGCCCATTACCGCCACCAAGGAATGTGTGGAGATTATGAAAGGGCTTCTTACCGGAGAAGAAATCGAATTTTCCGGTCAGTATTTTAAAACC
>JAHDPQ010000102.1 GCA_018434245.1 Oscillospiraceae bacterium
GCGGAACAGGCTGAACTTGTGGCTGGGCCTCTGCTTGGGGTTCGGAAGCCGCCGGAGCCGGAGGAGCAAGCTGGGTGTTCACCCACCAGGATGCCGCGCCGCCTCCCACTGCCCCGCCAATAAGGGAGAATACCAGCATGGCTGTCACCAGAGCGGCTTTACCACCCGAGCGGCGACGCTTGTTGGAAGGCTCTTCCCCGGAATAGGAAGGATAAGAGTTCTGGTCATAATCGTAGGAACTATAAAACCTATGGCTGGAAAGATCCGATGAATAAGTGCGGTCCGATGCCGAAGAAGAACTGCTGTAATTCCCATAGGAATAGGAACCGGAGTCGCTGCCGGGTTGTCCCTGCGAGGCTCCCCCGACATTCCAGTTGCCGAAGGGTGTTTGATTGTTGTTTTCAATCATAAGTAATGCCTCCTTTTACTGAAACTGCCCGCAGAATGGCAGGCAGTGTTTTGTTCTATGCCTTTATCATACCGTTGAATTATGACAAGCATTTAAAAAACATAAAAAAGCATCGTGAAGAAAAATAGGAAAAAATATGAACGACTTCCCCGATATTTTCTTTGTGCAGAATGCTTAGGAATCGAAAAAGGAATACCCTTAGCCGGTTAAAATGTGGTATAATAGCCACAGTACGGCTATGATACACGATTGGCTTCTATGCTATAAAAGCCGATAAGCAAACAGTAACGCTTTGTGTCCGCCGCAGGCGGGCAGCCGGGCTGGGAAACTCTACCCCGGCTGGAACCCGGTGGTGGAAAAGAAAGGCTTCCTCTATCTGGAGCTGCCGGGAGCCGTCGGCCCTCTGGAATCAGAGGATATCATCGAGCTTTGCGGCGTTTGCACCGACATCTGTGTGGTTTTCAACGCCCTCTACCTGCGGGCCCACTATCCCGACATCCCATTGTGGTGCCGGAAAAGCTCTGCGCCAAAACCACGGAAGAAAACCACAGGGCGGCTCTTGCGGTGATGCAAAGCTGCCTGATTGATGTGAGGTAACAGGATGCTCATCTATCAGATCTATGACACTTTGCTGGGGAAGATGCTGATTGCCGCCGATGAAAGGGGCATCGTTCATCTGTACCCGGCCCATCGGCTGAATATAGAGAACATGGAGCAGGGGGAAACACCTCTGCTCCGTTTGGCGGCAGAAAAGCTGGAGGCCTATCTTGGGGGGAAGGGGGATACGCTCCGTGACCTGTCCCTTTCGCCCCGGGGCACCGACTTCCAAAAACAGGTGTGGCAGGCCCTGCGCACCGTTCCCTACGGGGAAACCCGCAGCTACGCCTGGCTGGCTCAGGCCATCGGAAGGCCCAAGGCAGTCCGGGCGGTGGGAGCCGCTAACGGGAAAAACACCATTCTACTGGCCATCCCCTGCCACCGGATTGTGGGGGCAGACGGCTCCCTCACCGGGTTTGCTGCCGGGGTAGACATGAAAAGAAAACTGCTCGAGTTGGAAGGGGCCCTTTAGGCCCGATCAAGATGCCGGCCCTTTGCCGGCCGTGAGGTGGTAGGATTGAACAGCCCGACGATGGATCAGTTTACCCGCTTTCGTTTTCTGTCCGGCTTGCAGGTCGGGCCAGAGGGTGAAAGCGCTCTCTTTGGGGTAACCCACATCGAAGAAAATGAATATTGCCACACCCTGTGGCTTTGGAAGGGGGAGGATCTGCGGCCCATGGCTCAGCTGGGCAAATTCCCCCTCTTTGTCTGGGAGAACAGCCGAAGCGTTCTGTTTTCCGACTTGCGCTGTCCCAAGGATGTGGCCCGGCGGGAGAAAGGGGAGACTTTTACCGTCTTTTACCGGCTGCCGGTGGATGGGGGAGAAGCTGTGCAGGCGTTCCGGCTGCCCTTGGCGGTGGAGAGCATCCAGCCCCTGTCCGGGGATACCTTTGCGGTGTTGGCCTCATGGGAAAAGGAGGGCCCCCCCCTCGCTCCCGAAGCTCTCGAGGAGGAGCGGGACTATCAGGTGCTGGATGAGATACCCTTTTGGCAGAACGGCCGGGGCTTTGCCAAGGGAAAGCGTCGCCGCCTCTACCTCTACCACGCTGCTCAGGATAGATTAGAGCCACTGTCGGGAGAAGGGGAAGTGGTGGAGGATTTCCGGGTGGGGCCGGGGGGACGGCTGGCCTACAGCGTCAGCGCACACCCGGGGATCAAGTCCCCTTTCCAGTCCCTGTGGGAATATTGCCCCGGGGAGGGAGCACCCTGGATGCTGCTGAATGACCGCCTCTATATCCACGAGTTTGACTATTGGGGGGAGGAGCTGGTGATAGCGGGGGCCAACGGTACTCGCTACGGTCTGCTGGAAAACTCCACCCTCTATCTGCTCAGCCAAGGAGAGCTGACCACCCTTGCCCAACCGGATTTAAAGGTGGGGGCCAGAATTAATTCCGATTGCCGCTACGGCTCGGGAACCACCTTTCAGGTGGTGGGCGAAAGCCTCTACTTCACGGCGGTGCAGGGCCATTGCTGCCGCCTGTTTGAGGTGGAGCTGCCAGGGGGAAACCTTCGCCCCATCACGGCACCGGGAGTTCAGGTGGAGCTGTTTGATGCTGCCGGAACAGCACCGCTGCTGGTGGCCTTCCGGGGGCAGGAGTTACAGGAGCTGTACCGGTTGGAGCAGCAGGAGCTGCGCAAACTCACGGAGTTTCACCGGGATGCCCTGGCAGGCGTCTGGGTGGGAGCACCCGAGCATCATGTGTCCCGGCGGGGAGGCTGCCCGGTGGACGGCTGGGTGCTCCTGCCCAAGGATTACGACCCGGAGCAGCGGTATCCCGCCCTGCTCAACATCCACGGCGGGCCCAAAACCGCCTACGGGGACAATTACTTCCACGAGATGCAGTACTGGGCGGGGCAGGGGTATGTCGTCCTCTTCTGCAATCCCCGGGGCAGCGACGGAAGGGGCGATGAGTTTTCCGACATCCGGGGTAAGTATGGCCATTGTGATTATGAGGATTTAATGGGTTTTTTGGACGAGATGATGGAGTACTATCCTGCCATTGATCCCCAGCGGATAGGAGTGGCAGGGGGCAGCTACGGGGGCTTTATGGTTAACTGGATGATTGGCCACACCCGCCGCTTTTCCGCGGCGATTTCCCAGCGGGGGATTGCCAACTGGACCACCATGGACCTGCTGAGCGATATTGGAGCTATGTTTGTCCGGGATCAGATCGGGCTGGACCCGTGGCAGGGCCGGGAGCTGTATTGGGACCGCTCGCCCCTCAAATACGCCGGGCAGGCAAAAACCCCCACCCTCTTCATCCACTCCGACGAGGACTACCGCTGCCCCATTGCCGAAGGGTATCAGATGTACTCTGCCCTGCGGCAGCATGGGGTGGAGTGCCGGGCCTGCGTCTTCCACGGGGAAAACCACGAGCTTTCCCGCAGCGGAAAGCCGGCTCATCGGTTGCGCCGCCTCAAGGAAATCACCGCTTGGCTGGACCGGTTCTGCAAGAAGTGAGGGGAACTTCAGCTCCTGGCAGAGCTGGAACAAACAGCTGTGAATCTTAGGAACCCCCAGCATTATGAACTGCACCCTATTTGTTAGACAGTATGATATACTGAAAACGAATGGGGTGTTTTTTTATGCCAAGGGGAATACCTAATAAAAAGTACAGCGGGGAATTTAAGCAGCAGGTA
>JAHDPQ010000093.1 GCA_018434245.1 Oscillospiraceae bacterium
CCGAAGTAGGAGGCCGTCGCCGCCGGCGCGATCGCAAGCCACCCTCCAAGGCATCCCCAGAGGACGGCAAACGAGACGATGTAGGCGGGCACCCCCGGTGCGAGCCAGATCAGGACCGCTGCCGCCGCGATCAGGCCAAACGTCAACATCGCCGTCTTCTGCGGGGATATCCGGTCGGCAAGGCCGCCGAACGCCGGCCTGCCCGCCCCGTTGAATATGGCGAAGAACCCGACGAGGAGCGTCGCAAGCCCCGCATCCACCCCGCGGTAGAGGCCGTCGTAGGTGAGTCTCCGCTCCTCCCCTCCTTCACTGTGCCAGACGGTCACCGGTTTATCCTTCTGGTCGCCAGCGGCGTGGCGGTCCAGGCAGTTGTGGGCGATGTTCAGTTTCGCGTAGGGATAGTTCCACTCCTTCATCTGGCCCCACGGCTCAAACCAGGGGAGTTCACGGACGATCCGGTCCCAGAAGGCCTCCAGGTTGCGCATGAACTCCTGGTATGACCGGGTGTAGTCCGGTGTCCAGGCGGCCGCCTTGCACCGGGGATCGGGGAGGTAGCGTTTTTCTTCCCGTTTCACGGCAAACATCTCTGTCATAGTCTTTCTCATTCACGTGGTTGATCATGTCGGGTCCGACAAGGACCCCGATACTGCTCAAAGCGGCTGATCTTTCCGGTCCGGCGCCCTCCCGGTCGCCCCATATTATACACGATTAATCATTTACAATACAAGATAAAAATTGTGGACATGTGAATAGTAGAGTCGGAATGAGCAACCCGATGAAGCAACGAGAGGCCCCGGGGCGCGAAACACGCCATCAAATCGGATGGTGCATGATCTGATGGGCTCTCTGTGGCCGGAGGGCAAAGGCGTCGCAGGCCTCAATAATGGTAGTGTGGTAACGTATCGGTTTTGCTCTGTACCGGCGATGAAAAATCCCGAAACATCATCCATACTGGACTCTCGGTGCGGTCCCGGTCGTGAAGAACGTCCAAAAGTATATTTCGGTGCGAATCTCAATCACATTGAATGATCCACGTCTGAGGTGCAATTGACTCTTTCCGCTCACGACATCGGCTCACAGGCCCGTACGCTTCACAGGATCTGCCGCCTTGCAGGCAGTGTGGAAAACGAACTTCTGACACTTCCGGACAGCCTTATCGCCTATCTGGTGATGGTACTGCGACAAAAACCCTTTCCGGCTCCAGATTGCACGGAAGAGGATTGGAATCGGTTTTTAGAACTCCTTGCGCCACACTGGATCAGTGCCGTCCTGTACCGGTATATCAGGGACTTTCCCGACGAATGCC
>JAHDPQ010000017.1 GCA_018434245.1 Oscillospiraceae bacterium
AAATTTGCTGCCATGAACCTCAAAAAGCTGGCAATGTGGGCGTAAATACGCCCTTTTTTCTTGCGCTTCCACTTGATTTGCAAGAAGAACCCCTGATTTCACGCAAGAAATCAGGGGTTCTTTGACAGGCTGAGCGGCCCCGGTTGGGACCGCTCTTTGCTGCATCAAACAGCGATGGATCTGCCATAGGAAGCACCCGGCTATTCCACCGACCAGCTTTCCAGATACTGTTGTTGGGCAGGGGTGAGGGTGTCGATGTCGCAGCCCTCAAACCGCAGCTTGCGCCGGGCTACATCCTCGTCGATTTCCCGGGGGACTTGATTGATCTTTTGAGTGGCACCTTTTTCCACCAGCCAGCGGGCAGAAAGAGCCTGAATGGCAAAGCTCATATCCATGATTTCCGCCGGATGTCCGTCCCCAGAAGCCAGATTTACCAGCCGTCCCTGGGCCAAAACCGAGAGCCACCGCCCGTTGGGGAGCTTGTACCCCACAATGTTGTGCCGCTGTTCTTTGATTTCTACCGCCATCTCCCGCAGCCCCGCCACATCCACTTCCACGTCAAAGTGTCCGGCATTGCACAGGATGGCGCCGTCCTTCATCTGCTCAAAGTGGGCCTTGGTAATGACGTCCCGACAGCCGGTGACGGTGACGAAAAAGTCTCCCATTGCTGCCGCCTGCAGCATGGGCATCACCTCAAAGCCGTCCATAATGGCCTCAATGGCCTTGATGGGGTCGATCTCGGTGACAATGACCTTGGCACCCAGCCCCTTGGCCCGCATGGCGACCCCCTTGCCGCACCAGCCGTAGCCGCAGACCACCACGGTTTTGCCTGCCACAATCAGGTTGGTGGTGCGATTGATGCCGTCCCACACCGATTGCCCGGTGCCATAGCGGTTGTCGAACAGGAACTTGCACTGTGCGTCGTTGACCATAATCATGGGGAATTTCAAGGCTCCATCCCGGTCCATGGACCGCAGGCGCAGCACCCCGGTGGTGGTTTCCTCACAGCCGCCAATTACTTTTTCGCACAGGTGCGGGAACTGGCTGTGTAGCATTTCCACCAGATCGCCGCCGTCATCAATGACAATGTCAGGGCCGCAGCTCACCGTTTGCCGGATGTGGCTGCGGTACTCCTCGGGGGTGGCATTATGCCAAGCGCAGACGGTCAGCCCGTCCTCCACCAAGGCGGCGGCCACATCATCTTGGGTTGAAAGAGGATTGGAGCCGGTCACATACATCTGTGCTCCCCCTGCCGCCAACACCTTGCACAGGTAGGCGGTTTTGGCCTCCAGATGGATGGAAAGGGCGATCTTCTTCCCCGCAAAGGGCTGATCCCGCTCAAACTCCTCCCGGATGCTGCGCAGCACCGGCATATGCCCTTCCACCCATGCAATCTTCTGGTGACCCTCTGGGGCCAGCGCAATCTCTCTGATGTTGCTCATAGGTTGCCTCCTGTATTGGCTGAATCATTTTATTTCAAGTATTTGCGACGGATCCGCTCCATCTCGGTCCGGATTCTTTCTTGATCCAAGGTGGTGTATTGGCCCTGCTCCATCAGCACTTTTCCGCCTACCATCACCGTTTCTACCTCCCCGCCGTTGGCGGAGTAGATGAGAGAGGCGGGGATGTCGTTGATGGGCTGAAGCCAAGGCTTTGTCAGGTCCAAAATCACCAGATCGGCCTGCTTGCCCACCTGAATGGAGCCGGTGACCTCCTCCAGACCCAGAGCCTTGGCGCCGCCCAGGGTTCCCATTTGCAGGGCCTCTCCAGCGGAGATGCACCGGGCCTTTTGCTCCGCCCCCTTGTGGATGAGAGCCAGAATGGAAAGCTCCCGGAACATGTTGAGGACGTTGTTGCTAGAGGCTCCATCGGTGCCCACGCAGAGATTGACGCCCTTTTCCAGCAGGGCGGGGATGGGGGCAAAGCCGTTGCCCAGCTTCATGTTGCTCACCGGGTTGGTGGCCACCGAAACACCCCGCTGGGCCAGAATCTCCATGTCCTCATCGGTGAGGTGGACACAGTGGGCCACCACAGTGGGAACCTGAAATACACCCAGAGAATCCAGATATTTGACCGGGGAGCACCCATGCTCCTTTAGGCAGCTGTTGTATTCATTTTGGGATTCCGCCACATGAATGTGAAGCCCGAGATTCTTTTCTCGGGCCAGCTCTCCCAGATACTTCAGCAGGGGGCTACCGCAGGAATAGATGGCGTGGGGAGCCAGCATAAAGCGGATGTTGTCGTTGCCTTTGGC
Source organism: Oscillospiraceae bacterium (assembly GCA_018434245.1). GTDB lineage: Bacteria > Bacillota > Clostridia > Oscillospirales > Ruminococcaceae > WRAV01. Next base: position 2,255 of record JAHDPQ010000017.1, read on the forward strand.
GGCTTCCATCTCCTCAAAGGCCTGACTCAGCCGCAGGGTGGCAGCGGAATCGTCGGGAGCTTTACCCACCAGCCCCCGGGAGATCACCGCCCGCATCCCCGATTCCTGCACCGCCCGCACACTCTGACCGGGAAACATATGCATATCCAAAAAGCAGGTAGTTCCGGTAGCGATCATCTCCAGGCAGGAGAGAAGATTGCACCAGTAGGCATCCTCCGGTTCCAGAGCATCCTCTGCCGGCATAATTTTGCCAAACAGCCAATCCTCAAAGCTTAAATCGTCGGCGTAGTTGCGAAACACCGACATATAAGCGTGGGTGTGACTGTTAATTAGCCCCGGCATCACCAGTTTGTCCCGAGCATTGATCACCTTATCGGGGACAAAACCGGCAGGAGCCTGACCGATTCCTACAATCTGCCCGTTCTCGATAAACAGATCCCGCTGTTGGGCGTTCCAGATTCCTTGTTGCTGCAGCAGAAAGCCCGACTTAATGTGTATCCTCAACTGCTCATCTCCTTGCCCGACCCTGCAAAAGCAAGCGGCCTCGGGTGCTGATATAATCTTAACCTTGTGTTCTTTTAGTATAACAGTTGGAGTCAAATATGCAAGAGTTGACTTTGGTTCCGGCCGTAAGAAAAAGAGAGCGGGACTCCGCTCTCTGCACTAATTATTTTCTAATCACAAGCCGGGAAAGATCGCTGTCCGCCGGCAAAAGGCAGACTCAGTGTGAACAGTAGGATAGCTCTGCATTTTTGGAGCAGATGATCTCCACCACCTGGGGCAGCTCTCGGATGAAGTGATGGGGCTTGTAACCGCAGTCCTCCAAAGCCTGCTCCCGCTTGACCACATGAGGCCTTGGATTGGGGGCTGCCATGCGAATCATCAGCTCCCATCCGGCATCCAGAGTACCAATTACATCTCGAGAGATGGTATCCCCCACGTAGGCAATTTCACTTTTTTCGAGCCCCATGGTGGTTCGGCACAGCTCAAAAATAGCAGGATCAGGCTTGCGCAACCCGCAAACACTGGAAAGGAGCACGTACTCAAAATAGCCTGCCACGCCAAACTCTGCCAGCTTGGACATCATGTAGGTGCGGGAAACGGTGTTTGAGATTACCCCAAGGCGCAATCCTTGTTTGCGCAGGCCACGGACACATTCCAGAAGCCCGGGGCTGGGGGCAGCTTCGTAACACTGGTCGCAGCGGCGAAAACAAAACTCCTCAGCAATGGGATACAAAACCTCAGGGGAGGGATTGTAGTCCCGCAGATAGTAGTCGCACAGGGCTTCCAGCGGGGGGATTTCCCGCAGCTGTTGTTCGGTGGCGTGGCGGCGGTCCTGATCGGCCTCCTCCAGTTTGCGGGCAAATTCCGAGGGGGATTCCTTGATGTGGACATCAAATTCCCTTAGCCATTCAATGGTTTTGGCGGCGTGAGCCACAGCCCGCTCCGGACTGTATTGATGACTGAAAATAACCCCGCCCATATCAAATATAACTGCTTTAATCACAATCCCAGATCCTTTCCCCGTATCGGCATAGTAGACAGCTCCTCCTGAACCGTAAACGTTTGCGAATTCTAGTCAATTATAAAGTAATTCCGGGGAGTTGTCAAATATAAGCTTTCCGATCAAATGCTTCTTGGATGAAAAACATCACATGACTTAGAAATCGGCTGGAAAACACCCGGGCGAGCCAACAGAATCAAAGGAATCCCATTTGACAAAGCAATAGGCTGCGTTGTATAATAAATGAACGAAAACGTTTGCGGTTGGTCCTCAAGGGACAGAACCGCAGTATCGGGCAGGAAAGGTTGATGAAATGAGTAGATTCTATCAATTCGATGTACATATGCACACGGCGGAAACCAGCAAGTGCGGCAGAATTCCCGCTGCCGATCTGGTGGATCGTTACAAGGCGGCAGGATATGATGGTATCATCATCACCGACCACCTTCATGAGGAGTACATCTCCCTGCTCTACTGCTATGATGATTGGGACACCTGCGTGGATCGCTTTTTAGACGGCTACAAGCGGGCGAAGAAGCGGGGCGACGAGGTGGGGGTTCAGGTGTTTCTGGCCGCAGAATTGCGTTTTGCCGAAAATGACAACGACTATTTGGTCTATGGCATTGATGAGGCGTGGCTGCGGGCTCACCCCTATCCCTTTCGGATGGGGCCGGTGGAGTTTTTTCGGCGCTTTCAGCATGATCTGCTCATTGTGCAGGCTCATCCCTTTCGGGATGGCAACCGGTTTATCCGGTGGGACTGCATTCATGGGCTGGAGGTAGTTAACACCCATCCCGACCACGAAAACCTCAACGAGGCATCCCTGGAGGCCTTTCGCCATCAATCCCACCTCTATCCTCTCTGCGGTTCCGATACCCACCGCAAAGGTCAGGCGTGTGCTTCCTGGGTGCTGCTGGAGCAGCCTGTGAGAAATATTCAGGATTACATCGCAGCGGTGCGGCAGGGAGCCTACACCCTTGGCTGCAAAAACGAAACCGACCAGAAGATTTTAGAGGAGGTTGCCCGGCTGCGGAACAAAGAATCTGCCCCCACCTGCTGACTGCATTGCTATAACAGGGGAGAAGCGGGGTTTGAAAGCCAGCCCCATAAAAAGAACCTTGAGTCTTTGCTCAAGGTTCTTTTCTTTGCTGTTACTTGGAAGCAGCTGCCTAATCCAGCACCTTGGCCAGATACTGCCCGGTGTAGGATTGCTTACACTTGATCACTTCTTCCGGGGTGCCCTGAGCCACAATCAAGCCGCCGCCTGTGCCGCCGTCGGGGCCCAGATCGATGATGTGGTCAGCGGTTTTGATGACGTCCAGATTGTGCTCGATGAGGATGACAGTATTGCCCGAATCCACCAGCCGCTGCAGCACATTAATGAGCATGTGGACGTCGGCGCTGTGGAGCCCGGTGGTGGGCTCGTCCAGAATGTACACGGTCTTGCCGGTGGGCCGCTTGGAAAGCTCGGTGGCCAGCTTGACCCGTTGGGCCTCTCCTCCCGAAAGGGTGGTAGAGCTTTGGCCGATTTTAATATAGCCCAGGCCCACATCGTAGAGGGTTTGCAGGCGGCGCTTAATCTTCTGGATGTTGCCGAAGAACTCAAGGCCTTCCTCTACCGTCATTTCCAGCACATCGTAGATGGTCTTGCCCTTGTATTTGACCTCCAGAGTTTCCCGGTTGTACCGCTTGCCCTTGCAGACCTCGCAAGGAACATAGACGTCGGGGAGAAAATGCATCTCGATTTTGATGATGCCATCCCCCTCACAGGCCTCACAGCGGCCCCCCTTGACGTTGAAGGAAAAGCGTCCCGGGCCGTAGCCCCGCATTTTGGAGGCGTTGGTTTGGGAAAAGACGGTGCGGATGTCGGTAAACATGCCGGTGTAGGTGGCGGGGTTGGAGCGGGGGGTGCGCCCAATGGGGCTTTGGTCGATGGCGATCACCTTGTCCAGCTGCTCAATGCCCTCGATGATATCGCACTCGCCGGGAAAGGCTCTGGCCCGGTTGAGGTCCTGCACCAGCTTTTTGTAGAGGATTTCGTTAATGAGGGAGGATTTGCCCGAGCCGGAAACCCCAGTTACCGCCGTCATCACCCCGAGAGGGATGGAGACATCGATGTTTTTCAGGTTGTTTTGCCGCGCCCCCTTCACTACCAGATAGCGACCGTCTGGTTTGCGCCGCTCCGGGGGAACGGGAATTTTCATCTTACCGGACAGGTACTGCCCGGTGATGCTTTCGGGGCAGGCCTTGATCTCCTCCACCGTTCCGGCAGCCACCACCTCGCCGCCGTGAATCCCCGCGCGGGGGCCGATGTCTACAATGTAATCGGCGGCGTACATAGTGTCTTCGTCGTGCTCCACCACAATGAGGGTGTTGCCCAGATCCCGCAGATTCTTCAGGGCGGCAATCAGCTTATGGTTGTCCTTCTGGTGAAGTCCAATGCTGGGTTCATCCAGGATGTAAAGCACCCCCACCAGACTGGAGCCAATCTGGGTGGCCAGACGAATCCGCTGGCTTTCTCCGCCGGAAAGGGTTCCGCTGTTCCGGAAAAGGGTGAGGTACCCCAACCCCACTCCCTGCAAAAAACGCAGCCGCTCCTCAACTTCCTTGAAGATTTCCCGGCCGATCATCATCTCCCGGTCGCTGAGCTGCTTTTGGTTGGTGAACTGGATGGCCTGATCGATGCTCATCTTAGTGAAGTCGATGATATTCATGCCATTGATGGTGACCGCCAGCGATTCCGGCTTGAGGCGGTTGCCGTGGCATTCGGGGCAGGGGAGCTCGGTCATCTGCATGCGGATTTCTTCCCGCATCCACTCGCTTTCGGTCTGGGCATAGCGCCGCTCCAAATTGTGGACAATTCCCTCAAAGGAGGAGGTGTAGCTTCCCGCCATCACTCCGTTGTCTCGCTGCATGGTCAGCTTTTCCCCGTTGTTGCCGTACATCAGAATATCGATGATTTCCTCGGGCAGTTCCCCCACAGGAGTATCCAGAGAAAAGCCGTAACGCTTCGCCAAAGCCTCGTAGTACATCTGAGCAATGCCGCCCTCGGCGTAGTACCAGCCGGAAGCCTTAATGGCTCCATCCTGGATGGAGAGGCTTTTGTTGGGCAGAATCAGAGCCGGGTCCACCTTGAGGTAGACGCCTAGCCCGGTGCATTTGGGGCAGGCTCCGAAGGGGTTGTTGAAGGAGAACATCCGGGGGGCCAGCTCCTCAATGGAGACCCCGTGGTCGGGGCAGGCGTAGTTCTGGGAAAACAGCATGTCCTCCCCCTCGGAGATGTTGACGGTGACCAACCCACCCGACACCGACAGGGCTGTTTCCAGCGAATCGGCCAGCCGGGAGCGAACGTCCTCCTTCACCACCAAACGGTCCACTACAATTTCGATGGTGTGCTTTTTGTTTTTATCCAGCTTAATATCTTCGGAAAGATCGTAGATATTGCCGTCCACCCGCACCCGGGCGTACCCCGAACGGCGGGCGGCATCAAACTCTTTAACGTGCTGCCCCTTCCGGCCCCGCACCACCGGAGCCAGGAGCTGAATGCGGCTGCCTGCCGGCAGAGCCATCACCTGATCCACCATCTGATCGATGGTCTGCTGCTCTATTGTTCGGCCGCAGGTAGGGCAGTGGGGCACCCCGATCCGGGCGTAGAGAAGTCGCAGATAGTCGTAGATTTCGGTGACGGTTCCCACCGTGGAGCGAGGATTTTTGGAGGTTGTCTTCTGATCGATGGAAATGGCGGGGGAAAGACCCTCGATGCTGTCCACTCTGGGCTTTTGCATTTGGCCCAAAAACTGGCGGGCATAAGAGCTGAGGCTTTCTACATAGCGGCGCTGGCCGTCGGCGTAGATGGTGTCGAAGGCAAGCGAGCTTTTCCCCGATCCGGAAAGCCCTGTAAAGACAATGAGCTTGTCCCGCGGCAGCTCAAGGTCTACGTTTTTCAAGTTGTTTTCCCGCGCTCCTTTAATGACGATGCGGTCTTTTGCCAAGGAAAAATACCCCCCTGTGTGCATTAAAGCGCAGAATTTGCGCCATGGAAACGATATGTTAATGATAAGGCAACAGCCGGATGGGGGGTACCCGGTACCCCCCATGGCTTGCTGGCTTTGCAGTGGCTGAGAATTTTCGCTGAGGTTATACCCTACTTGCCCAAATTGTAGAAGGAGGCAAGGCCTCCATAAACGGCTGTGGAACCCAGCTGACTCTCAATTTTAAGCAGTCGGTTGTATTTGGCGATCCGGTCGGTGCGGCTCATGGAGCCGGTTTTGATCTGCCCCGCATTGGCGGCCACGGCGATGTCGGCAATGGTGACATCCTCCGTCTCGCCGGAGCGGTGGGAGATGACGGAGGTGTACCCCGCCCGCTTGGCCATTTCGATGGCGTCAAAGGTTTCGGTCAGGGTGCCGATCTGATTTACCTTAATCAGAATGGAGTTGCATAGCCCCAGCTCGATCCCCTTGGAAAGCCGCTTGACGTTGGTGACAAAGAAGTCGTCTCCCACCAACTGAATCTTGTCGCCCAAACGCCGGGTCAGCTCTTTATAGCCCTCCCAGTCGTTTTCATCCAAGCCGTCTTCAATGGAGATGATGGGAAACTCCCGGCAGAAGCTTTCGTACAGGTCAATCAACTCGGAAACACTGAGACTACGGTTCTCTCCCGCCAGATCGTATTTGCCTGTTTGTTTATTATAGAACTCAGAGGAAGCAACGTCCATGGCAATTTTTACATCGGCCCCCGGCTTGTATCCGGCGGCTTCAATGGCCTGCACAATCACTTCCAGAGCCTCTCGGTTAGAGGAAAGGTTGGGAGCAAAGCCGCCCTCGTCTCCTACGGAAGTGTTGTACCCCTTGCCGTGGAGCACCTTTTTCAGAGCGTGAAAGACCTCCGCTCCCACCTGAATAGCTTCCCGGAAGGTGGCTGCTCCGGTGGGCATGATCATAAACTCCTGAAAATCCACCGAATTGTCGGCGTGGGAACCGCCGTTGAGGATGTTCATCATGGGGGTGGGCAACTGCTTGGCGTTGAAGCCTCCCAGATACTGATACAGAGGCAGTCCGTGGTAATCGGCAGCAGCGTGGGCCACCGCCATGGACACGCCCAAAATGGCGTTGGCACCCAGCTTTGCCTTGTTTTCGGTGCCGTCCAGCCCAATCATCAGCCGGTCGATGGCGGTTTGATCGGTGACCTCGTACTGACCGATGATAGCAGGGGCAATGATGTCGTTGACATTAGCCACTGCTTTCAGGACTCCCTTGCCGCCGTACCGGGCCTTGTCGCCGTCCCGCAGCTCCACGGCTTCGAATTCGCCGGTGGAAGCACCCGAAGGCACCATGGCCCGACCATAAGAGCCGGATTCGGTATAAACTTCTACCTCCAGCGTGGGATTGCCCCGGGAATCTAATATCTCTATGGCCTGCATTTCCTGAATTTTTGGCATGGTTACATCTCCTTTGTTCCGTTGATGTTGGTGTACCTTCAGTATGCCACGTTCCAAGCCGGCTATGACTCGAAATTCTTGCGCTGTCAAAAGGGATTGTGCTCCCAGCCTTTCTGACTCTGCTGCCTATTATACCAGATTTGGGGAGGATGGTAAACAAATTTCCGAAAATAAGTTCGAATGAGCAAATATCACATTTTTTTGTGATGAAAGCTCAAAGCTTGATGAAAAAAAGGATACTTTCTTGCCGAAACCTGTGTTTTTGCCGGGCTTCCTTCATTGACTTTTACCGTCCCGAATGTTATAATAATGCCTGCTTTATGAAATGCGGATGTGGCGGAACTGGCAGACGCGCCAGACTTAGGATCTGGTGTCCCACGACGTGCAGGTTCGATTCCTGTCATCCGCACCAATATAGGATTTAAAATGAGGTGTAGACCCAATGAAAGCACCAACCCTGCTGATGATTCTGGACGGCTTTGGCTACAATAAGAGCGATTACGGCAATGCGGTCCAGGCAGCTAAGACCCCCAATTTGGAGCGGTTTCTGCACCACTACCCCCACACCTTGATCGGTGCTTCTGGCATGGATGTGGGCTTGCCCGACGGCCAGATGGGCAACTCCGAGGTGGGACACACCAACATAGGAGCAGGCCGGATTGTCTATCAGGAGCTGACCCGAATTACCAAGAGCATTCAAGACGGCGACTTCTTCGAGAATCCCGCACTGCTGGAAGCCATAGAAAACTGCAAGAAGAAAAGCAGTGCTCTTCACCTCATCGGCCTTGTATCCGATGGGGGAGTCCACAGCCACAACACCCATCTGTATGCTCTACTAGAACTGGCTAAGCGTCACGGGGTGGAAAAGGTCTATGTCCACTGTCTGATGGACGGCCGGGACGTCCCCCCCAACTCCGGGAAGGAATTCATCGCCCAGCTGCAGGAAAAATGCAAGGAAATCGGTGTGGGCCAGATTGCCACCATCATCGGTCGGTACTACGCTATGGACCGGGACAACCGGTGGGACCGGGTGGAAAAGGCCTATGCCGCCATGGTCTACGGGGAGGGGAACATCTCCGCCCGCACCGGCGAAGTGATGCAAAGCAGTTACGATACCGGCATTACCGATGAATTTGTCCTCCCCACCGTCTGCATTCAGGGAGCAGGCATTGCCGAAGGGGATTCCGTTATCTTCTTCAACTTCCGCCCCGACCGGGCTCGGGAAATCACCCGTGCTCTGGTGGACCCGGACTTTGATGGATTTAAGCGCCGCTCCTTCCCCAAGCTCACCTATGTATGCATGACCCAGTACGACGCCACCATGCCCAACGTTCTGGTGGCCTACCGTCCCCAAAGCTTGGAAAACGTTTTTGGCAAATACATCAGCGAGCAGGGCCTGACCCAACTGCGAATTGCCGAAACTGAAAAATATGCCCACGTCACCTTCTTCTTCAACGGTGGTGTCGAGGCTCCTTTTGAAGGGGAGGACCGGTGTCTAGTGCCCTCTCCCAAGGTAGCTACCTACGACCTCAAGCCGGAAATGAGTGCGATTGAAGTCACTGATGAGCTGTTGGAGCGGCTTTCCAGCGGCAAATATGATGTGATCATCCTCAACTATGCCAACTGCGACATGGTAGGGCACACCGGTGTTTTTGAAGCTGCCGTCAAGGCGGTGGAAACCGTGGATGCCTGTATGGGCAAGGTGATTGACCGGGTGGTTGCCATGGGAGGAAAAGCTCTTATCACTGCCGACCACGGCAACGCCGACCAGATGTACGAGCCGGACGGATCTGCCTTTACCGCCCATACCACCAATCCGGTGCCCCTTATTGCAGTGGGAATCGGCGAGGGCAAGCTGGCCGAGCCCATGACAGGCCGTTTGGCGGATCTAGCTCCCACTCTGCTGGAAATGATGGGTCTGCCTCAGCCTGCCGAGATGACCGGAAAAAGCTTGCTGGTATAAGCGGGAATCCAAAAAGAATAGCTGCCACCCCCGGACCCGCCCCATGGTTCAGGGGGGCATTTTCTGTCTAGAAAGAGTGCTGCAGGTGCTCGCCGATTCAACCGAAAAATGTACCATGATCCCTTTTAAAGGAGGCGCTTTGTTTGAAAAACTTTGATGAAATGATTGCTCTGCTCAAGTCCCGCTCCGAAACCAAACGGGTGGTATTGGCCGCCGCTCAGGACGACCACAGTCTGGAGGCCATCTACCGGGCCAAACGGGATGGTTTGGTGATTCCTGTACTGGTGGGGGATAAGGCTAAGATTGAAACCATTTTGACTCAACTGGGGGAGAGCATCGAGCCGGAAAACCTCTATGACGTTCCCGACGTGGAAGCCGCTGCCGCCAAGGCGGTGGAGCTGATTCGGGAGGGCAAGGCCGACTTCCTGATGAAGGGAAAGCTGGAAACCGCCCAGCTGCTCCGGGCGGTGGTCAACAAGGAGACGGGGCTGCGCACCGGCCGAGTCATGAGCCACGTGACCCTCTTTTCCGTTCCCACCTACCACAAGCTGTTGGCCGCCACCGATGGCGGCATGCTGCTGACTCCAGATTTGGAGCAGAAAAAGCAGCTGATCGAAAACGCAGTAGAACTGCTCCACAACATCGGCTATCAAAATCCCAAGGTGGCGGTATTGGCCGCTGCCGAAATCGTCAATCCCAAGATGCAGGACAGTCTGGACGGTGCCGAGCTCAAGGCCATGAACCAGCGGGGAGAAATCACCGGCTGCATCATCGAAGGGCCCATCTCCATGGACCTTTCTCTGGTGAAGGAGAAGGCGGAGATCAAGGGATACCAGAGCCCGGTGGCAGGAGATGCGGACCTTCTGGTGGTGCCAGACATCACCTGCGGAAACGTCATGGGCAAGACCATGATCGAGCTGGCCGGAGCCACCATGGCAGGTCTGGTGCTGGGTGCCAAGGCTCCCATTATTCTCACCTCCCGGGCCTCCTCCAGCGAGGAGAAGTACCTCTCCATCTGTCTGGCGGCGGCAGGTTCTGCACGCTAATAACTCCATCACACTTCCTCAAAAGGACTGATCGACTATCAAAACCATGCTGATTATCAATCCCGGCTCCACCTCCACCAAGATTGCGGTTTACCGGGATGAAGAACCCCTATTTGTGGAGAACATCCAGCACTCTCGGGAGGAGCTTGCTCCCTTTTCGGATATTTACCAGCAGTATGATCTGCGTCGAGAACTCATTTTAAGCTGCCTGAGCCGCCATGGTGTGGCCCTGGAAAGCCTTTCCGCCGTCATGGCCCGGGGAGGACTGCTGCCTCCCTGCCGTTCGGGAGCCTATCTGGTCAACGATGAGATGGTGGACACCCTGCGCCATCGGCCTCAGAACATCCACGCCTCTAATCTGGGGGGGATTTTGGCCAAGACTATCGCCGATTCTGTAGGGATTAACGCCTATATCTACGATCCAGTCACTGTGGATGAGCTGACCCCTATCAACAAGGTCACCGGCCTTGTGGAGATGGAGCGCAAAGGGATGGGCCATAACCTGAACATGCGGGCCTGCGCCATGAAATATGCCCAAAACACCGGAAAGCCCTATGAGGCCCTAAACCTCATTGTCGCCCATCTGGGGGGCGGCATCACACTTTCCCTTCACGAGCAGGGGAGGATGACCGACATGATCTCCGATGACGAAGGCCCCTTTTCTCCCGAGCGTGCGGGAGGGCTCCCTGTGTTTCAGGTGGTGAAGATGGCCACCTCCGGGGAGCACGACTATCGATCCATGATGGATAAAATTAAAAACCATGCCGGATTAGATGCCCATTTAGGCACCAAGGACGCTCAGGAAGTGGAACGGCGGGCCGTTTCTGGGGACCAAAAGGCAGTGCTTGTCTACAAGGCCATGGCCCTCAATGTGGCCAAAAATATTGCCAAGCTGGCGGTTCCCGTCAAGGGAAAGGTAGACGCCATCCTGCTTACCGGCGGGATCGCCTATTCCCGGCTGTTTACCGGCTGGATTGGGGAGTATGTGGAGTTTATCGCTCCAGTGGTCTGTCTGCCTGGAGAAAACGAAATGGAATCCCTTGCTCTGGGATGCCTGCGAGTGCTCCGCGGGGAGGAGGAGGCCCATACGTTCACTGCATAATGTCTAACTCAGGTTGCGCCGGAAGGGAAAATCCTTCCGGCGCTTGTGCTTTAAAGGAGTTTCTGAGAGACAGAGATAACAAAAAATCCGGCGCCCTAAGACGCCGGATTTTTTAGAATGTATCGTAATTACACGTACTTGGACAGAGTGGAGATCAGCATACCGGCTGCTACCGCAGAGCCGATTACTCCGGCTACGTTGGGGCCCATAGCATGCATCAGCAGGAAGTTGCCGGGGTCGTACTCGGCACCAACCTTCTGAGATACACGAGCGGCCATGGGAACGGCAGAAACGCCTGCAGAACCGATGAGAGGATTCACTTTGCCGCCGGTGACCTTGTACATCACCTTGCCAAAGAGAACGCCGCCGATAGTGCCGAAGATAAAGGCACACAGGCCCATCACCACGATGCCCAGGGTACGGGCGGTCAGGAAGGTGGAAGCGTTGGCGGTAGCGCCAACGGTGGTGCCCAAGAAGATGGTGATGATGTTGAGCAGCTCATTTTGAGCAGTCTTGGAAAGGCGGTCGGTGACGCCGGACTCCTTGAACAGGTTACCCAGCATCAGCATGCCAATGAGGGGAGTAGCAGAAGGTACCATCAGAGCCACCACCACAGTGGTGAGAATGGGGAAAATCACCTTCTCAGTTTTGGAAACAGGCCGCAGTTGTTCCATCACGACCTTACGCTCTTTATCGGTGGTCAGCAGCTTCATAAAGGGCGGCTGAATAATAGGAACCAGAGCCATGTAGGAGTAGGCCGCAATGGCAATGGAACCCATCAGATGAGGCGCCAGCTTGGTGGTGGTGAAGATGGCGGTAGGGCCGTCTGCGCCGCCGATGATGCCGATAGAGCCGGCCTCGGGACCGGTAAAGCCCAGAACCAAAGCGCCGATAAAGGCAATAAAGATACCCATTTGAGCAGCCGCACCTAAGAGGAAGCTCTTGGGGTTGGCAATCAGGGGACCAAAGTCGGTCATAGCGCCGACGCCCATAAAGATGAGGGGCGGATAGATGCCCAGCTTAACACCCTGATAGAGGTAGTAGAGCAGGCCCCCGACTTCTTGCTTGACGGCGTAGGCAATTCCATCAATGTACTGCAGAGTTTCGCCCATTGCCAGTTTTTCTCCGGCTTGAAGTAGCCGCAGATTCAGAACAGGCGGGTCCATGACACCTGCCATGGGAAGGTTGACCAAGAACATACCAAAAGCAATGGGGATTAACAGCAACGGTTCAAATCCCTTGCCAATGGCAAGATACATCAACACAAAGGAAACCAGAATCATCAAAAGGTTTCCCCATGTCATATTCATAATACCGGATTCTGCCGCCAAGGCGGCAAAAGCATCCGCAATTTGGGCTATCATTTACAACACCCTTTCCCCAAGATTCAGGCTAAAACGGCCGTGTGTTCTGCTGCATACCCGCAAACCCCCAGACAGGGCGACTTTCGCGGGGACGGCCAATGCTGCGAATCGCATAAGAGACACCGGGAGCGCTTTCTTCCATGTAACATGCAACCGCAGAAGAAATAGCTGCCACTGTTTCCCCGGAGATGCCGGAGGCCACAACCGGAGCTGGAGCAGCGGCTTTCGCTGCCGGAGCAGCAGGAGCTTGCTTGGGAGCTTGAGGAGCAGGCTTATCCGTCTTTTTTTTGGCAGAAAAGATACGGCCCATGACCCATACCGCAAAGATCAAAATGACCAGTGCAAGAAAGACGACCAGCAGACCGGGTATGACAACTTCGCCAATTTGATTGAGAATGTCCATCTACTTCCCTCCTAAAACTTTCCTTCCTCAAATTTTGCAATCAAGAAGTATTATACAATACACCACCATGGAATGCAATAGACAGTGCCCCTTGTAGAAGGGGACAGATTATGGGGTGAACTAGGAAAAAATGTACAATTTGCTCATATTTCAGAAAAACTAGGGCAATGAAATAAAACAAAACAGGCAAGTTAAATTTGCAACAATCTGGATGGTGATGCAAAAATATTCACAGAATGTGAAAGAATTACAACTTATTGGCCCCAAAAATCCCGCCCTTCCCTTGAAGAAAGGGCGGGATGTGGGACGAGCTACTTAGGCTTTTTC